>DATLHA010000065.1:0-56925 GCA_035540095.1 Acidimicrobiales bacterium | reverse complement strand
CGCCGGGAGTCGGCCCGCCTGCGCGAGATCGAGCGGGAGATGAACGAGCGGCTCCCCCAGGTGGTCGCCGACGCCGTCCAGCCCGAGCTCCGTGCCGCCCTGCGCGAGGTGGAGGCCATCACCGCCGGCCTGCGCGAGGAGGCGACGCAGCTGCGGGCCATCCGCGACGGGCTGCACGAGCAGCTGCCCCGGTTGGTCGAGGCGGCGGTGCGCGAGGCGCTCGCCACCCACACCCCGCCGCCGGCCCCGGCCGCATCCCCGGCCATGACGCCGGCCCAGGCCCAGATCGCGCCCCAGGCCAACATGTACGGCGCCCGGCCGGCCGACGCCGACGCCGCTCCAGCGGCCGAGCCCGTCCCCGAGGGCGCCCTGGCCGACGAGCCCACCGACGATGTCGCCGCCTCGGCCTTCGGCGCCCCGCCGGCCGCCCGGCCGGCGCCGGTGGCCGCGGCCGACGGCGGCGTGGGCGAGGACCCGCTGGCCTGCACCATGCCCGGCCTGGTCGTGGGACCGTCGCTGGCCCTCGGCGTCAGCGAGGCCCTCAGGCGGGCGGGGCTGCGCCGCCGGCGCCGGCGCCGGGCCAACACCCCCTCGCCGGGCCTGCACCGGCGCGATCCGTTCGCCACCCACGTCACCCGCCGGATCGACCGCTACGCCCGGGCCCGGGCCGACCTGGCCGCCATCCGCCCGCCGGGCCAGGCGTCCAACGGGAAGGGGCCGGCGCCCACCAGCCCGACCACCATGGCCGTCGGCTTCCGCGACGCCGAGGAGGTCACCGTCGACCTGGCCGAGATCGGCATGGTCTCGGTGCTCGGCCCTGCGGCGGCCGACGTCGCCCGGTTCATCACCACGTCGTTCCTGGCCCAGAGCGCCGGCCAGGGTGAGGCCGTCGTGGTCGGCGACCTGCTGCCGCCGGGGCTGGCGGTCCCCGGGCTCAGCCAGCCGCGTGACCTGGCCGCATGCCTCGAGCACCTGGGCCAGGAGCGCACCCCGACGTCGCCCGCCACCGTGCTCGTCGTGGCCCGCGAGCCCTCCCCCGAGAACCTGGAGTCGTTGATCGAGCTGGTCGTCAAGGGGGAGGGCCCCCGGGTGCTGGCCGTGCTGGTCGACACCGCCGCCGATCAGGCGGTGAGCATCCGGCTCGAGGCCAATGAGCGGGCGGCCGAGGTCGGCCACGAGGGCCTCGCCCCCCGGTTGGCCGGGGCCCGCCTCTACACCCTCGGCCGTGAGGCGGCCAGCGAGCTGCTGGCCGTGCTGGCCAGCGCCCGCACCGACGACGACGTGATCACCGCCGTCGTCGAGCAGGCTGAGCCGTTCGAGGTGGTCATGGCCGAGTCGCCGGCGGTGAACGTGCAGCTGCTCGGCACCTACCGCATCGACGTCGACGGCACCGAGATACGCGCCGGGCTCCGGGCCAAGGCCCGTGAGCTCCTGGCCTTCTACCTGCTCCACCCGGCCGGCACCACCCTCGACGCCGCCGTCGAGGCCCTGTGGCCCGAGGCCGACCCCGGCCGGGGCTCGGAGTGGTTCTGGACCGCCCTGGGCAACCTGCGCAGCCGCCTGCGCGACGCCACTGGCGAAAAGAAGCTCAAGGTCATCGAGCGCGACGGAGACCGCTACCGGGTGGAGCCGCTGTTCGACGTCGACCTGTGGCGGCTGGAGCAGGCGCTGGCCGAGGGTGCGGGCGGCGGCGACGACTTCGTGCGGGCCGCGGCCTACGACCGGGTGGCCCAGTCCTACACCGGCGACCTGCTGGCCGGCCAGGACTGGGCGTGGGCGGAGACGCCCCGCGAGGACCTGCGCCAGCGGGTGCTCGACGTGCAGGTGTGGCTGGGCGACATCCGCTGGGCCTCCGGCGACGCCCGCGGCTCCTGGCAGGCCCTCCAGCGGGCGGTCGAGGTCGACCCCTACGCCGAGCAGATCTACCGGCGCATCATGCGCCTGCAGTCCAAGCTGGGCCGGCCGGATGACGCCGCCGCCACCTATCGCCGGCTCCAGGCCCGCCTGGTCGAGATCGACCTCGAGCCCACGCCGGAGAGCCAGAAGCTCCACGCCGACCTCGTGACCCCGCCGGCCGGCTAGCTACGGCGCCACCGGTTCCGGCTCGCCGGTGGGGCAGGGGCCCCCACCGGCACGCGGCGGGCGCGGTCCGAAGGACCCGGGTGCCCGCCGTCGACGAGGCAAGCGCCACCGGTTCCGGCTCGCCGGTGGGGCAGGGGCCCCCACCGGCACGCGGCGGGCGCGGTCCGAAGGACCCGGGTGCCCGCCGCCAGGCAGATCAGCGACTCAGGTACTTCAGTACCTGAGTCGCCAGGTCGACCAGCGCCGGGCAGCCGCCCGAGCGCCAGGGCACGGTGGCCGAGAGGAGGTAGCGGGTGCCGTCGCGGCCCTCGATCAGGGTGACGTCGAGGCAGTCGCGGGACGGCACCTCCCCTGGCTTGCCGTAGATCCGGGCCCCGTCGCCCAGCACCCGGGCGACCGCCGGTTCGAACCAGCCCTCGGCGCCCAGCAGCGCGCCGGTGAGGCCGATGACGTCGGTCGAGGCGATCCTGAACCGCTCCGCCGTCGGGATCTCGTTGTGGAGCACCAGCCGGCGGACCGACTCGCTCATCTCGAACAGGTTCGAGCACTGCCCCTGGGGACAGTCGGAGTCGACTCTGCCGGTGCGGGCGGGGACGACCACCCGCCTGGCCCCCTCGGTGATGGTGAGCGCCGGCGTGGTCCGCAGGTTGCCGCCGACGGTGTAGGAGCGCTGGATGACCGTCGCCGGGAATCCCCGGGCCGGCGTCAGGAACTCCCGGTTCAGGTAGTCGACACCGGCGATCTCCACCAGAGCGTCGTAGGCGGCGTTGTCGCTCTTGCGCACGGCATCGTCGTAGATCGACCGGATGCTGCGCGGCGCTCCGTTGCCGAAGGCGACGGTGGCCGCCCCGGTGAACCCCTGCTGGCCGACGAACTCGAGGGCGCCGACCGCGGCCAGCACCTTGATCGACGACGCCGGCCAGAAGTTGGTCGCCAAGGCACCGACGCCGCCCTGGTAGTCCTCGTACGCCACACCGCCGGCCTCTCTGGTGACCTTGGCCGCGTACACGGCGGCGCCGGCCGGGAGCCGGTAGCCGGCGGCGGCGAGGGCGGCGTCGAGCGACGTCGGAGCCGAGAGTGGCAGCGCTCGCTGGCCTAGGGCAGCCGGTGCGACGAGGGCGGGAGCGCCGCCGGCCGGCGTGGGCGCGGCTGCAGCGGCCCGGCCGCCGGAGACGAACGCCAGGGTGCGGGGACCGGCCGAGGTCCGCACGGCCACCACGCCGCCGGCGACGATCAGCAACGCGGTGATCGCGCTGGCGATCGCCAGCCGCACCTCCGTCATCCGAGAACGTGGATCCGGGAGACCACCCGGCCGCCGTCGAGGTGCAACGTTCCCAAGGTGCGATGCGGCTGCGACCGGCGTTCGGTCGGAGATCCGGGGTTGAAGAGGAGCTGCCCGTCCACGCCGGCATCGTCCCACGGGATGTGGCTGTGGCCGAACACGACCACGCCGGCGTCGGGGAACTTGCGGTGCATGCGGCCGGCCCGGCCCGCCGACGGCCCACTGTCGTGGATCATGGCGATGCGGACGCCGTCGATCTCCAGCGACCGGGTCTCGGGGAGCAGGCCGAAGAGCTCGGCGTCGTTGTTGCCGAGGACGGCATGAACCGGGGCGAACCCGCCGAGCTCGTCGAGCACCTCGCCCACGAGGATGTCACCGGCGTGGAGGATGGCGTCGGCCTCCTCCAGGTGGGCGTAGGCGGCGTCGGGCAGCCTTCGGGTGCCACCGCGCCGGATGTGGGTGTCGGCGAGGACGACGACGTGCGTCACCGCCCTACTTTTTCACGACGTCCTCCAGAACCGGCGCCGGCCATGGGCCGGGGCATCGTCCTCGACCGCCACGGACCCGAGGGCCTCTATCTGGCCCAGCACCTCGGTGAGGTGGGCGATGAGGCAGCGGACGTCGTCGGCGCAGGCGGCCAGGTTCTCATGGCCGGCGTCGGTGAGCTCGTACATGTGCCGGGCCGGCCCCCGGGCCTGGGACGCCTCCCAGAACGACCGGACCAGGCCCTCGGCCTCCAGCCGGGCCAGGTCGCGGTACACCATGGACGGCGTCACGCCCTCGAAGGCCCACGTCCGCAGGCTTGCCGCCAGCTCGTAGCCGTGCCGGGGCTCCTCGGCCATGAGCAACAGCAGGTGAGCCACGATCAGGGGCTTCGGTCTGGAAATCGCTGCGTGCTGCATGGTGGGCCTCCCCGCCGTTCGGCGACCCTCACGTACTGGTCGCGGAAGTCTAGGAGGAGCGCATTCACCGGACGACCGATTTTCCGGCACGACCCGCCACTACGCTCGGCTCCCTCTGGACCCCGTACAGGCCCTGCAGCGCATCGCCTACCTGCTCGAGCGGCAGGGCGCGCCCACCTATCGGGTGCGGGCGTTCCGGGGCGCGGCCGCCACCCTGGCCAAGCTCGACCCCCAGGATCTGGCCGACCGGGCCGCCAAGGGTCGCCTGCGCGACCTGCCCGGCGTGGGCCAGACCACCGAGGCCGTGGCCATGGAGGCCGTCACCGGCCGGGTGCCGGGCTACCTGGCCAAGCTGGAGGAGGAGGTCGGCGCCCTCGCCGCCGAGGAGGGCATCGTCCTCGCCGGCCGCAGCGCCGAGATCCGGGCCCTCCTCCGGGGTGACTGCCACACCCACTCCGACTGGTCCGACGGCGGCAGCCCCATCGAGGAGATGGCCCGGGCCGCCCATGCTCTCGGGCACGAGTACATGGTGCTCACCGACCACTCGCCCCGGCTCAAGGTGGCCAACGGCCTGACCGCCGAGCGCCTCCGGGCCCAGCTCGACCTGGTGACCGAGATCAACGAGCGGGTGGCCCCGTTCCGCATCCTCACCGGCATCGAGGTCGACATCCTCGACGACGGCTCCCTGGACCAGACCGACGAGCTTCTGGGCCGCCTGGACGTTGTGGTGGCCAGCGTCCACTCCAAGCTGCGCATGGAGTCCGAGGCCATGACGCCCCGCATGATCGCCGCCGTGCGCAACCCCCACGTCGACATCCTCGGCCACTGCACCGGCCGGATGGTCACCGGGAAAGGCCGGCCCCAGTCGACCTTCGACGCCGACGCCGTCTTCGCCGCCGCGGTGGAGTCAGACACCGCGGTGGAGATCAACTGCCGCCCCGAGCGCCTCGACCCGCCCAAGGCGCTGCTGCGCAAGGTGGTGGCCGCCGGCTGCAAGGTGTCGATCGACACCGACGCCCACGCGCCCGGCCAGCTGGAGTGGCAGCCCTACGGCTGCGTGCGCGCCGCCGAGTGCGGCGTGGGCGACGAGTCGATCGTGAACGCCTGGTCCGCCGACGGACTGCTGGAGTGGACGGCCTCCCACCACTGACGCGTCTGGCAGACTGCCGGCCCGCACGTGGGGGCCGGCCAGCACCAAAACGTCCGCACCGGCTCCACCGACGGGGGGCTCACGTGGAGGACCACGGCGGTCTGGGCGACTTCGAGAAGTAGACGTCGTCGGAGACGGCCATGAACGGCCGCACCCACATGGCCATCGACCCGGCCGACGAGCAGCGGGTCTACGTCACCTGGCGGCGGTTCTACCAGCCCCCCCCGACGCCTCGAGCCGGCCGGACCCGAAGGGCGCCCGGATCCGCCGGTTCCACCCGAGATCTCCCTCGTCCCCGGGGGCCGCATCGACGTGGCCTGGTACGACTTCCGCAACGACCCCTTCCCGGCGCCCACGGCCACTGCGCCCTTCCTCGGCCTCACCACAACGTCGGCGTGTTCGACGCCGTGGCCATGACCTCGTCGAAGGACGGGGGGCGACACGTGGTCGCCGAACATCCGGGTCAGCGACGTTCCCAACGACCGCAGCGTGGGCACCGCCAGCCCCCAGTTCTTCGTGCAGGTCCCCCTGGCCGAGGCATCCGCCGAGGACCGGACCGTGGTCGCCTGGTCCGACACCCGCCACGGCAACCTGCAGAACTCCACCAGGACATCGCCTCGAACATCGTGACTTCGCCCACACCGACCCCGCCGACGACCGGGGCAGCAGTTTGGGCCTGGGACTGCTCGCCGGCGTATTCCCCGGCGGCGGCGTGGCTGTGTCGCCGGCCGTCGCCCAGGTCCGCCGGCCGGCGGACGGCGAGGAGGCGGCGCAGCCCGCGTAAGAACCCGCCCGCGGTGGCCGAGGCGCGGCTATTTTCGTTGTGCAAGTATCGCTTCTCCGCTTCCTCCTGAAAGGTGCCGGCATGTCGTCACGGACTGTCCGCTGGGGGGTGAGGGTGCTGCTCGTCAGTGCCTTCGTCCTCGCCTCCGCCACGCCCTCGCCCGCCCCCCACGTGGCCCAGCTCCAGGTCACGCCGGCCCAGGCCAGGGCCGGTGAGGAAGTGACCGTGTTCGGCCCCCGCGGCTACGGGCGGACGAACCCGGTGGAGATCCGGGCCGGCAGCATCGACGGGCCCATCCTGGGCACCTTCCAGCCCAACGAGGAGCTCTACGCCATGTGGGGCCCCGGGACGGTCCGCATCCCGGAGAACGCTCCCCCGGGTCCCTTCTACCTGTTCGCCACCCAGACGCTGGCTGCGTCCGAGAACCACATCCGGGGCGTCCCGGCCCGCGGCGAGGTGACCATCGTCGGCCCCGGCGGCGCACCGGTGCTCGGAGCGGCACCGGAGGTACCCCTCGAGGAGCAGGAGCACGTCGGCCTGCTCGAGGACGAGCCGGTCGGCATCGGCTCGGTCCTGCTGGTCGCCCTCGGCGTGGCCGGCGCCGGCCTGTTCATCGCCGGCCTCGCCGTCGCCTTCTCCAGCCGGCGCCGCCCGCCGGGCCAGCCGGCGGTGACCAAGTGAGCCGCACCCGCAGGGCCCTCGCCGGCCTCATCGCCGGCGCCCTGCTCGCCGTCCCCGCCGCCGTGGGCGCCCAGACCGCCGAGCCCCGGCTCACCACCCCGGTGCGGGCCACCGTCGAAGACCTCGCCCCCACCCGTACCTACTCCGCTCCGTACATCCTGATCGACCCGGCCAACGAGCGGAACGTGGTCGCCTCCGCGGTCGAGATGCGCACCCGGCTGTGCCGGCTCTTCCGCTCGACCGACGCCGGCCAGACCTGGCGGCTTCTCGACGCCCTCCCCGGACTGCCGTCGTACCCGTTCTGCTTCAACACCGCCGGCATGCAGACCGAGACGCCGATCGCCTGGGGCCGGAACAGCACCCTCTACTACGGCCTGAACGGCTGGGACACCCAGGACGGCGGCCAGCGGGCCAACATCAGCGTGCTGGTGGCCAAGTCCACCGACCTGGGCGACTCGTGGACGACCAAGATCGTCCGCAACGCCCGGGGCCTGACCGGCCCGCAGACCGAGAACAACACCCCGGTCTCCTCCATCGCCGTGGACACCTCCGGGGCCACCGACGTGGTCTACGTCACCTGGCGCAAGGCCCTGCCCGAGCAGACCAACCCGCCGTTCCAGCGGGCGCCCATGCTGTCGGTGTCCACCGACGGCGGGGAGAACTGGAGCGAGCCCATCGACCTCCAGTCCAAGTACCCGAAGATGGTCAAGAACGCCCAGGGCCAGGACGTCCCCTACGTCATGAGCTTCAGCGCTCCGTCGCTGGCGACGAACGACAAGGGCGCTCTGTTCGTCATCTGGCCGCTGAACACGGTGGGCATCACCCCGGCGCCGCCGGCGCCCATCATCATCGGCAAGACGCTCGACCGGGGCCAGACCTGGGAGTTCAACGACGCCTCCCCGCCCAGCCCCTACACCGAGCACGTCGGCATCCTGAAGTGGTCGTCGGCCGGCGGTGCCCAGGGCAGCCTCCACATCATCTACGAGGGCAAGCCCGACCAGCCCCCGAGGGGTGCCGACCGCGACATCTACTACCAGCGCTCGACCGACGACGGGAAGACCTGGACCCAGCCCAAGCTGCTCAACGACGACAACCCCGCCGACCTCGCCGTCCAGATCACCCCCAACATCGACGTCACCCCCGGCGGCCGGGTCGACGCCGTGTGGTGGGACTTCCGCGACGACAGGGGCGCCATCGCCACCGACGTCTACTACACGTTCTCGACCGACAACGGCGACACGTGGTCGAAGAACACCCGCATCACCGACCGGTCGGTCAGCCGGCGCATCGGCGTGTGGACGGGGGCCGACATCCGCCAGCCTCCGGGCGTCGCCTCGCTGAGGGAGTACGCGATCATCGGCTGGGACGACACCCGCTTCGGCGACGACACCACCCACACCCAGGACATCTTCACCCGGGTGGCCCAGTTCGAGGCGCTGGGGGCCGGGTCCGGCAACGACGCCGCCCGCTACGCCCTGGGTGCCGTCATCGGCCTGGCCGTGGTCGGCCTGGTGCTCCTGGCTCTGAGCTACGCCGCTCGCAGCCGGACGCCGGCGGGGGCGTCGGTCGACTCGAGGACCACCACCAAGGTGCAATAACACCGTCGCCGTCGCGCATCAGCCGGCCCGCGCCCGTGCGGGCCGGCTGACCTCGACCCGCGGGCTCAGTTCTTCCGGTCGCCGTCGGCCGGCAGCTGCCAGTCGACCACGATCTCCTTGGGCAGTTGGAGAGGCAGGTCCGCGGTCGGGTACGGCAGTGGGCGCGCCAGGACGGCAAATCCGGTCCGATCCCAAGTCGCCGTCGACACTGGGGACATCGCACACCCCCTATGCAGGTCGGTGATCGCCCCGCCGAACCTGGATACACCCGGGCTTCTGGATTCGTCAAGAGCGCATCAGCACCAATGCGCTCTCCGGCGCCAACTCGGCCAGGCCGTCGTCTCGGGGGGCGGCCTCCGACGACGCCAGGACCACCTTCCCGGACCCGACGGGAACAGTCGCCGGGGCCTGTCCGAGGTTGGCGGCGACGGTCAGCGGCCCCCGGGTCAGCACCACCCAGCGGCCGTCCTCGTCGAAGTCCACCGCCACCTCGGAGGCCGGCGCCGGCAGCGACCGCCGCAGCTCGACGAGCCGGCGGTGCCAGTCCAGGATGCCGGCGTGGCCGGGCTCGGAGACCTCGTCCCAGCGCAGCTTCGACCGGCGGAACGTCTCGGGGTCCTGGGGGTCGGGCACCTCCTCGGGGTCCCAGCCGAAGGAGGCGAACTCCCGCCGGCGACCCTCGGTGACGGCCTTGCCCAGCTCGGGGTCGTCGTGGTCGGTGAAGTACTGGAACGGCGTCGACGCGCCCCACTCCTCGCCCTGGAACAGCATGGGCACCGACGGCCCCAGCAGCACCAGGGCGGCCGCCACCTTGAGCAGCCCGTCGCCCAAGAGCATGGAGCTGCGCTCACCCCGGGCCCGGTTGCCGACCTGGTCGTGGTTCTGGAGGTAGCCCAGGAACCGGGTGGGCGGGATGCCCGCCGGCGTGCGGCCGTGCCGGCGCCGGCGGTGGGGCGAGTACACACCGTCGTAGACGAAGGCCTGGCGCAGCGACTTGGCCAGCTGCGCGACAGAGCCGAAGTCGGCGTAGTAGCCGGCCCGCTCCCCGGTGAGGACGGCGTGGAGGGCGTGGTGGAAGTCGTCGCTCCACTGGGCGTCCATCCCGTAGCCGCCGAGAGCGCGGTCGCCGACGATGCGGGGGTCGTTGAGGTCGCTCTCGGCGATCAGGAACTTGGCCACGCCCAGCTCGGCTTCGAGCTCGTCGACCCGGCCGGCCAGCTCCTCGAGGATATGGGTCGCCGAGGTGTCGACGATGGCGTGCACCGCGTCGAGCCGGAGGCCGTCGGCGTGGTAGTCGCGCAGCCACATGAGGGCGTTGTCCATGACGAACTCCCGCACCGGGTCGCTGTCGGGGCCGTCGAGGTTGACCGCCTCGCCCCACGGGGTGCCGTAGCGGTCGGTGAAGTACGGCCCGTACTGGCCGAGATAGTTCCCCGACGGGCCCAGGTGGTTGTAGACGACGTCGAAGATCACGCCCAGGCCCTTGGCGTGGCAGGCATCGACCAGGCGCTTCAGCCCCTCAGGGCCGCCGTCGCCGGAGTTGGGGGCGTAGAGGTCGACGCCGTCGTAGCCCCATCCCCACCGGCCGGGGTACTCCACCACCGGCAGCAGCTCGACGTGGGTCACGCCCAGCTCGACGAGGTGGTCGAGGTGGGGGATCGCGCCCTCGTAGGTCTCCTCCTCGGAGAAGGTGTCGACGTGCAGCTCGTAGACCACGGCCTCGGGCAGGGGCACGCCGCCGGCCCAACCGGCGTCGGTCCACGCGAAGGCCGAGTGGTCCACGAGCCGCGACGGCCCGTGGACACCCTCGGGCTGCCAGGGCGAGCGGGGGTCGGGCAGGGGGGCGCCGCCGTCGAGGGAGTAGGCGTAGTCGTCGCCCGGCGCGGCGTCGGCCTCAGCCGAGAACCAGCCGAACTCGTCGGGGCCGTCGAGAGGGTGGCGCTCGTCGCGTCCCAGGACGAGGTCGACGCGCCGGGCGCGCGGCGCCCACACCCGGAAAGAGGTCATCGTCAGTTCCTCACCAAAAGGGCGACCGGGAAACCCGACAGAAGGGCGGCGAGATGCACCGGCCCCTCATCGGCGGTCGAGCCGCCGAGCTCGTCGGTCCATCGGCCTTCGGGCAGGGCCACGGTGGTGTCTCCCCACCCGCGGCCCAGCCCCATGACCAGCCGGGGCACGATCACGGCCACGCGCCCGCCGCGAACGTAGGCCACCACGTTCCCCGCCCGCTCGCCGGCGGCGGCGAGCGGCTGGTACGAGCCCCCGGCGAAGCAGTCTTCGAGCCGCCGGCGTAGGTCGAGGGTGCGTTGGGTCAGCCACAGCTTCGGGGCCCCGACGTCGTTCGACCGCAGAACCTCGTCGGCCGAAGCGTCCTTCACCCTGGCCAGCAGCGCCCGGCGGGCGTCGTAGTCCACCGGCCGGCGGTTGTCGGGGTCCACCAGGCTGAGGTCCCACAGCTCGGTGCCCTGGTAGATGTCAGGCACGCCGGGCGACGTCAGCTTGAGCAGCATCTGGGCCAGCGACGTCCGCCGGCCGGCCGCCACCAGCGGCTCGGTGAAGGCGGCGAGGTCGGCGGTGAAGGCCTCGTCGGCGACCACGGCCTTCACGAACGCGGCCAGGGCCTCGTCGTAGGCGGGGTCGGGGTCGATCCACGACGTGTGCTGCTTGGCCTCTCGCGACGCCTTCTCCATGAACGCCACCGCCCGGTCCACGCCCAGCGGGTAGGCGCCGACGAGCACCTGGTACAGCAGGTACTCGGCGTTGGCGTCGGGCATCCCGTCGGCCTTGTGACGGGCGTTCATGGCCGCCCACCGCTCGACGGCCGCGCCCCACTCCCGGGGGACCTCCGACAGCAGGCCGATGCGGGCCCGCACGTCCTCGCTGCGCTTGGTGTCGTGGGTGGAGCTGGCCAGCAGGGTGCCCGGCCAGTCCTGGGCCATCCGGGCGTTGGCCTCGTGGAACTCCTGGACCGACGTGCCGAACCTGCCCGGGTTCCCGCCCACCTCGTTGAGCGAGACCAGCCGGTTGAACTGGTAGAAGGTCGTGTCCTCGACCCCCTTGGCCATGACCGGGCCGCTCAACTGCTGGAAGCGCAGGGCGAACTCGTTCTCCTGGGGGCCGCTGATGCGCTTGAGCAGAAGGTCCCGGAGGAACTCGAACAGCGACGGGTCGATGTCCGGCCGGCGTTCCGTGGCCCGGGCGACGGCGGCCTCCACCCGGGCGACATCGCCGGCCGAGGGCTCCGAGGGGCCGGCCCGCACGTAGGTCCGGTAGACGTCGAGGCCGGCCAGGACCTCCCGCACCGCTCGGGAGAGGTCGAGGCGGGTGTGGTCCCGGTGCCGGCGGTGCCGTTCGCACACCCAGACCAGGTCGTTGACGATCCGGCGGACGTCGGCGGCCAACACCTCCCGCATGATGAGGTGCTTGTTGCCGTAGACCGCTTCTTCGTAGTCGGCGGACCCGCCGGCGAAGCCGGCGTAGATGTCGGTGAGCGGCGCCTCGCCGGTGGGGTCGACGAAGAGAGCGCTGGCCCGCACCGCGAAGTCGTAGCCACTGGTCCCCTCGACCACCCAGTCCCCCGGCACGGTCTCGTCGGACTCGAGGATCTTCTCGACGATGACGTAGGTGTCGCCGGCGGCCTGGCCCAGCAGGTGCAGGTAGGCGGCCGGGTCGCGCAGGCCGTCCACGTGGTCGATCCGCAGGCCGGTCACCTTCCCGGCCCGGATCAGCCCGACGATCTTGTCGTGGGTGTCGGCGAAGACGAACATGTTCTCGCTGCGCAGGGCGATCAGCGTGGAGATGTCGAAGAACCGCCGGTAGTCCAGATCCTGGCCGGCCACCTTCCAGTAGGCCAGCCGGTAGTTCTGGCGCTCGAGGAGATCGTCGATGGCGTCGGGATCCTGGTTGAACTCGGCCAGGCCGTCGTCCAGAGCGGCGGCGATCGCCGGCTCGGTCTCGAAGAGCTCGGCGAGCGTCTCCCGCAGGACCTCCTTGTTCCGGTGCCTCTCGTCCACGCTCTCCCGGTCCGACGCCAGCGCGTGCGGCAACCGGCTGCAGTCGGTGGCGACCCGCACCAGGGGGTCGGAGCCGATCTGCACGCCCACGCCCCGGAGGAGGTCGTCGAGGGACCGCGGCGACACCGGGAAGGCGTGGTCGAAGTAGCGGAACTCGAAGGAACCCCCGTCGCGCACCAGGGAGAGCTCGCCCCGGTCGATGCAGCGGCCGACGTGGTCGCCCAGGACGGGGACGAGGACCCGCATGCGCATCCGCTCTTCGGGCGGGTCCCAGTCGATGTCGAAGTAGCCGGCGTAGCGACTGGACGGCCCGTTCTCCAGCACGTCCCACCACCAGGCGTTCTCCCGCCCGCTGATGGCCATGTGGTTGGGCACGATGTCGACCACCTGGCTCATGCCCCGCCGCTCCAGCGCCGCGCAGAGCCGCTCATAGGCCTCCTCGCCACCGAGCTCGACGTTGAGCCGGTGGTGG
Source organism: Acidimicrobiales bacterium (assembly GCA_035540095.1). Classification (GTDB taxonomy): domain Bacteria; phylum Actinomycetota; class Acidimicrobiia; order Acidimicrobiales; family AC-14; genus CADCTB01. Next base: position 43,961 of record DATLHA010000065.1, on the reverse strand, counting down.
TCGACGACGTCGTAGCCGTGGGAGCTGCCCGGCGCGGCCTGCAGGAACGGCGAACAATACAGGTGGCTGATTCCGAGGTCGGCGAGGTAGTCCACGATCGCCGCTGCGTCGTCGAAGGTGAAGCCGGCGTGGAGCTGGACGCGGTAGGTGGCGCGCGGGGTCGACATGCCGCTGAGGACGCTACCGCCGCTTGGCCCCCGGCCCGATCGGGTAGCGACAGAAGGGTCAGCTTCCGGAAGGAGCGATCATGAGGCGGACTCTCGTAGCTGCGGTGCTGGTCGCGGCGCTGTTCTCATGGGTGGCCGGCGCCGGCCAGGCGTCGGCGTCGGAGTACTCCCTCGAGATCGACATCTCCGAGCAGGTGCTGCTGGAGGTGGTGGACGGCCAGGTCGTCTCTGCGACCCACGTCTCCACCGGCAACGGCGAGTGGTACCGGTACGAGGGCGAGTGGTGGCGGGCCGACACGCCGCGGGGCTGGTTCCGGATCTACGCCAAGGACGCCGGCTGGCACGAGGGCTCCCTGGGCTGGCTGTACAACGCCATGTACTTCGTCGGCGGCTTCGCCATCCACGGCAGCACGTCGGTCCCCGACTACCCGGCCAGTCACGGCTGCGTGCGCGTCACACTGGAGGATTCCGACTACTTCTTCGACCGCGTCCCCATCGGCACCTGGGTGCACGTGCACGACTGAGCGCCGCTTGCCAGCATGAGCGGCATGCAGCTGCCGGTCATGCCTCCCGTCAAGCCCATGCTCGCCAAGCTGGCCCGCGAGATGCCGGCGCCCGAGGGCATGCTCTACGAGCCCAAGTGGGACGGCTTCCGCTGCATCGCCTTCCGCGACGGTGACGAGGTGGAGCTGGGCAGCCGCAACGAGAAACCCCTCACCCGCTACTTTCCCGAGCTCCCCCCGGCGCTCAAAGAGAACGTGCCGCCACGGTGCGTGCTCGACGGTGAGATCGTCATCGCCGGCGCCGGCGGCCTGGACTTCGAGGCGCTCCTGCAGCGCATCCACCCCGCCGCCTCGCGCATCAAGATGCTGGCCGAGACGACGCCGGCCTCCTTCGTGGCCTTCGACCTGCTGGCCCTCGGCCACGACGACCTTCGGGCCCGGCCGTTCGGCGAACGGCGGGCCCTCCTGGAACAGGCACTGGCCGGTGCACGGCCGCCCGTCCACCTCACCCCGGCCACCGGCGACCCCGACGTGGCCACCGACTGGTTCAACCGCTTCGAGGGCGCCGGCCTCGACGGCGTGGTGGCCAAGGCGGTCTCGCTCCCCTACCGGGAGGACGAGCGGGTCATGCTGAAGGTCAAGCACGCCCGCACCGCCGACTGCGTGGTGGCCGGCTTCCGTGTCCACAAGGACGGCGCCGGCGTCGGCTCCCTGCTGCTCGGTCTCTACGACGACGAGGGGACGCTGCACCACGTGGGGGTGGCGTCGTCGTTCACCGTGGCCCGGCGCAAGGAGCTGGCCGTCGAGCTGGAGCCCTACCGCGTCGACGCTCTCGACGGCCACCCGTGGGCGGCCTGGGCGGAGGCGGAGGCCGAAGCGGCTGCCAAAGGGGGGCGCATGCCGGGTGGCCAGAGCCGCTGGAACGCCGGCCGCAACATGTCCTGGGAACCCCTGCGGCCCGAACTGGTGGCCGAGGTGGCGTTCGACCACCTCCAGGGTGACCGGTTCCGCCACGCCACCTCATTCGTGCGCTGGCGTCCGGAGCGCGAGCCGGCGTCGTGCACGTACAGCCAACTGGAGGTGGCGGTGCCGGAGGAGCTGGAAGCGGTTTTCCGAGCCTGAGACGTTGACGTATCGAGCCGGTTGGGAACAAACGTCATGTATGCCTGTTTCCGCCCTGCGCCGACCGGTCGAGCTGTCACCGCAGCCGGACGCCGCCCGGCGGGAGTTGGCCCGCTTCCTCGAGGACAACCAGTGGACGGGCGACGCCGACGACGCCATCCTCGCCGTGCACGAGGCCATGGTGAACTCCCACCGCCACGGTGGCGGGGTGACGCGCGTCACCGCCGGCTTCGAAGGCCATTCGCTCGTGGTGCAGATCTCCGACCGGGGCCGGGGCTTCGAGGTGCCGGAGTCGCCGAAGCTGGTGGACACCGGCGCCGAGCGGGGCCGGGGGCTGTTCCTCATCCGCCGGCTCGCCTCCGACGCCCGGGTCCGGCGGGCCGGCGGCGAGGTCGAGCTGGTCCTCACGTTCGGGCCGTGAACTTTTTCCACATCCCACGGGACAAATTGACGGTGCCTCTGGTACGTTGACGCCGCACCTTGGAGGCGTTCTTGGGCAAGACGCAGGGTCGGGGCGGCGAGGAGGAGGATCTCCTTCAGCTCTACCTGAACGACATCGGCAAGTACCCCCTGCTGACCAGGGACGATGAAGTGCGGCTGGGCACGCTCACCCAGAGGGGGCTGGCGGCGGCGGCCAAGCTGGCCCAGGGAGAGGCCCTCACCATGGCCGCGCAGGAGGAGCTCGAGCAGGACGTCATCGTCGGCGAGGATGCGCACCGCAAGTTCGTGCGCTCGAACCTCCGCCTGGTCGTCTCCATCGCCAAGAAGTACCAGGCCTCGGGGCTGCCGCTGCTGGACCTCATCCAGGAGGGCAACTTCGGCCTGATCCAGGCCGTCGACCGCTTCGACCCCCGCCGGGGGTTCAAGTTCTCCACCTACGCCACGTGGTGGATCCGCCAGACGATCGCCCGCGGCATCGCCAACACCAGCCGCACCATCCGCCTCCCCGTGCACGCCGGCGACCAGTTGCTGGCCATCCGCATGGCCGCCAGCGCCCTGGAAGTGCGCCATGGCCGCCCGCCCAAGGCGGCCGAGCTGGCGGCGGCGGTGAGCCTGCCGGCCAAGAAGGTCGAGGAGCTGCTCCCCTTCCTGGGCGAGCCGGCGTCGCTTTCGGAGCACCTCACCGACGGCGAGACCGAGATGGGCGAGCTGGTCGAGGACCTCACCACCCCGCCGCCCGACCAGGCCGTCTTCGCGGCCATGCTCCCGACCCACGTGGCCCAGCTCCTCTCGGTGCTCGAGCCTCGCGAGCAGGAGGTCCTGTGCCTCCGCTACGGCCTCGACCGCGGCAGCCCGCGGACCCTGGAGGAGGTCGGCGAGCACTTCGGGCTCACCCGTGAGGGCGTTCGCCAGGTCGAGCTCAAGGCCATCTCCAAGCTGCGCCGCTCGGCGACGGCCCGCAGCGCCCGCGATCTCCTGACCGCCTGAACGACCCTCAAGTTCGAGTGCTCCGCCGCCGATAGGCGCGCGGATGAGGCTCGACGGCGGTGGACGGGCGGTCCGGGGCTTGCTCGTGAGCCTCGCCGTGCTGCTCGCCGCCGGCGTGGTGGCGGCGACGAGTGCCGGCGACCCGGGACCGACCGTGATCGCCGCCGGCGACCGGGCCGGCGCCGCCTCCGTCGGGCTCGACGGGCTGCCCGACGAGCCGGCCACCGAGCCGGCCCCGGCCACCACTCCCACCGTCGTCGCCACCACGTCTACCCGCACGGCTGACACCTCGACGTCCGTGCGCCCCAGGACGACCACGACCCCGCCACCGGCGACGGCCACGACCCGGCCCGCCGACCCGACCTCCACGGTGCCGACGACAACGACGCTCGCCACCGTCCCGCTTCAGTCCACGTGGTCGGCGTCGGACGGGCAGCTCGCGGTGTCCGTGCGGATGGAGCCGGCGGCGCTGGCCGGCCGGCCGGTCACCTTCACGGTCACCGTATCCCCTGGGGTCGGCTGCTGCCTCGGTTCGACGATCGCCTTCGGTGACGAGGACGTCACCGTGCAGACCGATCCCGTCCACCACGCCCTCTTCGCCGAGCAGGCGTGCGCCGGCCGCGGCCCGAGGAGCGTGACCAGAACGCACACCTACGCCGAGAGTGCCGCCTACCGGGCCGTGGTGCGGGTCATCGGTCTCGAATGCCTCCCCGTTCCCGACGAGAACGGCGTCGGAACCGGGAAGATGGTCGGCGTCGCCATTCCCATGTGCATCGGCGTCTGGCCGAGCGATGCAGCCAGGGCGTGCGCGCCGTGAGCCCCGGAGGTCTCCGGCGCCCAACACTCGCCCAACTCCTGGGCAACGCCCTCAGTACCGGGCCGAAGAATGCGGATAGTGGGGTCATGAGCTCTGACCGCGGCGACCGGCTCGTGAAGGCACTCACCGGGTGCGTTGCCGTGCTGCTCTGCGCCGGCGGGTGGTCGGCGACGGCGATCGGCCCCGCGGAGCCGACCACCATCGTCGCCGGCGGGCGGGCCGGCGCCGCCGGCCTGGGTGGGGCCCGGCCCCTGGAGGAGACGGCGTCGACCGTGCCGACCACGGTCACGGCGGCCCCGCCGACCGGCGCCACGAGCTCGACGGCAGGATCCGTCGCCACCACCACGACCAGGCGCCCCGCCTCGTCCTCCACCACGTCGCCCGCAACCACGGCGCCGGCGGCGTCGACCGGCACGCCGCGGAACCTGCCGCCGATCCCCTGGCCGACCTCGCCGCCGCCGACCGGGCTGGGGCGGATCCAACCGGCCAGCTCCTGGAGCAACGGGGCCTGGGGCACCGAGGTGCGCCTCCGCATGGAGCCGGCGGCGCCAGTGGCGGGCCAGCCGGTCACCTTCCTCCTCGACTGGTCGAGCACCGAGCCGTGCTGCGTGGTGATGGCCTCGTTCGGTGACGGCTCCGGCTTCTCCCTGAACACCAGCGCGGCCTGCGCCGACCTCTCCACCGGACCCCACAGGGTGGTCAAGACCCACACCTTCGCCGCCGCCGGCTCCTACAAGCTCTCCCTCGACGCCATTGCCGACTTCCCGTGCAAGCAGCTCGTCGGCCCGGGATTGCCGAACCCACCCGAGATCCACAGCGTGCAGCTCACCGGTTGCATCGGAGTCGGGCCGGGGCCGGCGGCCCAGAAGGGGTGCTCGCCGTTCCCCGACTTCCCGCCCGACATGCTGGTCTCCCCGATCATCGACCCGTTCTGCGAGGTCCGCAGCGACTGCACCAAGGCGTCGACGCCCCGACCGGGGTGGAACGACTGATGCGCGGGCTGACCCGGGCCCTCGCCGCCATGATCGCCGTCCTGCTGCCGGCCGGCGCCCTCGCCGCCGCCGCCATCGACGCCGAGCCGGGGGCCGGCGCCGGCCGCCGGGTGGGCGCCGCCGCCCTCGTCCAGGACCGCGTGGCCCACGAGGAGACCATCGCCCCGCCCGTCGTGGTCACGTCGACGGTCGCCCCGCCGCCAACCGTCCCCGTGCCGCAGGTCACGCCGACGGCAGTCCCCCGGAGCACGACGACGTCGTCACCGCGACCCTCCACGCCCACGTCCATCACGCTCCCTCCGCTCCCGCCGTGGGGCTCGCCCACGACCACGGCCCCGCCGGTGACCCCGACCGACCGGTGGTCGAGAACGGCGAACGGTGTCACCGTGACCTTGCGCATGGAGCCGGCGAGGCCCGCGGCGGGTGAGCCGGTGACCTTCTTCGTCGACGACGTGAGCACCCCGCAGGAGGCCTGCTGCATCGTCCACCTGTCCCTCGGCGACAAGTCGGACGGCCCCCTGATCGGAACGTCGACGCCTCCGCTGTGTGACAAGCCCGGGACGTCCCGCACCGGCCTGTCGCTGACCCACACCTATGCCCAGCCGGGGGCCTACGAGATACTGCTCATGGTCGTGACGGTCCCGTGCCGAGCGCCGGTGGACGGGCCGCCGCCTATCACCGGTACCCAGATCCGGGCGTGCATCGCCGTCGGGCCGGGTACCGCCGAGCCGCCCCGCTGCGCCCCCTTCAACCATTTCGATCCCCAATCGGGGCTGGTGCCCGCCTAGGCGACAGAACCGGCGCGGTACGCCCGGCGCCGGCCCGGGTAGGTCCAAACCATGAGTGACACGACCGTACCCAAGGCCGTCCGCGCCGAGCCGGTGGAGACCGGCGACGGGGTGACGCAGGCGTCGCAGCAGCCGTCAGGCCCTGGCAACCGCGAAGGCGGCGGCGAGTGGCCCGACCCCGACACGCCGCCCACCGGCCTGGTCGAGTACGACCCTCAGCGGGTGCCGGTGAACATGTACGAGGCCGAGAGCGCCGTCGTCCTGGTCTTCCCGCTGCCCGGGGTCATGGCGGATGACATCAGCATCGACATCGAGGACGACCGGGTGCACGTCAACGCCACCCAGCGCACGCCGGCGGAGAAGGACTACATCGCCCACGAGTGGCACTACGGGCCCTACGAGCGCATGGTGACCGTGCCCGGCGGGTTCGGGGGGCCGGCGTCGGCCACCTTCGGCAACGGTCAGCTCGCCCTCCGCATCGAGCGGGGCGACGGCCGCGACGGCAAGGTCGTCATCCGGCCCAGCTCCGCCGGCGCCTGACCACAGCGGCGCTCCCGCCGCTCGTGCGATGTGAAGCGGGCATCCGGCGGCGACAGGAGCGAACGGTGGGCGGCAGCGGCGGAACGACGGGAGATCACCCTCCCCTGCGCGCGGGACGGCTCCCCTACCCGGCTGCGGTGCGCCGCCTGCCAGGCCCCGATCTGGCCCGCCTGCCGCGTGCGCACGCCCGTCGGCTTCCGGCGCCCCGCCCGCGCCGTCGCCGTGGCCCGCAGTGCTCCATGTCGCACTGCTGGCCACGGTTCGGCCAACGAAGTCGCTACCGCTCGACGGGCGCCTTGACCAGGTTGCCCCACTCGGTCCACGAGCCGTCGTAGTTGCGGACGGTCGGGTAGCCGAGCAGGTTCTGCAGCACGAACCAGGTGTGGCTGGAGCGCTCGCCGATCCGGCAGTACACGACCACGTCGTCCTCCGGGCTCAGCCCGAGCTCGTCGGCGTAGATGCCCCGCAGGGCGTCGGCGTCCTTGAACGTGCCGTCGTCGTTGGCCGCCATCTTCCACGGCTTGCTGGCCGCGCCGGGGATGTGGCCACCGCGCAACGCCCCCTCCTGGGGGTAGTCGGGCATGTGCAACAGCTCGCCGGAGTACTCCCCGGGGGAGCGGACGTCGACGAGCTTGCCCCGCTTGTCGATGTGGGCGAGCACGTCGTCACGGAAGGCCCGGATGGGCGCGTCCTCACGCTCGACGACGGGGTACTCGGTGGGCTCGCGCTTGGGCACGTCGGTGGTCAGGTCCCGGCCCTCCTGCAGCCACTTCATGCGCCCGCCGTTGAGGAGGCGGACGTCGGGGTGGCCGAAGAGCTTGAACACCCAGAGGGCGTAGGCCGCCCACCAGTTGAAGTTGTCCCCGTAGAACACGACGGTGGAGTCACGGCTGATCCCGTTGCGCGAGCACAGGTCGGCGAAGCCTTGGCCGTCGACGTAGTCCCGGGTGACCTGGTCGTTGAGGTCGAGATGCCAGTCGACCTTGATGGCGCCGGGGATGTGGCCGGTGTCGTAGAGGAGCACGTCCTCGTCGGACTCGACGATCACGAGGCCCGGATCGTCGAGGTGCTCGGCCAGCCAGGCGGTGGTCACCAGCATCTCGGGCTTGGCGTACTGAGCCAGCTCGGGCGAGTTGTCGGGAGCGACCGTGGGCATAAGGGCATCCTCCTTGGATGTCACGTTGACGCATCTTCGCCGATCAGCCTAGCGGTCAATCCCGACTTCGACGGTCAAGAATTCCTCACCGGTGTGGGAGAGTGGATGTCATGAGTGCAGAACCCGCCGCCGCGGCGCCGCCCGCCCTCCAACGAATCGTCGACCTCTTCGGCGGGGCTCCCAAGGAGCTGCGCCTGCAGGCCCTGCTGGAGTACTCCAAGAAGGTCCCGCCCCTTCCTGAGGAGCTGGCTGGCCACCGGGAGCTCATGGAACAGGTACCGGAGTGCGCCACCCCCTTCTTCCTCATCACCTCGGTCGACGACGACCATCGCGTCCACCTCCACTTCGACGTGCCCGACCAGGCACCCACCACCCGGGGCTTCGCCGGCATCCTCCACAGCGGTCTCGAGGGGGCGAAGGCCGAGGAGGTCCTGGCCACTCCCAACGACTTCTACATGAGGATGGGCCTGGCCGAGGCCATCTCCTCCCAGCGCCTACGGGGCATGTCCGCCATCCTCGCCCGCCTCAAGCGCCAGGTCGCCGCCCACGTCGCCACCCGGGAGGCCGCGCCCAACAACTGAGCGCGGCCGGTGGGCCGGGAACAGCTGGATTCCTACCTGCGGCGGGATTGCGTCGCGGCCGTTAGCCTCGGTGGGATGACGTCTCGGTCCCCGATGCCATCCTGGGCGGTCCTCGCCGGCGGGCACAGCGCGCACCAGACGCGGTGAGCGGAGCTCCGAGCGGCCACCGCCACACCCACTTCGACGACATCGCCGGGGAGTACGACGAGAGCATCCCCGCCCACGTGATGGAGCACTACATCCGCAAGCGCGTCGTCGCCGTGCGGACCTGGGCGCCTTCGGGCGGCCGGGTGCTGGATGTCGGATGTGGGACGGGCACGCTCCTCGAGCGCGTCCTGGACTGCGGCTTTCGTACGACCGGTGCCGACCCCTCCGCCGGCATGCTCGGGGTGCTCGCCGCCCGCCGGCCGGAAATCCCGGCGGCCGTGGCCGAGGGGTCGCTGCCCTTCTGCGACGCGACGTTCGATCTCGTCTACTGCGTCGCCGTCCTCCACCACGTCGGAGAACCGGCCGCCGTCCGCCACACGTTGGCCGAGATGGTCCGGGTGACCCGGCCCGGAGGGCATGTCCTCGTCTGGGACCACAACCCGCGCAACCCGTACTGGCCGTACCTGATGAAGCGCGTCCCCCAGGATTGCGGCGACGAGCGACTGGTGGCCGAAGACGAGATCGTTTCCGCCCTCTCCGGTGCGGGGGCGCAGGTCGTGTCGGCCTCCCAGCTCGGCCTGGTGCCCGACTTCGCCCCGCCGGCCCTCATGGGGGCCTTCGGCGCCATGGAGAAGATCGTCGAGCGGACGCCCGGAGTCCGGCGCCTGTGCGCCCACAATGTGGTCATTGCTCGCCGGCCAGCAGCTCGGCAGTGACGGCCGGCACGTCCTCGCGGCGCAGCAGGTAGAGCGGGTTCTCCGCTGGGCCCAGCCACATGTCGTAGGTCGTCCGCTCGACCTCGACATGGCCGGGGAGGGGGTGGGTGGCCACCACGAAGCTGGAGTCGGTGGTCCAGGCGAACAGGTTGACCCACCACGGCCGGTCCGGCCGGGACGGCGGCCTGTCGACCCAGCCCTGGTAGAGGTGCTCGCCGCCCCACTGGGCCCCGGCTTCGAGGCGATGGTTCCCGATCCCGGCGGCGTTGGCGGCGGTGGCAACTTCCCACGTGGCCCGCTGAAAGACGAGGAAGTCACGCGTCCCGCCGACCGCGACGACCGCGAAGACGGCCGTCGCCACCCAGGCCGGCCACGAGGGGACGCGCATGCCGGCGACCGCCCAGACGGCGAGGCACAGCACGAGCGGGAGCATGGGCAGGAGGTACCGGTCGAGGGTGGTCGTGAGGATGCCGGCGGGCACCGGGTTCTGGAAGTGGAGCGACGGCGGCACGGCGCCGGCAACCTGGGCGGCGAGAATGGTCGCCAGGAGCCCCGCTCCGGCCCGGCCGGGTGCCGACGACCCCGCCGCCTTGCGGCCGATCAAGGCGGCCCCCACGATGGCGGAGGCGGCAGCCACGAGGGTGAACGCGACGAGCACGCTTCTGCTGCTCACCAGATCGGGGCGGCCGCCCTGTATGTCCGCCGGCCCGAGGCCCCAGGTGGCCAGGTACTGCGGCACGTAGGGCATGAGGCGCTCCTGCACGGCGAGCGCTCCGACTCCGACGACGACGACGACCGACGTCGGTGCCAGCAGCAGCCACCCCCCGGGCGGGAACCTCCGGATCACCCGGACGGCCACGGCCGCCGCGGCCACGGCCACCGGGAGGACGAACAGGCCCGCGTACATCACGTGCACCGTCAACAGCTCGGCCAGGAACCTCGGCGTCTCGCGCCGCCACAGGAGTCCGAGCTCCTCGGTGAACATGCGCTGACCCTCCGGCAGCCCGTGGCCGAGGGTGATCCACAGCCAGTACACGGCGGCGGTGGCGAGGGGGGCGGCGGCGACCCTGGCCACGAGCGCCGCCCCACGGCGGTCCGCGGTGACGCGCCTCGACCACAGCAGGAAGGCCACGACGGCGACGGGGATGAGCAGGCCCTGCTGGCGTGTGAGGAACGCCAGGGCGGCGACCACCGACCCGCACACGACCAGCGCCGGCGACTCCCGCCCGGCGTCCAGGCCCCGCACGTACAAGAACGCGGCCATGGTCAGCAGGGCGGCGAAGGAGGCATCGGTCATGAAGCTGTTGGCGAGGACGTAGGCGAGCGGGTTGAACAGCCACGCCGCAGCCCCCACGGCCGACCAACCGCGGCTGGCGCCCAGGGCCCGGCAGAGCCCGAAGACGCCGATCGCCCCGCCCGCGGCAAGGACGACGGTGGACAGCCGTAGCACCACGAAGCTCAAACCCAGGACCGACGAGAAGAGGGCGCCCCACAGGAGCTGGAACACCAGCGACACGACCGAGGCGTCGAGGATCTGCACCCTGCCCTCCTCGAGCAGGATGCGCACGGAACGGGCGTAGACCCAGTCGTCGCCGATGGGAATGTCGGCCCTCGGAAGAAGGACGATCGTGGCCGCGTAGGCCCCGAGCACGGCGGCCAGGGGCCCGGCGGAACGGAGCCTGGTCAGCCGTTCACTGGGACGCCGGCCTGGCGCGCCCACGGGACGCCAGGGGATGAGCCGTCGCCGTCGTCCGGCGACGAACCGACATGGGGCAGGTGGGCGTTGGCCCGCAGCCGCACGGTCCTCGACGTGTCACCGACCGGGTGGCGCGCTCCCGGGCGGCCATGGGCCCGACCGAGCGTGCGCAGCCTGAATGCGACGATGAACCGCACCATGCGCAGGCCCAGCCGCACGGCCTTGCCCAGGTCGCCGGTGACCGAGGAGGTACCGACCCGGGGCAGGTAGTTGACGGGCACCTCGATGATCCGCAGGTCGGTCGTGAGGCAGAGGAGCATGAGCTCCGGCCCGAAGTGCTCGCCGCCGACGGAGAACCGGTCCTGGATCCTCTCCAGGGCGGACCTCCGCAGAAGGCGGTAGGTGCACCCCACGTCACTGAGGTGGCTGGTGTTGAAGAGGACCTCGATCAGCTTGGCGACCGCCCAGTTGCCCCACCGGAGGAGCCCGCCCATGTTGGCGCCGTGCCACAGGAGCTCGCGGGTCGTGCGGGTGCCCAGGACCACGTCGCAGTCGTCGGCGTAGACCAGCAGCTTGAAGATGTCGCCCGGGAGGAACGTGCCGTCGGGCTCGCACAGCACGATGATGTCGCCCGTGGCCTCGGCCAGCCCGCGGCGCGTCGCGAACCCGTACCCCTGATTCTCCTCGTGGACCTGGCGGGCGCGGGTGCCCGCGACCCGCGCCAGCGTGCCCGGCTCGGCGTTGTTGTTGACCACCACGACCTCGTCGACGACGCCGGTGGCGAAGAAGCCCTCGATCGTCTCCCGTATCGAGGCCTTCTCCGCGTAGGTCATCAGCACGACGGAGACCCGCTCGGAATGCCACATCCGGCCGACAGTAGCAATGCGTCGCCCGGCCGAGAGATCACCCCTCCGCGGGGACCGGCGGGCGGGTGTACCCGAGAGAGCGAGCGGGCGCGAGCGGCGGCTCTCACCGGCTGTCAGGCGCCCCTCCTCGGCGCTGTTACGCTCCCCGAACCTTCCGCGCCTGGGAACAAAGGGGACGCCGATGGCTGCTTTTCGTCACCCGACGCTGCCGGCACGACTGCTCCGGAAGCTGGGAGCATGCCCGAAGTGCATCCGGGCGTCGGCTCTGTGCTGCATGCTCGCCTGGATGGTGGTAGCCGCCGTCACCTTTGCCGGCGTCCCCGGGCTCTGGAGAGGCCTGGCGGTGGCGGTCGCGCTGGCCTTCACCGCACTGTCCTCGACCCACGTCGTCGTGTTCTTCTTCCGCTCCCGGTCCTTGTGGCGCCGGCTGCTGGCCGAGCACGCGGTCGAGGACGCCGCCGGCGGCCACGCGCCGGCGCCGGCCGTCCCGGCGAAGCACGTGTCGCCGGCGAACAGGCGGGCTTTCCTTCTTGTCACCGGGTCGGCGCTGGCCGCCATCGTCGCCGGTCCGCTGGCCGTCTCCACCCGTCGACCGGCCGAAGCGCAGACCGGCGACTGCCTGGTCCGATGCCTGGAGCAGCAGTACAGGATCCTCAGCTCGTGCCTGACCGAATGCCAGTCATCCCTGGGGGGCTGCCTGCAGACGCAGGACTCCCGGATGTGCCTGTCGCAGTACCAGACCTGCACCGTTCGCTGTACCCAGCGCACCCCGATCGGCTCAGCCCGGGAACACTGCGAGGCGGCATGCGATCGGGGAACGACCACGACCTCCTCGACCACGTCGAGCTCTTCGACGACGACCACGACGATCGATTGCGGGCCGTTCGGCTGCGGGGGCTGACAGCGGGGCAGCCGCTTCCCCGCAGCGACTTCAGGTCGCCATGGCGTTCAGCATGGCGAGGAGCTTCGCCTCGACCGCCGGCTTCTCCAGGCCGAGACCCGACAGCACGCCGGCCCCGTCCTCGTGGTCCAGGAGGGCGAGCAGGAGGTGCTCGGTACCGATGTAGTTGTGACCCAGGCGCAGCGCTTCGCGGAAGGTGAGCTCGAGCGCCTTGCGGGCGTCGATGTCGTAGGGGACCAGGTCCGGGGCGTCGTCGCTCGCCGGCGGAAGGGCCGCGGTCGCGGCCTGGCGCACGGCGTCGAGGGACACGCCGAGCGCGGTGATCGCCGTGGCGCCGAAGGCGGTGGACTCGCTGAGCAGGCCGAGGACGAGGTGGGCAGGCGTGACCACCGCGCTGCCGGCCGCCTTGGCCTCGTTGTGGGCGGCGGCGACCACGTTCTTGGCCCGGGGGGTGAAGCGGCCGAAGCCCTCCTCGGGATCCATCTCTGTGGGCTTCGGGATGAACCGCTTGCGGGCCGCCTGCTTGGTGACGCCCATGCTGCGGCCGATATCCGTCCAGGAGGCGCCGGAGCGGCGGGCCTGGTCGACGAAGTGGCCGATGAGGTGGTCGGCGACCTCTCCGAGGTGGTCGGCGGCGATCATCGCGTCGGCGAGCTGGTCCAAAGGCTCGTCGTGGACCTTGGTGATGGCGTCGATGAGGTCGTCGAGCCGGATCGGCGTCGTGAGTTGGGTGGCTTCCGTCATTCGACAACCCTAGGTTGTCGGCGACGGCTAAGACAACCTGAGGTTGTCGCTACCGGTGGGCGAGCAGGCGGCGGGGCGGCTCGGGTCGCGGCTCGAACAGCCACTCGCCCGGGAACTCCAGGGCGGCGGCGCCGGCGCCGGCGACGGGGCGGGGTCTTCGCGGTTCCCTCGGAGGAGAGGCGCCACCCCGACCGCGGTAGATCAGCAGTCCTGAGAGCCGGTCGGGCACGGCGTCGAGGGCGGCTTGGACGGCGCTGCTGGCCCGGAAGAGCTCCCAGTCGGTCTCGCCGGCGAAGTCCAGCTCCAGCACGGTGCCCCAGGTGAACTGGTGCCACCGCCACTCGATGACGCGGTGGTGCAGAGCGGCCTCGATCAGGCCGTCGCCGTGCGCCTCCGCCCAAACCCAGGCTGGAAATTCGCCGTCCAGTACCTCGATGGACATCTCGTATGCCACTGGGTGGGATTGTACGCCCCGGCGTCAAGGACCTCCGGCAGAATCATTCGCGCTCCGTCAGCGGCACGATGAAGGACTCCACGCGGCCGACGAGGTCGCCGGCGAAGCCGAAGACGGTGCAGAACGCGAACTCGAACCGCCCACCGCTCGTCAGCGTGCCGGCGCCGGCCCCCGTGGCCACCACCACGTCGCCGTCTTCGACGAGCCGGTCGACGGTCAGCTCGGGCGATCCGACGAAGCTCTCGTTCTCGATCTCACCGTCGAAGGCCTCCTTGCCTTCGAGGCGCCGGTAGCCGTGGAGGTCCCACACGATGTCGTCGGTCAGGCAGTCCAGGATCTGGACGTGATCAGAGCGGCGGAAGCCGTCAAAGTAGCGCTCGACGATGGCCTTGCGCGCCGGCATCGCCGCTCAGACCCGCCGCAGCAACAGCACGATGACGATGATGAGCAGGAGGGTGCCGAGGCCGATGTACATGGGGTGCTCCTACCCGGGAGCCGGCCGGCGTGACTCTGGGAGTGATTGCTCCTAGAATCATCACTATGAGGATGCGGGTCGAGGAGCTGGCGCTGGCCGCCGAGGTCTCGGTGGACACCATCCGCTACTACCAGAAGCAGCAGCTGCTCCCGCCGCCTCGCCGTGACGGCCGCCTGGCCTTCTACGACGACGACCACCTGGCCCGCATCGGGCGCATCAAGGAGCTCCAACGCCGGGGGTTCACCCTCGCCGTCATCCGCCGCTTCCTGGCCGGCGAGCTCGACCCCGCCGACGAGCAGCTGGCCGCGGCGGTGGCCGGCGCCGGCGACGCCGCCCCCGAGGAGCTGTTCGGCATCGACGAGCTGGCCAACCGCCTCGGCGTGCCCCAGCCCATGCTCGATTCGCTCCTGCGGGAGGGCCTTCTCATCCCGCGCGTGGTCGACGGCACGCCCCGGTTCACCCCCGCCGACGTGGCCGTGCTCACCGGCGGCATGAAGCTGCTCGAAGCCGGCCTCCCGCTGCCCGAGCTCTTCGCCCTCGCCCGCCACCACCACGCCGTCACCCGGGAAGTGGCCGTCGAAGCCGTCGAGCTGTTCGACACCTGGGTGCGCAAGCCGCTGCAGGCCTCCGACCTTCCCGGCGACGAGAAGGCCGAGCGCCTGGTGGAGGCCTTCCGCACCCTGATGCCGGCGGTCGCCGGCCTCGTGGCCCACCACTTCCAGCGCATCCTCCTCCAGGTGGCCCAGGAGCACCTGGAGTCGGTGGGCGACCCCAGCGAGCTCGACGCCGCCTCGGCCGACGAGGCTTGGTCGGCGTGAGCGCCGCCGTCGGAGCAGCCGGCGTGAGCGCCGCCGTCGGAGCAGCCGGCGTGAGCGCCGACCGTTGGGAGCAGCGGGCGTGACCGACCTGCCGCAGGGCGACGCCAAGGTGAAGGCGGTCGACGACATGTTCGACGCCATCGCCCCCCGCTACGACCTGCTGAACCGGGTGCTGACGTTCGGGATGGACGTCGGCTGGCGGCGCAAGACCGTCAAGTCGCTCCAGCTGTCGCCGGGCTCGAAGGTGCTCGACCTGGCCTGCGGCACCGGCGACCTGTGCCGGGAGCTGGCCAAGCGGGGCTACCGGGGGGTGGGGGTCGACCGCTCCGCCGGCATGCTGGCCGCCCAGCGCACGACGGCGCCGCTGATCCGGGGGGACGCCCTGGTCCTTCCGTTCCGCTCCAACTCCGTGGACGGCGTGGTGTGCGGGTTCGCCCTGCGCAACTTCGCGTCGCTCAAGCCGTTCCTGAAGGAGTGCGCCCGGGTCCTACGCCCGGGTGGCCGTGTCGCGCTGCTCGAAGTCGCCGAGCCGGAGAGCTCCGTCCTGCGATGGGGCCACGGGCAGTACTTCGGGAAGGTGGTGCCGCTGGTGGGCGGCCTGCTGTCGGACCGCGACGCCTACCGGTACCTGCCCAAATCGGTCGCCTACCTGCCGACGGCGGGGCGCATGGTCTCGATGATGGCGGAGTCCGGGTTCGGCAACGCCAACCGCCGCCTGCTGTCCACGGGCATCGCCCAACTGCTCACCGGGACCAAACGGTGACCGGCCCGGGAGACCGGTCCTGGCCGCCAGCGCCGGCCGGCCGAGAGGCCGGACGGTGAGCGCAACCACCACCGGGCTGTGCAGCCGGACGTGGGTGCTCGACGCCGGCATCGACCCGCTCACCGCCCTCGGTCCCGGCGGGTTCGCCTGGTTCGCCGAGGGGTTCGGGTTGGCGACCTCGGGCGTGGCCGCACGGGTCGGCGTGGCCGACGCCGCCGACGTGCTGGCCGAGATCGCCGGCGACGACACCTTGACCGAGCCGGGTACGGGGCCCCTCGCCGTGGGCGCCCTCGGATGGGACGGCCACGGCCAGCTTGTCATCCCGGCCCGGATCGCCGGCCGGACCGCCGGCGGGCTGTCCTGGGTCACCGAGGTCGGCCCCGCCGACGACGACGCCGAGGGGTGGCCGGCGACGCGCCTGCGGGCGCGGGGCAACGGCGCCCGGGCCGCGTGGATTTCCGCCGTCGAGGAGGCGTTGGCCCGCATCGGCGCCGGCCGCCTGGCCAAGGTGGTCCTGGCCCGAGAGGTCACCGTCGACCTCCGCCGGCCGCTCGACGTGGCCACCGTGGTGGGCAAGCTGCGCCGTGAGCAGCCGTCGTGCTTCACCTATGCCGCCGGCCCCTACGTGGGCGCCAGCCCCGAGCTGCTGGCCCGCCGGCGGGGCCTCGACGTGGTGTCGCGGCCCATGGCCGGCACCGTCGCCCAGGGAAGCTCCGCCGCCGCCGACCGCCGGTTGGTCCAGGCCATGGCCGAATCGGCCAAGGAACAGAACGAGCACCGGCTGGTGGTCGACGACGTGCGGGCCAAGTTGAGCCTGATCTCGGACCATGCGCCGGAAGGAAGGGGGCCGGAGGTGGTGCGCCTGCCGACCGTCGCCCACCTGGCCACCACCGTCGGGTGCCGGCTGCGCGACCCGGCGACGTCGGCCCTGGACGTCGCCGCCCTGCTGCACCCCACGCCGGCCGTGGCCGGCGTGCCCGGCTCGGCGGCGATGGCCGCCATCGCCGAGCTGGAGGGCTTCGACCGGGGCCTCTACGCCGGCCCCGTGGGTTGGGTCGACGCCCGGGGTGACGGCGACTTCGCGGTGGCCCTGCGTAGCGCAACCCTCGACGGCACCCGGGCCCGGCTGGTGGCCGGCGCCGGCATCGTGGCCGGCTCGGACCCCGCGGCCGAGTGGGACGAGACCGAGGCCAAGCTGGCCGCCATGCGCTCGGCACTCACCGAAGACTGATCGCCGCCGGCACGGCGGCCAGTGTCCAGCGGACGCGCTCGGCGGCGAAGGCGTCCTCCAGGCGTTGAGCGGTGGCCAGCCCCATGCCCCTCCGGGCCAGCGCCAGCAGCACGCCGGCGTACTCAGGGCCGTGGCTGGCCACGGTGGCCGGGGTGAGGCAGTGGGCGATCTCGTGGAGGAGGACCAGCTCGCTACGGGCCCACTTGGGCATCTGCAGGACACCCGTGGCCGCGTCGGCGGTCGCCCGCCGGTGCCCGTACCCCGGGCGCACCTCGAAGGACCGCTCGCCCCAACGGGCGACGAACCAGTCGGTGGCCATCAGCGCGTCGACCCAGACCTGCATCCGCTCGACCGTGGGCAGCCGCCGGCCGGCGTCGACCAGGCCCTCGGCCCGGTAGAGGCGGGCACGCTGGCTGTCCCGGGGCCGGGTCACCCGCCGCAGTCCCGGACCAGCCACGTGAACCGGTCGGCGTGGGCCGGCGTCGTGGGCTGCCTGGAGCCGAGGGTGGCGAGCACCTCGCCGATCAGCTCGAACGCGGCCACAGGTCGGGGTGGACCGGCGACATGCTCACGGGATCGAGGGTACCGGGAGGCCGTAGTCTCAGCCGGTGACCGCCCGCCTGACGACGTGGGACGACGGCTCGGCGCCGGACCGTTCCACCATCGAAGCCCGCTTCGGCGAGGAGGGGCTTTCGCCCCACGGCTGGGGCAACGCCCCGGGCGACCGCTACGGCCGCCACGCCCACGAGTACGACAAGGTGCTCTATTGCGTGTCGGGCGGGATCACCTTTCACACCGACGGCGGCGACTTCGACCTGAAGCCGGGTGACCGCCTGGAGGTCGACGCCGGCACGTCGCATTCGGCCACCGTGGGGCCGGAGGGCGTCGAGTGCATGGAGGCGTCGAGGTAGATGGGCGTCGTCGACGAGGACATCGAGGCCTACGCCGCCGTCCACACGACGCCCGAGGATCCGCTGCTGGCCCGGGTGGCCGCCGACACCCGGGCCACGCAAGAGGCCCACGGGATGATGGTCGGCCTCCTCGAGGGCCGCTTCCTGGAGACGCTGGTCTGGCTGTCCGGCGCCCGCCGCATCCTCGAGATCGGCTGCTTCACCGGCTACTCGGCCCTGTCCATGGCCGCCGCCCTGCCGCCCGAGGGCACGATCACCACCTGCGAAGTGGACCCGGAACGGGCCGCCATCGCCCGCCGGCACTTCGACGCCAGCCCGTGGGCCGACCGCATCGACCTGATCGAAGGGCCGGCGCTGGAGTCGCTCACCTTGCTCATGGGCCCCTTCGACCTGGTCTTCATAGACGCCGACAAGGCGAGCTACGCGCGGTACTACGAGGCCGTGCTGCCCCTGCTCGCCGACCGGGGGCTCATCGTCGTCGACAACGTGCTGTGGAACGGGCGGGTCCTCGACGAGACCGACCAGAGCGAGGACACCAGGGCCATCCGGGCGTTCAACGACATGGTCGTCAACGACCCGCGGGTGACGTGCGTCATGGCGACGGTGCGGGACGGGGTGCTGCTGATCCGTCGACGCGACGGCTGACCACCCAGCCGGCGAAGCCGGTGCCGATGAGGTTGGCCACCAGGTCGCGCCCGGTGTTCTCGTAGCCGCCGACGTTGGTGGCCGCCAGCAGGTGGCTGGCGCCGAACTCGACCACCTCGTTGAAGGCGCCGACGCCTTGGCCCAGCAGGCAGACGACCAGGGCGGTGCCCAAGCGATGGCCGGGCGCGGCAGGAAGCCAGGATCGGGTGGCCTCCCAGACCCCGATGCCGGCGGTCCCGAAGCCGACGGCGTGGACCACGTTGTCGAAGTGGCCCCAGCGCAGGAACGTGGCGTTGTAGAGGATCCGGTCGCCCTCCAGCGGCACGAGCCCGCCGGCGAGGTGCCCGAAACCCCAGACCGCCAATCCCACCAGGACAAGCATCGAGAAGTGGACCTTGGCGTCGGCGGCGGCGATGGCGATGGCGAGGCCGGCCACGATGACGATGTAGGGCGCCATGAGCTTCGACCCGGCGATCAGGCCGTAGACCAGCCAGGCGACGATGTAGACGGCCACGACCGAGGCGAGGAACGGGTGCCGGCGTGCCCCCTCAGCGACGCTCACCCTGGGATCGAGACCGCGGCGAAGGCCTCCCGGTGGCGCTTCACGTTCTCGGCCCGGTCGGTGGGGACGACGATCAGGCGCACGCCGCCGGCGTCGATCGCGCGCTGGACCGCCGGCATCAGGTCGTCCGCCTTCGTGACGGGCGCGGAGGAGATGCCGTGCACCGCGGCCAGCTGGGCCAGGTCGACGCCCTGGGGCGTCGCGAACAGCTCCTCGAAGTGGTCGATGCCCGCCTGGGGGAGGAAGTTGAAGATGCCGCCGCCGCGGTTGTCGATGACGACGAAGGTGGCGTCGATGGTGCGCCGCGCCGCGCCGAGCAGACCGCCGGCGTCGTGGAGGAAGGTCAGGTCACCGCACAGAGCGACGGCCGGGCCGGCGCACGCGCCGGCCGCCCCGAGGACCGTCGACACGAACCCGTCGATGCCGTTCACCCCCCGGTTCGAGAGGAACCGCAAGCCGGCGCGAGGCCGGGCGAAGGACTCGACGTCGCGCACCGGCATGGAGGAGCCGACGACGAGGGTGGCCCCCTCGGGCAGGCCGGCGACGAGGTCACGGGCGACCCGCCCCTCGAACGGCTCGGTCCAGGAGTCGAGCAGGCGGTCGAGCTCGCGCCGGGCGGCCCGCTCCGCCGACAGCCAGGACGACAGCCAGAACGAATGGCTCCGGGCCGGGCCCCGGCCGGTCACCGCGTCGAGCAGGGCGGTCGGGTCGGCCACGATGCGCTCGGCCGACGACCGGTGGGGGTCGAGCCAGGCCCCGTCGGGGTCGACCAGGATCTGGCGTACCGATGGGTCGAGCCACGACGAGCCGGCGCGGCCGGTGAGGGGAGCGCCGAGCCGGATGGCCACGTCCGGTCGCAGCGACTTGAGCGCCCCCGGCGAGCGCAGAAGGGCGTCGTAGGTGGAGATGGCGTTCGGGCCCTGTCGCGCCCCCGACAGCGGGTCGGCCAGCACCGGCCACTTGGCCGCGGCGGCGAACCGCTCGACGGCCGCCGGGTCCACGCCGGCACCCCACCCCACGACGATCACCCCCCGGGTCTCGGCGGCGGCGAGGAAGGCCAAGCGGTCGACGTCGGCGGGATCGGGCGGCGGCAGGCGCCCGACCGAGGTCACCCACGGCGCCCCGTCGTCGCGGCCCGGCGGGAGGTCGACCTCGGCGCCGCTGGGCACGAGCGGCTCCCGGAACGCCAGGTTGAGGTGCACCGGGCCCGCGGGCGGGCCGGCGGCGGCGGCCGCGGCGCGTGCTGCGATCGACCGCCAGTACGGCCGCTCGGCGTCGGCCGGCGAGGGGGCGCCGACCTCGGCGAACCACCGCAGGCTGTCCCCGTAGAGCTTGAGCTGGTCGACGGCCTGGCCGGCGCCGGTGTCGCGCAGCTCGGGCGGGCGGTCGGCCGTGCACACGATCAGCGGCACCCGGCCGTGGTAGGCCTCCAGGACGGCGGGATGGAACTCCGCCGCCGCCGTGCCCGAGGTGCACAGCACCACCGCCGGCCGGCCCCCCGCCTTGGCTGCGCCCAGCGCGAAGAACGACGCCGACCGCTCGTCGAGGAACACCTGCACGGTGATCCGGCCGTCGGCGGCAAGGGCCAACGCCAGGGGCGTGGAACGCGAGCCCGGGCTCACCGCCGCCGTGGTCACGCCGGCCCGGGCCCACTCGTCGACGAGGGTCCGGGCCAGGGCGGCGCTCAGATCGCCTTCGGTAACCGGCCCGCTGGACCGGCTCCCCGGGCCGTTCATGTGAGACTGCTCCGGTGACCGTGGCCCTGCATCGGGCGTTCGACTGGCGGGGTCCGGACCGCATCGTCCTCGTGCACGGCTTCACCCAGACCCTGCGCTCCTGGGACCGCCTGGCTGCGCTGCTCAGCGAGACGTTCCAGGTCGTACGGGTCGACCTTCCCGGCCACGGCGGCTCGGTCGAGGTCGACCTGAGCTTCGAGGACACGGCCGCCGCCCTCGGGGAGGCCGGCGGGACGGCGACCTACGTCGGCTACTCGCTGGGCGGCCGGCTGTGCCTGCGCCTCGCCGTCGACCGCCCGGACATCGTGCAGTCGCTCGTGCTGGTCGGCGCCTCGCCGGGGTTGGCAGACGCCGGCGAGCGGGCGGAGCGGCGGGCGGAGGACGAGGTGCTGGCCGCCGAGGTCGAGCGCGTCGGGACGGCCGCCTTCCTGGAACGCTGGCTGGCCCAGCCGCTGTTCGCCGGCCTCACCCCAGACCCTGACGACATCGACGCCCGGCTGGCCAACTCCCCCGCCGGCCTCGCCCGCGCCCTGCGCCGGCTCGGCACCGGCGTGCAGGAGCCGCTGTGGGACCGGCTGGGCGACCTGAAGATGCCGGTCCTGGCCATCACCGGCCAGGCGGACGCCAAGTTCTCCCGCCTGGCCGACGAGATCGCCGGCGCCATCGGCGTCAACGCCCAAGCCGTTGCCGTGGCCGGCGCCGGCCACGCCGCCCACCTCGAACGCCCGGCGAGCTTCCACCGGCTGCTGACCGCGTTCCTGCTGCTTCACTCGTCGACGCGGTAGGCGGCCAGCAGGGCGGGGTCGGGGACGGGCCGGCGCACCCGCAGGACCCCGTCGACGGGGACAAGGGGATCGTCGACGATGTCGAGGGCCGGCGCCCCGAGCCCGCAGGCGAAGGGCAGCTCGTCAAGCGACGCGGCGAGGGCCAGGCCGGCGGCGATCCCGACGGACGTCTCCAGCATCGAGGAGACGACGACGGGCAGGCCGGTGGCGTCGATGATGTCGAGGGTGGCGGCGAACCCGCCGAGCGCTTGCACCTTCACCACGAGGGCATCGGCGACAAGCCGGCGGGCGTCGTCCACGGTGCGCACGCACTCGTCGGCGGCGATGGGGACGCCGACCCGCCGGCGGACCTCGGCCAGGTCGTCGATGGAAGCCACCGGCTGTTCCACCAGCTCCAGGTCGTACGGGGCCATGGCGGCGATGCGCGCCACGGCGGCGTCGACGTCCCAAGCTCCGTTGGCGTCGATGCGCAACCGGGCGCGGGGGCCGATGGCGTCGCGCACGGCGGCGACCCGGTCGACGTCGCCGGCGTCACCGACCTTGACCTTGACGTCGCGGTGGCCGGCGGCCGCCTTGGCCGCATCGTCGGGCGGCACCGCCGGCACCAGGGCGTTCACCCGCACCTCACCGCGCACGGGCGCCGGCCATTCCACCGTCGCCGCTTCCTCGGCCGCCCGCCGGCATGTCGCGGGGTCCGACGGGTAGCCCGGCAACGGTGACCACTCGCCCCAGCCGGCGGGGCCCTGGAGCAGGACGACGTCGCGGGCCAGGCGTAGGCGGTGCTCGGTGAGCGTCATCACAGGGCGAGGCCGGCGGCCAGGAAGGCGGAGAACACGAGCTGGAGCCGGGCGGTGCCGATCAGCGCCTGCACCAGCGACGGCGGGTCCGTCTTGGTGGCCACGGCGTGAAGGGGGCGCACGGCGAGGGGTGCGGCGGCCAGGGCGAGGTAGGCGCCCGGGGCCGTCGGCGCGAGGGCCACGACGGTCAGCACCGCCAGGACGACGCTCGTCCGGAACAACATCCGGGTGCGGGCCTTGCCCACCCGCACGGCCAGGGTGCGCTTGCCGACGTCGCGGTCAGAGTCGACGTCGCGCAGGTTGTTGACGAGCAGGATGGCGCACGCCAGCAGTCCCACCGGGACGGCGGCGCCCACCGCCAGCCACGGCACCCGCTCCAGGTGGACATACGCCGACCCGCACGTGGCCACGAAGCCGAAGAACACCAGCACCATGACCTCCCCCAGGCCGGAGGAGGCGTACGGCTTGGGGCCGCCCGAGTAGAGGCCGGCGGCCAGGATCGACACCGCGCCCACGATGACCAGCCGCCAGTCGACGGCCACCGCCAGGACGATGCCCAGCAGCCCGCCGGCGCCGAAGCACAGGAGTGCGGCCCGCTTGACCGCGGCCGGCGTGGCCAGACCGCCGGCGACGAGCCGGACCGGGCCCCGTCGCCGGGTGTCGACGCCGCGCACGCCGTCGGAGTAGTCGTTGGCGTAGTTGACGCCCACTTGCAGGGCGACGGCGAGCAGCAGGCAGAACAGCGCCCGCCACCAGACGACGTCGCCGTAGCGGAACGCGACCGCGGTGCCCACCAGCACCGGCGAGACGGCGGCGCCCAGGGTGCGGGGGCGGGCGCCCTGGAACCAGTGGGAGGCAGACGTCACGGTCTTTTCGGGAAGCGGGAGAAGTCGGGCGTGCGCTTCTGCACGTAGGCGTCGCGGCCTTCCTGGGCCTCCTCCGACAGGTAGTAGAGGAGGGTGGCGTCGCCGGCGAGCTGCTGCACGCCGGCCAGCCCGTCGACATCCGCGGCGAAGCCGGCCTTGAGCAGGCGCATGGCCAGCGGGCTGTGCTGGAGCATCTCCCGGCACCAGGCGACGGTCTCCTCCTCCAGCCGCTCGAGGGGGACGACGGCGTTGACGAGGCCCATGTCGAGGGCCTGCTGGGCGTCGTACTGGCGGCAGAGGAACCAGATCTCCTTGGCCTTCTTCTGGCCGACGGTGCGGGCGAGGAGGCCGGCGCCGTAGCCGCCGTCGAAGGAGCCCACTCGGGGGCCGGTCTGGCCGAAGCGGGCGTTGTCGGCGGCGATGGTCAGGTCGCAGACGAGGTGCAGGACATGGCCCCCGCCGATGGCGTAGCCGGCGACCATGGCCACCACCGGCTTGGGCAGGCGGCGGATCTGGATCTGCAGGTCGAGAACGTTGAGCCGGCCGACGCCGCGGTCGTCCTGGTAGCCGTCGTCACCCCGCACCTTCTGGTCGCCGCCGGAGCAGAAGGCGAGCGGGCCCTCGCCGGTGAGGATGATCACGCCGATCCGGGGATCGTCCCTGGCCATGCCGAAGGCCTGGGTCAGCTCGAAGACCGTCTGGGGCCGGAAGGCGTTGCGCACCTCGGGGCGGTTGATGGTGACCTTGGCGACGCCGTCGTCGACTTCGTAGCGAATGTCCTGCCACTCGCCGCGGGGTTCCCAGTTCATACTGTCGGCCTTTCCAGAGGAGCAGCTACTCCTGGAGCGATCACTCCTACGGTTAGCACGCTACCCTGAACTCGAACACACCGGAGGGCGGTGTCGACGCGGAAGGTTGCCATGGAGGCCAACTTCGCTTGAGTGCGGCTCACGCCGCCTCGCCTTCGCGTCCTCGTATCCCCTCGTCTGAGGAGTTCTCCGGTGTTCCCTGATCCTTCCTTCGACGCGCTCGTCCCCCTGGGGTGGGACGAGCGGGTCGCAACCCTCTATGCCTCCGTCGCCACGGAGGAGCATCAGCCTGGTCGTGTCGGCCGGGTCGACCGTGACCGCTGCACGGTCCGAACCGTGTCCGGATCCGTCCGTGCCGCCGCCAATGTCCTGCCCACGACGGGCGACTGGGTGGCGTTGCGTCTCGAGCCGCGCCCGGCCGTCGACGTGATCCTGCCCCGCTGGTCCTCATTGGAACGGGAGGGGCAGTTGCTGGCCGCGGACATCGACGTGGTGTTCGTGGTCGCAGGGCTCGACCGCCCGCTGAACCTGAACCGGATCGAGCGGGAGCTCGTGCTGGCCTGGGACAGCGGGGCTCGACCCGTCGTCGTCCTGACCAAGGCCGACGCCGTGCCTGACGCCGACGTGCTGTTCGAGACCGTTGCCGCCCGGGCAGTCGGGACCGACGTCGTACTGACCAGCGCCAGCGACGGCCGGGGCGTCGAGGAGGTGCTCGCCGCCCTGCGGCCGAACCGGACCGCGGTGCTGCTGGGGCCGTCGGGCGCCGGCAAGTCGACGTTGGTGAACCGGCTGCTCTCCGAGGAGGCGCAGGTCACCGCCGACGTGCGGTCGGGCGACCACAGGGGGCGGCACACCACGACGTCCCGCCACCTGCTCGTCATCCCGGCCGGCGGCGTGTTGATCGACACGCCGGGGTTGCGGTCGGTCGGCGTGACCGGCGCCGAGGGCGGCGTGGCGCTGGCGTTCCCCGACGTCGACGAGGTGGCGCAGGACTGCAGGTTCCGGGACTGCCGCCACGCCGGAGAGCCGGGGTGCGCAGTGGTGGAGGCGGTGGCAGCCGGTCGTCTCGATGGGGACCGAGTGGCCAGCTACGTCAAGCTGCAGGCGGAGCTGGAGGAGTCGGCCAAGGAGCCGTGGGCCAAGGCTGCTGACCGCCAGGAGGGACGGATCATCCACCGGGCCATGAAGAAGATGCCCAAGAGCAAGCGGTAGAGGGGGCACGGGCCTTGACCGGCGAACATACGTTCGTGTAGAGTGAAGGACTCCCCCTCGTCAGGCCCCCGTTCGTGGGGCCAGCCTCGTGGACCCAACTGTAGAACTGGCCGGTGTGGTCGACCGACTGTGCGCGGTCGACCCGGCGGTGCTGGGCGACGGCGAAACGGTGGTGGCGCTGCAGCGCTGCGCCGAGCGGCTGGCGGCGGTGACGACGCGGGCGGTGGCGGCCTTCGACGCCGGCCGGACCTGGGAGGCCGACGGGGCACGCACTGCTTCGGCCTGGCTGGCGGTGCGCTGCCGCCTGCCGGTGGAGACTGCCCGCCGGCGGGTGCGCCTGGGCCGAGCTCTGCGCCATTTGGGGGTGGTGGAGGCGGCATGGCTGGCCGGCGAGGTCGGGCGAGGCCCAGGCGCGGTTGCTGGCCGGGGCCCGTACGCCGGCGGTGGCGGAGCGCTTCGCCCGCGACGAGGCCATGCTCGTTCAACAGGCTCGGAGCCTGGGCTACGGGCCTTCGGCCGTTGCGTGGCCTATTGGTCCCAGCTGGCCGACCCCGACGGCACGGACCGAGCGGCAGAGAAGAGGTATGCCGCCCGCCGGGCCCACCTGTCACCCACGTTCGACGGCAGCCGGGCCCTGGACGCCTTGTTGGACCCCATCAGCGGGGCGGTGCTGGCCAAGGCGCTGGGGAAGCTCGAGGAGGAGCTGTTCGAGGCCGACTGGGCCGAGGCCCGAGCCCGGGTGGGCGAGCACGTGATCCTGAGCGACTTGGCCCGCACGCCGGCCCAGCGCCGGGCCGACGCCCTCGTGGAGATGGCCCGGCGCTCCATGGCGCCGGCGGCGGGCTCCCGCCTCCCAGAGCCCCTGTTCAGCGTTCTGGTGGGCTATGAGACCTTCGCCGGGCGGGTATGCGAGCTGGCCAACCGCGAGGTGGTGGCCCCGGCCGACCTGGCCCGGTGGGTCGACCAGGCCTGGGTGGAGCGGGTGGTCTTCGACGGCCCCGACCGCATCCGTGACGTGGGCGTGCGCCGGCGCCTGTTCGCCGGAGGGAGCCGGCGGGCGGTGGAACGACGTGACCGGGAGTGCTTCCACCCCTACTGCGAGGAGCCGGCGGAGGGCTGTGACATCGACCACGTGCAGCCCTGGGCCGCCGGCGGGCCCACCACGGAGGCCAACGGGAGGGTGGCGTGTGGGTTCCACAACCGCCAGCGCCATCGGGCGCCGCCGTGAGAACCCTACGGTGGCGACATGTCAAGGGAGGGCACCGGCCGGCTGGTGACAGTGCGCCGGCCGGTGCCGGAGGCGGCCGACCGAATCCGGATGGCGTGGGACGCCGGCGATGCCGTGCTCGTCTTGGATCCGCGCGCCCCCGATGCGGAGGTGGAGCGGGTCGTGGGGCGTGTCCGGCCCGATGCCGGCGTAGCGCCGGAGGTGGCGGCGGTGGTGGTCACCTCGGGGACCTCTGGAGCTCCCAAGGGCGTGGAGCTCACCTGGGAGGGGCTGGCGGCGGCGTCGGCGGCGATCTCCGAGGCGCTGGAGGTGGACCCGGCTCGCGACCGGTGGTTGGCCTGCCTGCCGCTGCACCATGTGGCCGGGCTGGCCGTGCTGGGCCGGGCCTGGCTGACCGGCACGCCGGTGACGGTCCTCCCGCGCTTCGACGTGGCCGCGGTGGCCGCTGCGGCCGGGGAGGCCACGCTGGTTTCCCTCGTTCCGACGATGCTGCGCCGGCTGTGGGACGCCGGCGCCGACACCGGTCGGTTCCGGCGCATCCTGCTGGGGGGCGGCCCGGTGGCCGAGCGGGGGCCGAACATCGTGGCCACCTACGGCCTGACCGAGACCTGGGGCGGTGTGGTCCACGACGGGTGGCCACTGGCCGGCGTGGAGCTCCGGATCGGTGACAACGACGAGATCCTCGTGCGGGCGCCCATGGTGATGCGGGGCTACAGGCTGGCACCCGAGGAGACCGCCCGCGCCTTCGCCGCCGGCGGGTGGCTGCGCACCGGCGACGCCGGCACGTTGGAACCTGAGCCGGAGGCCGGCGTCGGCGCCGGCGGGCGGCTGCGG
Source organism: Acidimicrobiales bacterium (assembly GCA_035540095.1). Lineage (GTDB taxonomy): Bacteria > Actinomycetota > Acidimicrobiia > Acidimicrobiales > AC-14 > CADCTB01. Next base: position 16,671 of record DATLHA010000065.1, on the reverse strand, counting down.
GTGGTGGACCGGCTGCGGGATCTGATCATCACCGGCGGGGTGAACGTGAGCCCCAGCGAGGTCGAAGGGGTGCTGGTCGGGCACCCGGGTGTGGCCGACGTGTGCGTGGCCGGCGCCGCCGACCCGGAGTGGGGCGAGCGGGTGGTGGCCCACGTCGTGCCCGCCGACGCGGCAAAGCCGCCGGCGCTGGAGGAGCTGCGGGCCTTCGCCGCCGACCGCCTTTCGGCGGCCAAGCTGCCCCGCCAGGTGGTGATCACCGCCGAGATCCCGCGCACCGCCGGCGGCAAGCCGCTCCGCCGGCTCTTGAGGGCCGATTCGGCCGGCGGAGATCACCGACCTGCTCGCCCGCCCGATGGCTGAGCCGGTGGAGCCGCTCAGTTCCGCTGCAGTATTGCGTCGTCGCGGAAGTCGGCGAACAGCGCCGGCGCCGACCCCCCGACGAAGACCACCGACTGGCCGGCGGCCGAGCCCGTCGTCCCCGGCATGGTGACGTTGCGCACCTCGTCGGGATCGAACGTGAGGGCCAGCCGCCCCAGCCGGTACAGGTCACCGAAGCCGATCCCCTCGAAGCGGGTATGGCGGGCCAGCACGGCCATCCACTTGATGGTGTTGGCCGCCGTCGGCGCCGAGTCACGCAGCTTCGACAGGCCGGCCAGGATGAGGATGCCCTGGTCGTGGGTGCGGGTGAAGTCGCCCCCGGACAGGCTCCGGTTGCGGGCGAACGCCAAGGCGGCCCCTCCGTCCATGCGGACGGTGCCGGCCGGGAAGACGGCGCCGGAGATCGGGTCGTTCATCGCGAAGGGGACGTCGACGTTGATGCCCCCGAGCTCGTCGACCATGTCGGCCAGGCCGTCGAAGCCGGTGGAGATGACGATCGGGATGTCGACACCGACCAGGGCGGACACCGCCCGGGCCTGCAGCTGGGGCCCGCCGTGGTAGTTGGCGGCGTTGATCTTGTCCATCCCGCGACCGGGGATGTTGGTCCATGTGTCGCGGGGGATGTTGAGGATGGTCGCCCGGTGCTCCTCGGCGTTGATCCCGATGACGTGCAGGCCGTCGCCCCGCGACCGGGAGTCCCCGGGACGGGCGTCGTGGCCCATGACCAGCACGAAGACCGGCTTGCCAGGCTCGGGGATGAAGCGGCCCGAGTCGACCCTGAGGATCTGGATGGCCGCCTCGCCCCTCACGCCTGTGGGAGAGACGCAGCCCATGCCCACGGCCAGCAACACGACGGCGACCGCCAGCCTCCTCTTCATTCCCGCTCCGCCGTGGTTGCGGTCGTTTCGTCGGCCACCGTGCGGACGACCTGGATGTCGTAGGCGTCGATGCGCCAGGTGTTCCCCTCCGGCATCAGGACCAGCTCGCCCGTGCGGACGACGGTGACCGGTGAGCCGGCGATGTGGCCGACGAGTCGGAGGTCCAGGCCGGCGGTCACCACGCTGACCTTGCCGTCGCGACCGGCGAGGGCGGTCAGCCCGGCGACCGACCGCTCGCTCCGGAGATCGCTCACCGCCGGCAGGTTCTCGTCGATGAAGGCGAAGCGGTCGGCGCCGCCGGGCGCGACCCGTTCGAGGGCAGGGGGGTTGAACAGCGCGGTCAGGTCTCCGGCCGGTCCACCCGTGCGGAGAGGGGTCAGGACGGCAGCCTCCAGGTAGCGGTTGAGGGTGTCGAGGACGCCGAACCAGGTGGCATCGTAGGAGGCGGTCGACGGTGCGCCGGCGAAGTGGAGATCGTAGGCCTCCCCGGTGAAGCGGATCGGCGGCGGGGGCGGCGGCGCCGAGACGACCGGCAGCGTCATCGGCGGGATGCTCGACTGGGGAGTGGGGGCCGCGGAGGAAGTCCGGCTACAGCCCGCCGCCAGCAGGAGGCCGACCACCAGAAGAAGCGCCCTTCGGTACATCCGGGCGCAAGCATACGGATCCCGGTGGCCCCCTCCCGACATCCCCGCGGCTAGTCGATCCCGTGCTCCAGGGCGTAGCGGATCAGCTCCTGGCGCCGGCTCAGGTGGAGCTTGCCCAGGATGTTGCGTACGTGGTTCTCGACCGTCTTCTCGGCGATGAACAGCCGGCCCCCGATCTCCCGGTACGAATGGCCCCGGGCGACGAGCTGGAGCACCTCCCGCTCCCGCTCCGAGAGAGGCGAGACGCCCGACGCCTTCTTGGCCATGGCCCGGAACTCGCCCAGCACCAGGGCGGCCAGCGCCGGCGAGAACACGGGCTCGCCGTGGGCCGCCTTCCAGAGGGCCGCCCGCAGCTCGGGCCCGGGGGTCGACTTGACCAGGTACCCCACGGCGCCGGCGGCCACTGCGTCGAGAAGGTCGCGCTCCTGCTCGGAGACAGTGAGGATCACGATGCGGGTCTCCTCGCCGCACGTGCGGGCCACCTTGATCCCCCCGCCGCCGGGCATCTGGAGGTCGCACACGGCGACGTCGGGCTTGTGGGCCCGGATGGCGGCGATGGCCTCCTCCGCGTTGCCCGCCTCCGCCACCACCCAGAAACCGTCGCCCAGGTCGGAGCGCACGCCGTCGCGCCAGATGGGGTGGTCGTCGGCCAGCACGACCTTTATGAGGGGAGCCACAGCAGGACCTCCGTTCCGTCTCCGGGGGCGCTGTCGACCTCCACCCGGCCGCCCACCTCCGACACTCTGCCCCGGATCGACCGGGAGAGGCCGATCCCCTCCACCGTCGTCGCCGGGTCGAAGCCGGCGCCGTCGTCCTTGACCGAGCAGAACACGCCGCCGGCGTCGTCCGGCTCGACGTAGACCTGCACCTTCGACGCCCGCCCGTGCTTGCCGGCGTTGACGAGGGCCTCGCCGGCGGCGCCGGTCAGCGCCGCCACCACCGGCGGCGCCAGCGGGGGCAGGTCGTCGGCGACGAGCACCGACGCCCGGCCGCCGAAGGACTCCTCGAAGCGGGCCGCCGCCGCCCGCAGTGCCGAGCCGACGTCGGCCACCACCTCGGCGTGGGCGGAGGAGCCGAACAGCCAGTCGCGCAGCTCCCGCTCCTGGTCCCGGGCCAGCCGAGCCAGCGCCGGGTCGGTAGCCCGGCGCTCGACGACGGCCAGGGTCTGCAGCACGCCGTCGTGCAACGTGCGGGCCACCTCCTCGCGGGCGCGGGCAGCCGAGATCTCGGCCTCCGCCCCCCGGAGCAGGCGGGCCAGGTAGCCGGCGGCGGCGCCGCCCAGGGCGTAGAACACCACGGTGTTGAGGACCGACAGCGCCCGGCCGCCGGTGTCGATGGCCGCCCCGTTGGCCAGCACCGCGCCCAGCCGGGCCAACCCGACGAGGACCCCGGAGCCGGCGGCCGCCATGGGGCCGAACGCCACCCCGACGCTGAGGATGCCCGTGAGAGGCCACACCGAGCCCAGGGACTGCGAGGTCGAGAAGGCGTGGCCCTCGCCGTAGGCGACACCGTCGCCCAGGACGAGCAGAATGCCGACCACCAGCTCGCTCAGGACGGGCACCGGCCGGCACAGGGCCGAGGGGTTGTCCCGCAAACGGACGGTGCCCGCGATCGTCACGGCCAGCGCCACGCCGACGAGGCCCACCGCCAGCCACGGGCGCTCCAGGTCGCGACGCGACACCAGGAGCACCGTCGCCATCCACAGCCAGGCGCCCCACCGGAAGGCGGCGAGACCCTGGAGGACGGACCGCTCCATGCCTCCAGGGTAGGGGTGGTCTGCTAGGGGCGCACCGCCAGCAGGCAGATGTCGTCGTCGCGGCGCATGCCGTCGGTACAGGCGGACAGGACGCGATCGCAGAGAGCGTCGAGGGCAAACGGGGCTTCGCCGGCCACCTGCCGGAGCCGCTCCATCCCGATTGCCCTCGGCACCCTCCGGCTCTCGACCAGCCCGCCGGTGTACAGCAGCAACGTCGACCGCAGGCCCAGCTCGAGGGAGGCCTCGGGGCGGCCTCCCTCGGCGGGCTCACCGACCGGGACCGACATGGCGGCGTCGACGAACGAGGCGCCGGACGTGCCGTCGAGCATCAGCGGCGGGCATCCGCCCGCATTGACGAACCGCACCCTGCCGTGCTCGAGCACCAGATAGAGCAGCCGGGCACCTCGACCAAGGCCCGTGGTCGCGGCCAGCCGGTCCAGGTGCCCGACGACCCGGGCCGGCGCGTCACCCTCGAGCGCGGCGTACGCCCGGACCGCGGCCCGTACCTCGCTCATGGCCACGGCGGCCTCGACGCCGCGGCCTGGAACGTCGCCGATGACGATCGCCGTGCGGTCGCCGTCGAGGGCGAGGGCGTCGTACCAGTCGCCGCCGCTGTCGGTGAACACGCCCCACGGCTCGACGCGGCCGGCGAGGTCGACGCCGGCGACCGGCGCCGGCGACGACTTGGAACGCCGGGCCCGGGCGTGGTGCCGGGCGTAGCCCACGAGGTCGGCCATCGGCCCGCCGTCCTCCGGCCACAGGTCAGGACCGGCCGGCGCCGGCGCCGGCTCGGCCACGTCGAGGTCCGTCGCGCCGAAGTCGACGCCGGCCAGCTCCTCGCGCACCATGTCGAGGATCGGGTCGAACGAGCCGACCAGCTCCTCACTGAACCCGGGGCCGTAGCCGGTGTCGGCCGGCTCCACCTCGATGATCACGGTGTCGGCCGGCAGCCCGCCCCACTGGCGGGCCACCGACAGCGTGTGGTCGACGTCGGGCACCAGGGCGTGGTGGAAGGCATACCGTCGCACCGCGCCCGCGACCTCGTCCCTCACCACCGCCCCCAGGAGCACGACCTTGGAAGGCCGCAGCTCCTGGAGGCGGTTGAGGATGAGCGCCGGCGAGCACGGCAGCTCCTCGACGACCACGCCCTCGGGCCAGTCGAGCTGCTGGAGGCAGTCGACGACCTGGCGGCCGAAGTCGAGGTCGCGCATGCCGGGCTTGCCGAAGCTGCCCACGAACGCCTGGCAAACCGTCATTCCAGCGTGCATCCGCAGGAGTTGAGCTCCCGGGTGATGATGCCCTTGCCGGTGTCGATGTGGGTCGTGCACGGCATGCAAGGGTCGAAGCTGCGAATGGCCCGAAGGACGTCGATGCCCTTGATCTGGTCGTCGGGGACCGACTCCAGGATGGGGGTGTCGACGACGGCCTGCTCGTAGGGGCCGAGGCCACCGAAGGGGTCGGTCGGGGAGGCGTTGAGCGTCGACGGGGTGTTGATCTGGTAGTTGACGATCTTGCCTTTGTCCATGGTGATGTGGTGGACGAGGTACCCCCGTCCGGCCTCCCAGAACCCCACCGCCATCCGCTCGTCACGGGGGATCTTGAACGGCGTGTGGACCTTCGTCTCACCCTGGCGCCAGTACTCGAAGGCCTTCAGCAGGCAGTTCATGCCGATGGTGGCGGTGAAAGCCAGCGAGTAGGCCCGGGCCCGGTTGCGCTCCAGGGCGTTGAGCGTGCGGGGAAGGGGCCAGAAAAGCTCCGTCTCCGGCAGGGCGTGGCGGGGGATGAGCATCTGCAGCCCGTCGCCGGTCGGGTTGAGGAACGGGTTGTCGGTGTACTCACCGCGGAGGGCGGTGGCCCACAGCTGCCCGTAGGCGCCGGTCTCGACCACCTGGCGGTCCCAGCGGGGAGCGGTGTCCCAGGTGTACTTCTCCTTGAAGTTGGTGCCGGTCGGCTTGGGCAGCGTCGTCTTGTTCCACGCGTGGTACGGCGACAGGGGGTTGCCCAGAGGGTCGGTCTTGTACCGCTGAGGGCCGACCTTGGTCCAGTCGTCGTAGAAGGAGTGCTCGATGAACTCCTCCATCCCGATGTTGATGTCGGTCAGCTTGGTGGTGACGAGCTTGCCCTCGATGATCACCCCCGGGCTGGACCAGCGCTTCTCGCCCCAGCTGTTGCAGTTGGCGTAGGTGGCGTCGTACACCTCGGAGTTGTCCCAGATGCCGGTCTGGACGAGGCTGGTGGGACGGGCGCCGACCTGCTCGTAGGCCGGGTTGGCCTCCAGGAAGAAGTCGCAGAGGTCGTCCCAGATGCGGCAGATGACCTTGCACCAGTCGAGGATCTTGCCCAGCTGGCCGTAGTACTCGTTGAACGTCGACGTCGTCACCGTCGTCGACATGCCGCCGGGCACGATGGTGCTCGGGTGCGGGAACTTGCCGAACATCAGCATGCACATGATCCGCCCGACCCGGGTCCACTCGAGGGCCTCGAGGTAGATCTTCCCGGTGAGGGGGTTCAGGGCATCCATGATGTCCTTGATGGTGGTGTACCCGTGGATGTCGCCGTGAGGCGAAAGGGTCTTCTCGGCCCGGGTGACCAGCTCGGGGTTGGTGACGCTGACGAGCGCCGTCGAGTAGTCGGGGCCGGCCAGCAGGCCCAGGTGCAGCGGCCGGTCGTAGAACATCTCGCCGACCTCGCCGAGGTTCCGGACCTCGATGCCGAGCGGCGGCGGGCAGACACCGAAGGCCTGCTCGATGGTCAGGGCGGAACAGGTGGCGTGGGTGCCACCGCAGACGCCGCAGGCCCGGGAGGTGATGTCGATGGCGTCACGGGGGTCACGCCCTTCGAGGATGACCTCGTAGCCGCGGAACAGCATCGCTCGGGCGTGGGCGTCGACGGCCCGGCGGTTCTCGAGGTCGAGCACGGTGTGGACGGCGAGGGCGCCGGCCACCCGGGTCATGGGGTCGATGTTCCAGTCACGCAGCCGGGGCGGGGCGGCCAGCTGGGCGCCGGGCCCTTCCTTCTTGCGCACGTAGCCCTTCGGTTGGGCAACCGTCACCGAGTACGGGTCGGAGACCCCCTCGCGCAGGCGTGCCTTGCCGCTGGCGTCGAATTCGATGGGCAGATTCTTGAAACACATGGGCTCGACCTTGGCAGGCCGCTGTCATCGAACGCTAGGCTTGTAAGCAGTGCTATCGAACGACCGAGTTGCCAGTGGCGTGCGCGATGTCGACGATCTGCTGGGCGGGCTGATCCTCGGCGACAACGTGGTGTGGGTTCTCGACGACAACAAGGTCGTCCAGCTTCTCGAGGACGCCATGCTGGCCGAGGCCGCCAAGCGCGGGGAGGGTTGCTTCTACGTCAGTGCCGCCGGCGATCCGGCCAAGCTGGCGGCCCGCCTCGGCGCCGGCGTCACCGTGTTCGACGCGCGCGCCCGCGGCCGCTACGGCGACGCCGCCGTGCTGGAGACGGCGATCATCGAGGGCGCCCGGTCGAAGCCGCCTGGCTACGTGGTGGTCGACGGGCTGAAGGAGCTCTCCCGGCGATGGGGGCCGGCGAAGGCGGTCGCCTTCTTCAGCCGGGTGTGCCCGCGGCTGTTCGACCTCGGCGCCATCGCCTACTGGCGGGCGCCGCGGGTCGACCTGGGCCGGTCCTTCATCGAGCAGGTCACCAACGTGACCCAATGTGTGCTGGAGATCGGCGAGGGCCACCTGCGGGTGGTGAAGGCGGAGGGCCGGCCGGCGTCGGTACAGGGCCGCCTGCTGCGTCTGGAGCTGGTCGGCGGCGAGCTGCGCCTGGAGGACGAGCGGGCCCTGGGGCGTCTCGGCCGGGGGCTCGAGCGAGTGCGCCGGGAGCGCAACCTGCACCAGAGCGACGTGGCTCGCCTGGCCGGCGTCACGCCGAGCGCCATCTCCCAGGCCGAGGCGGGCCGGCGGGGCCTGTCGCTCGACACCCTGCTCCTACTCTCCGAGCGCCTGGGCATGGGCCTCGACGAGCTGCTGGCCGCGGCGCCGACCGGCGGCTACGTGCTGGCCCGCCATCCCCGCACGCCGGCCGAGGCCACGACCGCCCTGCTCGACGACCCCAAGGCCGGCCTGCGCGCCTACCTCGTGCACCTCGGGCCGGGTGAGTCCGGCGCCCCGGAGTTCCTGCACAAGGGAGTCGAGCTGGTGCTGGTGGCATCGGGGTTGGTCCAGCTGACCATGGGCGACGACACCCCGGTGCTGCGGGCCGGCGATGTCGCCCTCGCCACCACGGTGCGGGTGTCGGGATGGCGCAACCTGATGAACGGGCCGGCGCTGCTGTTCTGGGTCCTGCGCGACGAGGCGCCGTCGCGGCGGTGACCCCGCCGGCCCCCACCGTTCTGGTTGCACTTACCCGCGTATGCGGTGGGTGACTGCAACCAGTTCGAGGGCGCGTCGGGCCAGGGCGTGGGAGCCCTGGAGGGTGGCGGCGTCGGCGGCGCAGCCGTAGAGCTCGGCCGCTTCCCCGGCGTCGCCGCCGGCGCCGGCTACGGCCGCCTCGGCCATGAGGACGATGGGCTCGTTCCAGCGCTCGTCGTAGGTGTCCAGCTCGTCCCGGGCCGCCTGCGCCCACCGCCCGGCCTCCTCGGTCCTCCCCTGCTCGACCAGCTGGAGGGCGAGCGACGCTCGGAAGGTCGAGAGCGCCGACCGTCCCCCGATGCTCGTGTAGCGAGCCTCGCCCTCGGCAAAGGAGGCGACGCCCTCGTCGACCTGGCCCCGGCCGGCGAGGACGATGCCTCTCTGCATGAGGAACTGCCCGTCCCAGAAGGCGAACTGGCCGCCGGCGCCGGCCTCGATGCCGATGGTGGCGTAGTGGTCGGTCTCGTCCCAGCGGCCCACGGTCACGGCCATGGTGGCGGCGAACCCGCAGATGGACGCCACCGCGAAGCGGTCGGGCATGGCGGCGATGAGGTCGTCGAACCGGGCGAACCCCTCTTCCGGCGTCAGGTCGCCGACGACGACGTGGTGCCAGATCCAGAAGGTGTTGCTGACCAGCGCCCGCTCCATGGCGAAGGAGTCGGCGGGAGGCCCGGCCTGGTCCAGGAGGTCGACGGCGATGTCGAGGTGCTCCACCGCCTCGGAGATGCGCCCGGCGCCCCAAGAGAGCACGGCGTAGACCTGGTGGCCGGTGGCGCGGACCCCCGGCCGGGGGTCCTCCGAGGTCAGCCGGCGGATCTCCACCGCCAGGGGGGCGGCCTCCTCCCTCCGGCACGACGTGGCCAGCGCCGACCACTCGAACCACACCAGGTCCACGAGCACGTCCCGCTGCCGGCAGCGCTCGGCCAGCTCCTTGGCCCGGCCCAGGACGTCGAGGTCGGTGGCCCCCTGGAAGTAGCGGCGGGCCTTGGCCACCTCCAGCAGGCGGCAGATGGCCCGCAGCTCCGCCTCCCGGTGCTCGAGCGAGGCGCTCGTCGCCCGGCGCAGTTGCACCGCCTTGCGCAGGGAGTCCTCGGCGGCGGCGTAGGAGACCCGGCGCAGAGCGACCTCGGCGGCCCGTTCCAGCGCCTCAGCGGCCCGGTGGCCCACCCCCACGGGCGCCGCCCGCCACAGGTGCTCGGCCAGGATCTCGGTGTCGTCGACGCCGGCGCCGCCGCTCTCGATGGCGTCGGCCACCTTCAGGTGGAGGCGGGCCCGGCGCAGCGACGTCATGTCGTCGAGGACGACCTCCCGCACCAGGGCGTGGCTGAAGCGCAGCACCGCCGGCAGCTCGGGGACCTCGACCAGTAGGCGGTGGACGACCGCGGGCTCCAAGCCGTCGATGACCGCGTCGAAGGTCCGGTCGGCGGCCCGGGCGAGGAGGCCCATCTCCACGTCACGGCCGACCACGGCGGCCACCCCCAGCAGGTCGACCGTCGCCTGGGGCAGGCGGGCCAGGCGGCGGCGGACCACGTCGCCCACGGTGGCCGGCACCTCCCCGGCGATGCCACCCTCCTCGTCGACCAGGCGGGACAGCTCGATGGCGTAGAACGGGTTGCCCTCGGCCCGCTGGTGGATGGTGGCGGCGACGGATGCCGCGACATTGCCGGTAGCCGACTCCAGTACCTCGGCGGTGGCCGTCGGCGTGAGGCCCCGCAGCTGGAGGCGCCGGCTCCCGGGCCGGCGGGCGATGGCGGCCAGGGCGTCGGTGACGGCGTCGTTGCGGCCGACCTCGAGCTGGCGCATGGTGCCGGCGATCAGGACGCCCCGGCGGAGGCGGCCGGCCAGGAAGCTCACGAGCTCGAGCGACGTGGGGTCGGCCCACTGGAGGTCGTCGAGGAGGATGGCGACGGGCCGGGTGGCGGCCACGTCGTCCAGCAGGGCGGCGACGGCCTCGAACCGTTCGAACTGGGCGCTGCGCTCCTGGGCCGCCTGCACCGGGGCGTCGCCTGAGAGCAGCTGGGTGACGGCCGGCGCCACCGCGGCGGCGGCGGCGATGGTCCGCAGCGGCGGCAGCCACGGCCACAGCGCCGGCGCCGCCCCACCCTCGTCGCTGCGGCCCCACACCGCCATCGCGCCCCGGGAGTCGGCCACGGCGCGCAGCTCGTCGGCCAAGCGCGTCTTGCCGATGCCCGGCTCACCCTCGATCACGACGAAGCGGGCGTCATCGGCGGACTCGTCGAGGGCGGCGACGAGGGCGGCGAGCTCGTGGTCGCGGCCGATGAGCGCCGGCCCGGGCCGGCGCTCGGGGGCGACCGGCGGTGGCGGGGCGGCACGTTGCCCCACGGCGACGGGTGCGTCGAGCGACGGGTCGTGGGCCAGGATGGCCGCCTCCAGGTCCTGCAGCTGGCGGCTGGGCTCGATGCCCAGCTCCTCGCGGAGGGTGCGGCCGGCGCCGGCCAGGGCCCGAAGGGCCTCGGCCTGGCGCCCGGACCGGTACAGGGCGAGGGCCAGTTGGACCTGCAACCCCTCGCGCAGCGGGTTGGCCCCGACGAGCTCGGCCAGCTCACCGATGGCCGCGGCATGTCGGCCCAGGGCCAGGTCTGCGCCCAGGCGATCCTCGATGGCGGCCAGCCGGCGCTGCTCCAGCCGGGCCGCCGGCCCCATGGCGAACTCGAGGTGGGCGAAGTCGGCCAGCGCCGGCCCCCGCCACAGGGCCTCGGCGTCGGCGAGGACCGCACGGGCCTCCTCCGCCCGCCCGGCGGCCAGGAGTGCCCGGCCCTCCTCGGCCAGGGCCTCGAACCGCCGGGCGTCGACCTGGCCGGCGGCCACCTGGAGCTGGTAGCCGGCCTCGTCCCAGGTGAGGTGCCGGGGCCCCAGCCGCCGGCGCAGGCGGGACACGTAGCTCTGCACCGTGCCGGTGGCCGACGCCGGCGGCTCCCCGCTCCAGATGGCGTCGGCCAAGGCGTCGACGGTGACTCTCCGGCCACCCGCGACGAGCAGGACGGCGAGCAGGATCCGGGGCTGGCGACCGCCGATGTCGACCCGCCGGCCGTCGCCGTCGACGACCTCCAGCGGCCCCAGCAGCCGGTAGTCCACCATCGCCTCCCAAGGTACGTGCCACGGCAGAGGCCCGTGCCACACTTTGCAGGCCATGCGGTTCGGCCTCCTCGGTTCACTGGCGGTGTTCGACGGCGCCGGCCGGCCCCTCGAGTTGGGCGGCAACCAGTCCCGGACCGTTGCTGGCCGTGCTCCTCGCCGCCGGCGGCCGGGTGGTGACCGCCGAGGCGCTGGTCGACATCCTCTGGGGTGAGGACCCGCCCGCCTCCGCGCCGGGCACGCTGCAGAGCTACATCTCGCGGCTGCGCCGTGAGCTGGAGCCGGACCGGGCGCGAGGCACCGAGGCGCGGGTGCTCGTGTGGGAGCCGCCCGGGTACAGGCTGGCGGTGGAAGCCGGCGACGTCGACTTTCGCCGGTTCGAGGCCTTGGCCGACGAGGGGCGCGCCCTGCTCGGCGCCGGCCGGGCCGGCGAGGAGCGCAACGTGCTGCTGGCCGCCGATGCGCTGTGGCGGGGGCCGGCGCTGGCGGAGTACCGCGACCGGGACTTCGCCGTCGGGTCGGTGGCCCGGCTGGAGGACCGCCGTCTGGCGGCCACCGAGGACCGCATCGGCGCCGAGCTGGCGCTCGGCCGCCACGCCGCGGTGGTGGGCGAGCTGGCCGAGGTGGTCAACGCCCACCTGCTGTCGCCGGCGGCGGTCCCCGGCGGCGAGGCCACCGCGGTCCAGGTGGCCCGTTTCGCCCTGGTCGAGGCGGTGGCCGACCTCCTGGCCCGCAGCGCCGCCGCCCGGCCCGTCGTCCTTGTCCTCGACGACCTCCAGTGGGCCGACGTGGAGTCACTGGAGCTGCTCACGTCCGTGGTCGGCCGGCTGGCCGACGCCCCGGTCCTGATCGTCGGCACCGTGCGGGAGCTGGAGGTGGGGCGCAGAGCGAGCGGTCGAGCTCCTCCGGGTCGCGGCGGTCATCGGCCGCGACGTCGACCTGGGCCTGCTGGCCGCGGCCGCCGGCTCGGGCCTCGAGGCCTGGCTCGACGACCGTCGAGCCGGCCATGCTCCACCGGCTGCTCTTGACCGTGCCCGACCAGCCCGGCGCCCACCGCTTCGCCCACGCCCTGGTGCGGGAGGTGGTGGTCGACGACATCTCCAGCTGCGCCGGGCCCGGCTGACCTGCGGGTCGCCGACGCCCTCGACGACGTCCACGACAACGCCGGGATCCTGGCCGAGCACCTGTGGCAGGCCGGGCCCATCGGCGTGGCGGCCCGCGCCGCCGGGGCCTTGGAGCGGGCGGCGGGGGTGGCCGTGCGACGCCTGGCCTGCACCACGGCCCAGGACCTGTTGCAGCGGGCGGTGCAGCTCCGGCGCAGCGTCGGTGGCGACCCGGCGGCGATGGAGGCCGAGCTGCGGTCGGTCGCCTTTCTGGTCTCGGTCATCGGCGCCCACCACGGGTACGCCGCCCTCATCGGCTCGCCCCTGCTGGCCCGCGCAAGCACCTGGCCGAGCAGTTGGACCGGGCGCCGGAACTGGTCAACCTGCTGTGGGCCGAGTGGGCCGGCGTCGACGTGGCCTGCCGGTTCGACGAGGGCGATCCCATCGCCGAGGCCTGCTCGAGCTGGCCGAGCTCACCGAGGTCCCGGTGGCGCCGGTGCTCGGGCACACTGCCTACGGCATCAGCCGCTGGCACCACGGTGACCTGCGGGCGTCGTCCCACCACCTCGACGCGGCCCGGGCGGCCGCTCACGCCGTGCCGCCGGAGACCATGGACGACGTGCTGTTCAACCTCGACCAGCTGCGGCTGTCCCTCCCCTTCTCCGTGTACCTCCACGACCTCCTGGGTGACCTGGATGACGCCGAGGCCCACTACGACGAGCTCGTCCGCCGGCTGCGGGATGACCGGTACTGGGAGCTGGCGGTCATGAACGTCGCCGCGTCGGGGGCGCTGTCGACCGGCGACCTGGCCAGGGCCGAGCGGGCCGCCCGGCGGGGCCTGGCCGCCGACCCCGAGGAGATGTGCGCCTTCTGGGGCTCGGCCGGCCGCTGCTACCTCGGCGCCGCCCTGGCCCTGCAGGGCAACCTCGACGAGGGCCTGCCGCTGCTGGAGGAGGCGTGGGCCCATTACACGGCCATGGGGCTGCGGACCGACGGGGTCACCCTGCTGGCCAGCCGGGCCATGGCCCTGGCCGAAGCCGGCCGACTCGACGAGGCGACCACGTCCCTGCAGGAGGCCCGAGGCGAGCTGGACGCCTACCAGGAGCGCCACGCCGAGCCCACCCTCGTTCTGGCCGATGCCGTGCTCCGCCACGCCCGAGGCGACGACCCGGCGGAGGTCGGGAAAACGTTGGCCGAGGCGGTGGACGTGGCCAGCGCCCAAGGAGGGATGGGGATGGCGGCCCGGGTCCGAGCCACCGCCGAGCGCCTCGGCTACGTCATCTGAGCCGCGGCCCGCAGTTCTGCGGCCTCGGCGATGCGGGCGTAGCCGTCGAGGGCCTCGTCGAGGCTGAGGTCGCCGGCCAGGTGGAGGACGACCTCATCGGCGCCGATGCGGTGGGTGGCGTGGACGTCGCCGGCCACCTGCTCGGCGTCGCCCTGGTAGCTGGCCCGGCCCGCGCCCGCCGGCGCCGCCCTGAGGTCGATCCCGGCCCGCACCACCAGGAGAGGATCCTCGGGATCCCGGCCCGCGGCCACCGCCAGGCGCCGGACCTCGGTCCACATGGGGGGCAGGTCGTCGACGGAGACGCCGGTGGGGCTCCAACCGGCGGCCCGGCGGGCGGCCCGCTCGAGCACGCCGGCGCTGAGGCCGTCGAGCAGCACGGGCGCCCGGCCCCGGGCCAAGACGTCGAGCACCGGGTCCAGGGCACCCTCGGCCACATCCGGGCGAACCCCTATGGCCACGGTCAGCCGGCCCTCGCTCAGCACGTCGACCGTCTCGAGGGCGCGGCCGAGGGAGGCCGGGTCCTCCCGCTCGCCCACGAGGATGGCGGCCCCCAGCCTGACCCGGCTGGTGACGGCGGCGGCCGCCGAGAGCACGCCGGCGGGATCGAGGGCCGAGTCGCACACCCAGACCGAGGAGTACCCGAGCTGCTCGGCGGCAGTGACCGCGGCGGTGACGGCGGCCGGCCGGGCGAGCCGGTCGCATTGGGCGACGCTGATGCCGATGCGCATTGAGAGCCTCCTGTGGCGGTGTTACACCTCAGGTATCGGCCATGGCGCTGGCAGGACGCTTGACGCTCGCTTGCAGCAGCCCCTCAGTTGAGCCGGGCCCGCATGGCCTTCGCCTCCGCCAGCAGTGACTCCTCGTGGTCGGGAAGGTCCTCGACCAGGGTCTCCAGCTGCTGAGCCGCCTCCAGGAACCGGCCGGTGAGGCCCAGGACCTGGGCCCACTCCCGCCGTTCGAGGGCCGACGTGTGCGGCAGGGCGTTGCGCAGGTCGAACACCCACGACAGGGCGGCGATGTCGCCCCGGCCGGCGTAGACGGCCTTGAGGTTGTTCAGCATGCGAGCGAGGATGGCCGGCGGCCCCACGGGGTCGAGATAGGAGGGCAGGAACGGCGCACGGGGGCCGTTGACCACCCGGAAGCGCTCGACGCAGCCGTTGCGGTCCAGCTCGCGCCCGCCGTCGAAGGGGTCGAGGTAGCAGTCGGGGCTGTGGCGCAGCAGGAAGTGGCCGGGCAGGCCCACGCCCTCCAGCCGCAGGCCGACCCGCCGGCCCACCTCCATGCCCAGCACCGAGAGGGTGATCGGCAGGCCACGGCGCCGGCGCACCACCTGGTCGAGGAAGGAGTTCGACGGGTCGGAGTAGCGGGCGACGTTGCCGGAGAAGCCCAGGTCCACGAACAGGTGCCGGCGCCACTCGTGGAGGTCGCCGGCGGGGATGCCGGCGGCCAGCTTGTCCAGCAGCTTCAGCTCGGCGGCCACGTCGAGGCCCGGCCGGGCGTGGGCGGCGATGAGCAGCGCGGCCTCGTCGAGGGCCAGCCGGTCGGGAGGCCCCTGGACGAGCTCGCTGAATCGGGTCGTCGTGTCCATGCAACGCCTAGCATGCCCGTTCATGGCCACTGCCACCCCCTCTCCCACGCCCAACCCGAACGCGATGAAGTACGACCTCGACGTCAAACTGCCGGCCACCATGAACGTGGCCAACGCCGAGGCCGCCGCCGGCAACCCCTTCGCCGAGGCCCTGTTCAGCGTGGAGGGCGTCCAGTCGCTCTTCGGCGTGAACACCTTCGTCACCATCACCCGCAAGCCGGGCGCGGACTGGGACGTCATCACCGCCGGCGTGCAGAAGGCCGCCGCCGAGCACCTGTAGGGGCCGTTCTGGTTGCGTTTGACCGCGCATACGGGGGTCAAGTGCAACCAGAACGGGAGGTCAGTCCCCGGGCTCGACCCCTTCCAGCACGCCGATGTCCAGCAGGTGGGGGATGGCGTCCGGCGGCTCGGGGCGGGAGAAGTAGAAACCCTGCCCGTACGGGCAGCGCAGCCGGCGCAGCTGGAGGAGCTGCTTGCGGCTGCTGATGCCCTCGGCCACCGCCTCCAGCCGCAGGGTGGACGCCAGCTTGACCACGGCCCGGGCCAGGGCCGACTCGTGCGGGCCCTCGGCCACCCCGTCGATGAAGGACTTGTCGATCTTGAGGATGTCGACCGGCAGCCGGCGCAGGTAGCCGAGCGACGAGTAGCCGGTGCCGAAGTCGTCGATGGCGATGCGCACCCCGAGCCGGCGTAGCTCCTCGAGCCGCACGGCGGTGGCATCGGCGTCGTCCATGAGCACGCTCTCGGTGATCTCCAGGACGAGCTGGCGGGGGGCGAGGCCGGACTCGGCCAGCACCTGGGCCACCTCGTCGGACCACCCCGGCTGCACCAGCTGCTTGGCCGAGACGTTGACGCTGATGCGCAGCCGCTCACCGGAGGGCTTGGCGGCCGTCCACGCCGCCGCCTGCCGGCAGGCCTCGGCGAGCACGTAACGCCCGAGGGGCACGATGAGCCCGGTCTGCTCGGCGGTGGGGATGAACTCGAGCGGGGGAAGCAGGCCCCGCACCGGATGCTGCCAGCGGACGAGGGCCTCGAAGCCGGCGACGGCGCCGGTGTCGAGGTGGACGATGGGCTGGTAGTAGAGCCGCAGCTGGCCCTGGGCGATCCCCCGGCGCAGGTCGTTCTCCACCGACAGGCGCTCGGTGGCGTCGGCCAGCATGGTCTCGTCGAAGACCTCGTAGCGGTCCCGTCCGCCGTCCTTGGCCCGGTACATGGCCACGTCGGCGTCCCGCAGGAGCAACTCGGGCGCCGGCCCGGCCAGGGCCCCCACCGCCACCCCCACGCTGGCCGTGAGCGACAGGTCGTTGCCCTGGACGTGGAAGGGCTTGTCGAACGCGCCGACCACCCGGGAGGCGATGCCGGCGGCCTCGTGGTAGCCCCCGATGTCCTCGCACAGCAGGGCGAACTCGTCGCCCCCCATGCGGGCGACGGTGTCGCCGGGGCGGAGCAGCTCGGTGAGCCGCTCGGCCACCGCCACGAGCAGCCGGTCGCCACCGTCGTGACCCAGGCTCTCGTTGAAGACCTTGAACCGGTCGATGTCGGCGATGAGGAGGGCGACCGACGCCCC
>DATLHA010000064.1:0-7229 GCA_035540095.1 Acidimicrobiales bacterium | reverse complement strand
GAGGGTGGAGGCGATGGTGGCCTCCCGCACCGGCTCGGCCGGCGCCCCGTCGCGGAAGAGCAGGCCCTCGACGCCCACGGAGAAGTCGCCGCTGACCGGGTTGGCGCCCGAGTGCAGGCCGGTGACCGACTGCACGAGCAGCCCGGTGCCCACCTCGGCCATCAGCTGCTCCTGGCTGCGGTCGCCCGGGGTGAGGCTCAGGGCCCGGCTGCCCACGCCGGGGGTCGAGCGGTAGCCGCCCCGCACCGCAGAGGCGGTCGAGGGCACCCCGCAGCGCCGGCCCGTGTAGGAGTTGTGCAGGAAGCCCCGGAGCACGCCGTCGGCGATGAGGACGTTGCGCCGGCTGGCCAGGCCCTCGGCGTCGTAGCGGCCGGCGCCCCACGCCTGGGGCTCGGTGGGGTCGTCGGCGAGGGTGAGGAAGGGCACGGCCACGGCCTGGCCCTCCCGGCCGGCGAACAGCGACCGCCCCTTGATCACCGACGACGCCGACAAGCCGGAGGAGAGAAGCCCCAGGAACGAGGCCGACACCGACGGGTCGAGCAGCACGGTCAGCCGGCGCGACGCCGGCTTGCGTGCCCCCAGCAGCCGGGTGGCCTTCTCGCTGGCGTCCTTCACCGCCTTGGCCATGTCGAGCTCTTCAGGCGTCCGGGCCACCGAGTACCCGGAGCCGGTCATGGTCTCGGTGCCCTCCCCGGCCATGGCGGAGGCGACGATGGAGCAGCTCGACCGCCGGCCGCCGGCCCGCACGCCCGTCGTCGAGGCGATGGCCGACTCCGACGTCGAGTCGCCGTACTCGGCCATCTCGACGCCCCGGATGCGGGGGTCGGCCGCCTTCACCGCCCGCTCGAGCTCCAGGGCCATCTCCACCTTGCGGTCGGCCGGGAACCGGGCCAGCTCCTCCCGGAAGAGGTTGAGCTCGACGGGCTCCACGCCGTCGGGCGGGACGAGGCCCAGGTACTCGTCGACGGTCCCGAAGGCGGCGTTGTCCCGGGCCTCGGCCAGCGTCTCGGCGACGATCGAGTCCTCCAGCGACGCCGCGTAGGCGAACCCCTGCCGGTTGTCGACGATCACCCGGACGCCCACGCCCTGGGTGTCGGCCGACGACAGCGACTCCACCGCCCCGTCGAACACCTTGACCTCGGTGTGGTGGTTGCGGCCGAGGTAGACCTCGACCTGCTCGCCGGCCCTGGCCTGGCCCACGATCCGCTCCGCCAGTTCCAGCAGCTCGGTCATGACGCCACCGTGAGCTGCCGGCCGGCGGGGCAGGGGCCCCCGCCGGCACCGCGACGAGGCGTCAGCCGAAGAGCCATGGACATCGGCGGCTTCATGCCGCCGTACCTCCGACCGTCATGGCCGCCACCCGCAACGTGGGCTGGCCCGACGACACGGGCACGCCCTGGCCGTCCTTGCCGCACGTCCCGGTCCAGGTGCTGAAGTCGTTGCCGACGGCGTCGATGGCCTTGAGCACCTCGGGGCCGTTGCCGATCAGGTTGGCCGAGCGGATGGGATGGGTGATCTCGCCGTTCTCGATCATGTAGGCCTCGGTGATCCCGAACACGAAGTCGCCGGTGGCGGTGTTGACCTGGCCTCCGCCCAGCTGCACGCAGTAGATGCCACGGGGCGTCTGGCGGATGATCTCGTCGGGGTCCTCCTCGCCGGCCAGGACGTAGGTGTTGGTCATCCGGACCATCGGCAGGTAGTGGTAGCTCTGGCGCCGGCCGTTGCCCGACGACCCCCGCCCGGCCTTGCGGGCCCGGAGGTGGTCCCACATGTAGTCGGTGAGCTCGCCGTTCTCGATCAGGGTGTTGCGCTGGGCGGGGTGGCCCTCGTCGTCGATGGCGTAGGTGCCCCACTCCCGGGCGTAGGTGCCGTCGTCGACCAGGTTGACCAGGGACGACGCCACCTGCTTGCCCACCTGGTCCCGGAACACCGAGGCGTCGCGGCCGACCAGGTCGGCCTCCAGCCCGTGCCCGCACGCCTCGTGGAACAGCACCCCGCCGGCGCCCCGCTTGAGCACGACGGGCAGCGTCCCGCTCGGCGCCGGCTGGGCCTCGAGCATCACCAGCGCCCGGCGGGCGGCCTCGGCGGCGATCTCGGCCGGGTCGACGTCGTCGAACAGCTCGAAGCCGATGGTCCGCCCCGGGGCCTCGAACCCGGTCTGCATGCCCGTGTCGCCGGCGGCGACGCAGTTCACCATAAGCCGGGTGCGGACCTGGTCGTCGGAGGTGAGCAGACCGTCGCTGTTGGCCACCATGATCTGCCGGCGGCTGTCGCCGTAGGTGGCGCCCACCTGGCGGATGGCGCCGCCGGCGGCCCGGGCGGCATCGTCGGCCTTGAGCAACAGCTCGGCCTTGCGGGCCTTGGCCACGTCCTCGGGGAAGATCTCGACCTCGTGCGGCCGGCTGGGGTCCTGGCGGGTGAGGGCGACCTCCCGCACGCCGGCGCCCCCGCCCCGGGCCGCGGCGGCCGCGGCCTCGGCGGCGGCCCGCAGCCCCTCCTCGGTGAGGTCGGAGGTGTGGGCGAAACCGGTGGTCTCGCCCCGGACGACCCTGATGCCGGCGCCGCGGTCCCGTCCCGAGGTGAGCTCCTCGATCTTGCCGTCGTCGAGACGGGCCGACGAGGTGCGCCGGTCCTCGGCGAACACCTCGGCGAAGTCACCGCCGGTCCGGAGGGCGGCGGTCAGGACCCGCTGGACAACTGCCTCGTCGATCATGCCGGCGATCGTACCGGCGACCCCGTTCTTAGATGCCGCTCAGGAACCCCGCCACCGCCTCCCGCCAGGCGTCCGGCTGCTCCAGCTGGGGGACGTGGCCGGCGCCGGGGATCACCGTCAGGTGCGCTCCGGGAATGGTCTCGGCCAGGCGCCGGCAGTCGTCGCCCATGGTCCCGTCGAACTCGCCCACGATGACCGCGGTGGGCACCTCCAGCCTGGCCAGGCGCTCGAGCCGGTCCTGCTGGTCGACGAAGCGGGGCGCCATCGCCGTCCACATGTCGGGCGAGGTGGACACCAGGCGGGCCCGGGACTGCTCGGCGTAACCGGGGATGGCCTCCTGCAGCCGCTCGAAGGCGGCGACCGACTCCGGGTTCTCGGCCCGGCGGGCGGCCTGGGCGTCGGCCAGCCCCTCCATGCCGGCCTCCCGCACGACCCACTGGCCGAGCTGCACCAGCTCCATGCTGATGCCCGGCACCGGCCCGTGGAACGTGCTGGCCAGGATCAGGCCGGTGAGCCGCTCGGGGTGGTCCAGGGCGATGAGCTGGGCCACGCCGCCCCCCATCGAGTGCCCGAGGAGGGCGAAGCGGTCCCAGCCGAGCCAGTCGGCCAGCGCGACCACGTCGGCGGCCATGATCTCCAGGCTGTAGGCGCCGGCCTCGGCGGGCCTGTCGCTGCGGCCGTGCCCCCGCAGGTCGGGGGCGACGGCGTGCCAGCCCGCCTCGGCCAGTGGCTCCACCACGCCGGCCACCTCCTCGGAGTTGGCGGTGAAGCCGTGGACGAGCATGACCGGGCGGCCGCCCTCGCCGGCGTCCACCACGTGGAGTGCGACGTCGGCCAGGTGGACCGTGCGGGAGCGCATCGGGCGGGCAGGTTACCCAGCGGTAAACATGCGGTGCCGAAGGTTGCCGGGGCGCGTAGGCTGGATGCCGTGGGAGGGAGGAGCAAGGCCAGGGTTCTGCTGGGCCTGAGAGTGGCGGCCAGCGCCGGCATGCTGGCCCTGCTGGTGCCCCGCATCCACCTGGCCTCGCTGTTCCCGAGACCGCAGCTGTCGACGCTGGGATGGTTGGTCGGCGGCCTGGCCGTGTACACCCTGGCCGTCCTCCTGTCGACGGTCCGGTGGGCCCAGGTGCTCAACGCCCTGGACATGCCCTCCGACCTCCCGCCCCTCGTCTCCCACACGCTGGCGGGCATGTTCGTGTCGAACTTCCTGCCCAGCACCGTCGGGGGCGACGTCCTGCGGGTCACCCGGCTGGCGGCGGAGAACGGCCAGCGGCAGGCCTCGGTGGCGTCCGTGGTGGTCGAGCGCCTGACCGGCTTCCTCGTCCTGCCCTTCATCACCCTCGTCGCCCTGTTCGGCAACCCCACCCTGATGCACCTGGGCCGGGCCAGCCGGCTCACCCTCACCCTCGCCCTCGGCACCCTCTGCGCCCTCGCCGTCATCCTTGTCCTCGTCGGCAGTCGCAGGGTGGGGGAGCGGTTCGCCGGTCGCTCCTGGCTGGGGTTCGTCTCCGCCGTGCACCTCGGCCTGGCCCGCATGCGCCGGGATCCCGCGGCCGCCCTCGCCGTCATGGTGAGCGCCCTCGCCTACCAGATCGCCATGGTGGCGGCGCCCTGGATGGCCGGTCACGCCATGGGCATCCAGGTGGGCTGGTCGGCGATGATGGCCTTCATCCCGATCGTGGCCATCGCCCAGGTCCTGCCCATCTCGGTCAGTGGGCTCGGCCTGCGCGAGGGCGCCCTGGTGATCCTGCTCGTCCCCCTCGGGGTCAGCGCCGGCCAGGCGGTGGCCTTCGGCCTGCTCCTGTACGGGATGAACATGGTCGTGAGCCTCCTCGGCGCCCCCGCCTTCGCCGTCGGTCCCCGGCCCGCCCGGGTTGCGGCTTGAGCCAGGCCGAGCCCGAAGCACTTCCCGAACCACCACCGTTCCGTTACCCGCCGCCGGCGTCGCGGCTGCGGTGGTGGAAAGAGGTCCTCTACATCGCCGTCTTCTACGGCGTCTACAGCTTCATCCGCAACACCCAGGGCTCGGCCGCGGTCTCCGCCGACCACGCCTACTCCAATGCCCGGCAGGTGATCGACATCGAGCGGGCCGTCGGGCTGTACTTCGAGCAGGGACTGCAGGAGGCGTTCCTCGACTGGCGGTGGTTCATCCAGTTCTGGAACCTCTTCTACGGGACGTTCCACTTCGCCGTGACCATCGCCGCCCTGGTGCTGCTGTTCCGGCGCTTCCCGGCCCGCTACCCCCGTTGGCGCAACACCCTGGCCGCCACCACCGGCCTGGCCCTCATCGGCTTCGCCGCCTACCCGCTCATGCCGCCCCGCCTGCTGCCGGCGTCGTACGGGTTCGTCGACACCCTGCGGGTCTACGGCGGGCTGTGGTCGTTCGAGTCGGGCCCGGTGGCCCAGGTGTCGAACCAGTACGCGGCGATGCCGAGCCTGCACTTCGCGTGGTCGGCGTGGAGCGCCTTCGTGCTCTACCCCATGCTGCGCCGGCCCTGGTCGCGGGCGCTGATCCTGGCCTACCCGGCGGCCACCACCTTCGCCATCGTGGTCACCGCCAACCACTTCTGGCTCGACGCCGCCGGCGGCGCGCTGGTCCTCGGCGTCGGCACACTGGTCGGCTTCCGGCTGGCAGCGGCGACGGCGCACCATCCGGTGGAGGAACCGGTTCCGAACCGCGCCTAACCTGATCGGTCACCGGAGAGGAGGGGGGGTAGGTGCGGGTCGTCCCAGGAATCGCGATGGCGCCCCCGAGCCTGGCCCGTATCGCCCGGCGGGTCGAGGGTCGAATCGGCGACGTCCTCGACGCCGAGCTGGCCCGGTGGTCGGCGGTCGACCCGGATCTGGTCGAGCCCTTCTCGGCGCTGCGTGACCTGGTGCTGGCGGGCGGGAAACGCCTCCGGCCGGCCTTCTGCCACTGGGCTTACGTCGGCGCCGGCGGTGGGGCCGACGACCCTGCGGTGGTCGATGCCGGCGCCGCCCTCGAGCTCCTGCACACCTTCGCCCTGGTGCACGACGACATCATGGACGGCTCGGCCACCCGGCGGGGGACCGACACCATCCACGTGCTGTTCGAGTCCGGCCACGCCCTGGACGGCTGGCGGGGAGAGGCCC
Source organism: Acidimicrobiales bacterium (assembly GCA_035540095.1). Lineage (GTDB taxonomy): Bacteria > Actinomycetota > Acidimicrobiia > Acidimicrobiales > AC-14 > CADCTB01. Next base: position 1,402 of record DATLHA010000064.1, on the reverse strand, counting down.
GGCGCTTCGGTGAGGGCGTGGCCATCCTGGTCGGCGACCTGGCCTTCGTCTATGCCGACCAGCTGCTCGCCGCCGCCCCGCCGGCCGCTCACCAGGTGTTCACCGAGCTGCGGATCGAGGTGAACGTCGGCCAGTTCCTCGACCTGCTCGGTACCGCCCGGGGTCGGGCCAACGAGGCCACCGCCCGCCGGATCTCCCGCCTGAAGTCGGGCAAGTACACCGTCGAGCGCCCCCTGCACCTCGGCGCCGCCCTCGCCGGCCGCCTCGATCACCTGGCCGCACCCCTCACCTGCTACGGCCTGCCTCTCGGCGAGGCCTTCCAGCTGCGCGACGACCTCCTGGGCGTCTTCGGCGACGAGGGCATCACCGGCAAGCCGGTGGGCGAGGACCTCCGCGAGGGCAAGCCGACCCTGCTGTACGCCATGGCCGTGCAGCAGGCGTCCGACGCCGACGCCGCCGTCCTCGCCCGCTACGGCGCCGCCGACCTCGACGAGGACGAGGTGGCCGCCCTCCAGGACGTGCTGCTGACCTCGGGAGCGGTGGAGACGGTCGAGGGCAACATCGACCGCCTGGTCGCCGAGGCGGTCGAGGCCATCGACGGCGCCGGCCTCACCGAGGAAGCCCACGAGGCGCTGGTCGAGCTGGCGTACTACGTCGCCGGCCGCGATCGGTGAGCGCCCCCCCTACGATTTGGTTGCACTTGACCCCCGTATGCGCGGGTAAGTGCAACCAGAACGGGTGAGGGGGAGCAAGGGGTGAAAGTCGTCGTCGTCGGCGCCGGGCTGGGCGGGCTGTCGGCCGCCTGCCACCTGGTCGGGCGGGGCCACGATGTCGAGGTGCTGGAGCGGGCCGACGTCCCCGGCGGCCGGGCCGGCCTGTGGCACACCGACGGCTACAAGTTCGACACCGGGCCCAGCGTCCTCACCATGCGCGACATCCTCGCCGGCGCCTTCAACGCCGCCGGCGCCGAGATGGACAGCCACCTCACGCTCAAGCCCGTCGACCCCATGTACCGGGCCTGCTTCGCCGACGGGTCGGCCATCCACGTCCGCCACGGCCGGGAGGCCATGGTCGAGGAGATCCGCACCACCGCCGGCGCCACCGAGGCCGCCGGCTTCGTCCGCTTCTGCGATTACCTCACCGGCCTGTACGAGCTCGAGCTGCCGAACTTCATCGACCGCAACTTCGACAACGTCCTCGACATCGCCAGGCCGCCGTGGCCGCTGTTCACCCTGGTCAAGATGGGCGGGCTGCGCCGGCTGTCGAATGTGGTCAACGGGTTCTTCAAGGACCCTCGCCTGCAGAAGCTGTTCTCGTTCCAGGCCATGTACGCCGGCCTGTCGCCGTTCGAGGCCCTGGCCCTCTACTGCGTCATCACCTACATGGACACCGTGGAGGGCGT
>DATLHA010000063.1:0-2346 GCA_035540095.1 Acidimicrobiales bacterium | reverse complement strand
GGCCTGGCGGACGACGTCGACCGCGCCCATGTAGATGCGGCACTCGAAGCCGAGGAGGGCGGCGGCGGTGGCGGTGGCCACGCCGTGCTGGCCGGCGCCCGTCTCGGCGATCAGGCGGTTCTTGCCCATGCGCTTGGCGAGGAGGGCCTGGCCGATCACGTTGTTGAGCTTGTGGGAGCCGGTGTGAGCCAGGTCCTCTCGCTTGAGCAGGACCCGCACACCGAGCTTCGCCGACAGGTTCAGGCACTCGGTGACCGGCGTGGGCCGGCCGCCGTAGTCGCGCAGCACGCCTTCGTACTCGGCATGGAAGGCGGCGTCGGCCCAGGCATCGGTGAAGGCCGCCTCGAGCTCGGCGCAGGCGGGGATGAGGGACTCGGGGAGGAAGCGGCCGCCGAAGTCGCCGAAGCGGCCGTCGGTCGTGGGCCGGCCCATGAGTGAGGACGTCATCTACTGGTCATCCTGGTCGAAGGGGGCGGCGGCGGTCGCCTCATATTCGGGCTCTTCGGTCGACTTGGCCGCCTTCACGAACGCGCGGACCTTCACCGGGTCCTTGATGCCGGGCGACTTCTCCACGCCGCTGACCACGTCGACCCCCCAGGGGTGGACGCGGGCGATGGCCTCGGTGACGTTGTCGGGTGTCAGGCCGCCGGCCAGCATCAGGCGCAGGCCGTCGGGGACCTCGGCCAGGGTCCAGTCGAAGATCTGGCCGGAGCCGGGCCGCGGCGAGTCGAGCATGATGACGTCGGCCCCGTAGTCGGGGGACTTGGCCACCGCCGGGGCTCCGGCCGGGAAGGCCTGGATGAGGAACGGCACGCGCTCCCGCACCCATCGGGCCTGGTCGGCGGTCTCGTGCCCGTGGAGCTGGGCCGCCCTCAGCCCGACGGTGTTGACGATCTCGACGACGCGGGCCGGCGCCTCGTCGCGGAAGACGCCGACGGTCATGACCTCCGGCGGGAGGCGCTTGACGATGTCGGAGGCGATGCCCGGGGCGATCTGGCGGGGGGACGGGGCGAAGACGAAGCCGACGGCGTCGGCGCCCATGGCCACGGCCAGCAGCGCATCCGCTTCGCTGGTCGTGCCACAGATTTTGACGAACACCCCTCGACGGTACCGGTTTGTGGTTCACTTTCCGGCCATGCCCCCGGCTTCGGTCGGCTGGGCCGAAGCGCTCGGGGCGGTCGAGTCGATGGCCCGCCGTGTGTCATCCCTGATCCGGTCCATCCCCGACCCCGCTACGCCCGCGCTCGGCGTGTGGACCGCCGGCCAGCTTGCCGCCCACCTCACCCACGTCTACGAGGTCGACCTCGACCTGCTCAACGAGGTGCCGCCCCCGCTCGACGACCTGGCCGACCTGGGCGAGCTGACCCAGGCCAAGGTGGACGACGAGGCGGTGTACGACCCGCCGGCGCTGGCCGACCGGGTGGAGCGCGCCGCGGCGGGGTTCCTGTCGGTCGCCCGCGGCATGCACGGCGCCGAGCCGCGGGTGTGGGTGGGCGGGGTCAAGGTGACGGCGACGGTCCTGGCCTGCCACATCCTGAACGAGTCGATGGTCCACGGGCTGGACCTGGCCTCGGTGACCGGCGGGCGCTGGAAGATCGAGCAGGGCGACGCCCGGCTGGCCTTCGAAGGCTTCATCTGCCCGATGTACCGGTCGCTGGGGCGGCCGGAGTTCGCCGTCCACCCGGAGAAGGCCGCCGGCGTGCGGGCCACCTACGACATCCGGGTCCGGGGCGGCGGGCGGTGGTTCTTCGCCTTCGAGAACGGCGGCCTGGTGATCGAGGAGCCCTCCGACCGCCGGGTCGACTGCCACCTGTGGGCCGACCCCCGGGCCATCATGCTGCTGGCCTGGCACCGCACCGGGTTGCCGCGCCCCGTGGTGAAGATGCAGGTGCTCCCCTGGGGCCGGCGGCCCTGGCTGGCGTTCCGCCTTCCGGGACTGCTCCGGCTGCCCTAGGTCTGGCCGTCCAGGCGGTCGTTCAGGAAGTCGTCGTAGGCGGCCAGGTCGAGCAGGCCGTGGCCGGAGTAGGAGAAAAGGATGACCTTCTCCGTGCCCTCCTCCTTGGCCAGCAGGGCCTCGTCGATGGCGGCCCGGATGGCGTGTGAGGTCTCCGGCGCGGGGATGCTGCCCTGGGTACGGGCGAACTGCACGGCGGCGTCGAACACCTTGCCCTGGGGGTAGGCCACCGCCTCCATGCGACCGGCCTGGACCAGGTTGGAGATGATCGGGGCGTCGCCGTGGTAGCGGAGGCCGCCGGCGTGGATGGCCGGGGGCACGAAGTCGTGGCCCAGGGTGTACATGGCCAGCAGCGGCGTCATGCCGGCGGTGTCGCCGAAGTCGTAGTCGAA
>DATLHA010000062.1:0-17340 GCA_035540095.1 Acidimicrobiales bacterium | reverse complement strand
CGCCCGAGGAACCGCCGGAGAACCCGCTCGAACCCGAGCCCGCCGGCGTGGCGGTGATGGTGCCCGCGGTGGTCACCGCAAAGCCGTCGAGGGAGTTGGCGAAGCCGACCGGCGTGAAGTTCGACGACCCTCCGTACCAGCTCGGCCGGACCAGCTCGTCGTCCAGGCCGGCGAAGGCCCGAGCCCACTTCTCCGTGGCGCCGAAGACGATGGCGTAGGGCAGGTACTCGGAGAACAGGTGCTGCTGCTCGGCAAACCGGGCCCGGTCCTTCTCCGACTCCGCGATGAAGCGCCGGAAGCCGGCCACCCGGCGGAGGACCCCCGTGCCCTTCGCCGTGCGGCGGGGCATCCGCTTGGCCGACGCCAGGAGGAGCACCGCGCCGATCACCAGGGGGACGGCCACCAGGGCGGCGTGGGTGAGCACCATGAGGAGGACGAGGAGGCCGAGGGACACCACGACCGCCGCCCCGCCGATCAGGTACCACTTCTGCCTGACCTTGTCGGGCCGCCCCGCGAACCAGCCCTTGTCGACCACGTCGTCGTAGAGGGCGTCCTGCACCTTCTGGAGGCGGGAGACGAACGTCGTCCGCAGCGACGACAGGGTGACCGGCGAGCCGTCGCGGAAGAGGCCGTCCAGGAGCAGCCGCTCGTAACGGAGGAGGTCGTGACCGTCCTTCAGCTTGGTCAGCGTCCAGTCCGGCTTGCCGAACCACCCCTTCTTCGGGATCTCGTCGATGCGCAGGTAGCCCCGCACCGCCAGGTCGACGATGGTGGCGCTCACGTCGAGGGTGTTGGCCGACTCGTCGACGAGCGTTCCGACCTGCCCGGGGCGGAAGCCGTCCGGGGGGACGAACTCCACCGGTGTCTCGACGCCTCCGAAGGGCCCGAGCGAGGGGCGGACGGGCTCGTCCTGCCCGGCGGTGGCGTAGGCCACGTCGACCGGTGAGCCGGCGAAGGCCCGGTCCCGGCCGGTGCGCCACGCCAGCCGGGTCACGCCGGAGACGGCGGCGACGAGCAGGAGCACGCTGGCGCCGGCGGTGGCCGGGGTGACCGAGAAGGCCCGGGTCAGGCTCCACCGCTCGTCGAGCACGGGCGCCGGGGGCGGGACGGCGCCTTTGGCGAAGGCCACCACCACGGTGACGCCGTCGCCGGGTCGGAGGCGGCGGTCGGAGAAGGAGGCGGTGCGGCCGGCCTGGCCGGCGTCGGCGCACGCCAGCCGGGACCCGGTCTCGCCGCCGAAGCAGGCCACCTCGATGATGTCCGACGGCGTGGTGACCCGAACCGTCGCCTGCTCGATGACGACCGGCCACTCGGTGCCGATGGCGTTCCAGTAGAGCTCGTCGTGGCTCTCGAAACCGTTCAGGGCGCCCTCGACCCGGTAGGTGATGGTGTAGCGGTGGGCGCCGGTGATCGTCTTGTCGGGGTCGCCGATCCTCAGCCGGGCCTTGTTGCCGAGGCTCTCCCGCTTGTACTGGTCCGGCGTCCCCGGTGAGCCTTCGACGGAGATGACCTTGAGCGGGTAGGTCCGCTCGTAGCGGCTGTCGTAGCCCAGGCGGACCGGTATGTCGCGGAGGATGCCGTGGCGGCTGTTCGAGGCGAAGTCGTAGTCGATGATCTCGGTGATCAGCAGCGCGCCGGTCGTCTCGACCCGGATGTCGACGTCGTAGGCGGTGATGCGCTCGCCGGGGCCCTGCGCGTTGTTGGACTGCGCCCGGACGGCGCTGGCGCCTGCCGGCGCCGCCAGCAGGAACAGGCCAAGCAGGAGGAAGGCGCCGGCCGCCCGGCGGGTCATCGCTCGTCGAGGCCGGTGTCGGTCTCGCCGAGGCGGGTGACGAGAGCCCGGTGCGCCAGCTGCAGCCGCTCCAGGTCGGCCCGGAGGCCGGCGACCGCGTCTTCGAGGGCGGCGACCCGGTCGATCCGAGGGGGCCGGCCGTCGGAGGCCCCTTCCTCGTCTTCGTCCTCGTCGTCGCCGGCCAGGATCTCGGCCAGGTCGGGGCCCAGGAGGTGGGCCCAGCGGCTCTCCTTCTGGCCGGGCCGGCGCTCGATGCGGGCCACCAGGGGCTCGCTGCGGCCGGCCAACCGGCGCAGGACGTCGTCGACCTCCTCCTGGCTGGCGAAGGGGTGCAGCCGCTCCGTTCGCGTCCGCAGCTCGCCCGATGTCTGCGGGCCGCGCAGCATGAGCACGCACAGCACGGCCAGGTGCTCGGGCTCCAGCGCCAGCATCTCGTCGAGGACGTGGCGGAACTTGTCGGCCCGGTTGGAGCGGCTGTAGACGATCCGCACCACGTTCATGGCCCGCAGGTTCTGCAGGGCGTTGCCGACGGTGGCCTCGTCGAGCTTGGTCACGGGGTGGCGGTTGGTCGTCTGGTTGCACGCCGTCAGCAGGGCGTTCATGGTGAGGGGGTAGTTGTCCGGGGTCGCCATCTCCTTCTCGATGAGGCAACCGACGATCCGGGACTGCACCGGCGTGAGGTTCACGGGTGCAAGGGTACGACGTGGCCCTGATCCTGAGCGTGCTCGACCAGGCACCCGTTCCCGACGGCTCGACCGCCGCCGAGGCGCTGCAGCAGACCGTCGCCCTGGCCCGGGCCACGGAGGCACTCGGGTACCACCGGTACTGGGTGGCCGAGCACCACGGCACCCGCTCGCTGGCCGCCACCGCGCCCGAGATCCTCGTGGGGGCGGTGGCGTCGGCCACCTCGAAGATCCGGGCCGGCTCGGGCGGCGTCCTGCTTTCCCACTACAGCCCGCTGAAGGTGGCCGAGGTCTTCCGGACGTTGTCCGCATTGCACCCCGGCCGCATCGACCTGGGCGTCGGCCGCACGCCGGGCGCGGACCCTGTCACCGAGGCCGCCCTCCAGTACCTGCCCGGCGTCCCCGGCGACGAGCGCTACGTCGACAAGGTGGTCGACCTTCTCGGCTTCCTTCACGACCGGCTGGAGGCGGGGCACCCCTTCGAGGCCGTGCGGGCCATGCCCGACGGCGTGCCGGCGCCGGCGCTGTGGATGCTGGGGTCGAGCAGCCACAGCGGCGCGGTGGCCGCCTATCTCGGGCAGCCCTTCGCCTTCGCCCACTTCATCACGCCGGCGTTCGGTCCCCAGGTGGTCGAGGCCTACCGGCGTGGCTTCGAGCCGTCGGCCGCCCACGCCGGCCCCGAGGCGCTGGTGGCGGTGGCGGTCATGTGCGCCGAGACCGACGCCGGGGCCGAGCGGCTGGCCCGTTCCGCCGAGGTATGGGGGCTGCGGCCCGAGGGCGCCGACCGGGGCCCGCTGCTCGCGCCCGAGGACGCCGCGGCCCGCACGCTCACCGAGCTGGAGGAGGCCAAGGTGGCCCAGGGCCGGTCGGCGCGGGTGGTCGGCTCGCCCTCCCGGGTCGCCGACGGTCTGCTGGCCCTGGCCGAGAGCTACGGCGTGGACGAGCTGATGCTGGTGACCGTCTGCCATGACGCCGGCGCCCGCCGGCGCTCCTACGAGCTGGTGGCCGAGGCGCTTGGCGGGTAGGCCTGCCCGCATGGTCCAGCAGATCGGCACGGGAGAAGCCGGTGGCCTCCACGAGGCCGGCGCCCGGTTCGTCGAGGTGCTCGGGAGGTCCGAGTACGACGAGGCGCACCTGACGGGGGCGGTACACAGGAGCGGACGCTGATCACGACGCTGGACGGCCGTCTGGTCGGCGCCGTCTACCGCGAGGACCTCTGAAGCTCGACGGTCACCGAAAGGCCGCCGCCCGGCCTGGCCTCGGCCTTGACGGACCCGTGGTGGGCCGAGGCCACCGCCTGCACGATCGACAGCCCCAGCCCGTGGCCCCCTTTCGCGCCCACCCGGTCGGGCGCCAGACGGCGGAAGGGTTCGAACAGGCCGGCGACCTCATCGGGCGGGATCTCGGCGCCCCCGTTGTGGACCTTCAGCGTGGCGCCGGCCGTCACCACCTCCATCCACCCTCCCGGCACGTTGTGGCGCACCGCGTTCTGCACCAGGTTGACGGCGAGGCGCTCCAGGAGCACGGGGTTGCCGGTGACGGTCGCGGGCTGGAGGTCGCGCCGCACGGAGAGGCCGGCGGCGTTGATCTCCTCGCCGGCCTGGTCCAGGGCGCCGGCGACGATCGCCGCCAGGTCGACCGTCTCCGTGGCGCCGGCGCCCTGCTGGCTGCGGGCCAGGAGGAGGAGACCGTCGATGAGGCTCTCGCTGCGGTCCACCGCGTCGCGCACCGAGCAGGCCATGGCCCGCAGCTCCTCGGGGCTGGTGTCGGGATCGGCGAGGGCGACGTCGACCACGGCCCGCTGGATGGCGAGCGGCGTGCGCAGCTCATGCGAGGCGTTGGCCACGAACCGTCGCTGGCTCTCGAAGGACGCCTCCAGACGGCCCAGCATGCCGTCGAAGGTGTCGGCCAGCTCCTTCAGCTCGTCCTTCGGGGCCCTCCAGCGCCAGCCGCTCGTGGAGGTTGGTGTCGGAGAGCCGGCGGGCGGTCGCGGTCATGTCCTGGATCGGCCGTAGCACCCGACCGGCCAGCAGCCACCCGAGGCCTACCGAGGCGAGGCCCATGAGGGCGAGCGCCAGGGACGACTGCACGACGAGCTCGTGGAGGGCCTTTCCCCGGAGCTCCTCCTCGAACCGGGTGAGCACGTCGTCGAGGGCCTGGCCGTTGGAGACGATCAGCTGGCCCGGGACCGGCGCCGGCCGCACGAAGTCGACCGTGCCCGGCCCGGGGGGAGAGGGCGCCCGGGTCGAGCCGCACGCCGACCGGGCCCATCTCCCGGTACAGGCTGCGCTGCACCAGGGCGTAGTTCAGCGCCAGCAGCACAGCGCCGGCGGCGAGGAACATGCCGCCGTAGACCAGGGTGAGCCGGAGCCGGATGGTCGGCCGGGAGCTCACGGGATCCGGTAGCCGGCGCCGGCCTTTACCCGGCGGTGCGGGCGGCCCGGCTGTCGCCCACGGAGGCGCTCCGCTCGGTGTGACCTTCACCCGTTTTGGTTGCATCTACCCGCGGTTATGGCGGGTAGGTGCAACCAGAACGATCAGCCCTTGGACTCCCGATCGGGTGGTTGCCCGCCGGCGCCGGCGGGGAAGCGATCGACGGCCCGTTGGATGTTGTCGCGGACGTGCCCGGCGGCGACGGAGCCGAACGACGGCGCCTCCGCCGGGTCGTACTGCTGGACGGCCCGCAGCAGCCCGAGGTTGCCTTCCTGGATCAGATCGAGGGCTGGGGCTCGGAGGCGCTCCGCATCGCCCGGACCAGTTCCCGCTCGTCGTCCGGGCTGAGCTCGGGGTACCGGGCGATGTCGGCCAGGTAGCTCGCCAGGAGATTCTCGTCGTCCCCCACTACTTCCGCCGGAGGCGCTTCCACCACGGGGCCTTCTGCCGCTCGCGCTCGATGCCGAGCTCGGCCATGATGCGGGGGCCGGCGGCGTTGACGATCTCCTCGGCCGCGTCGAGCAGCTCGGCCGCGCCCCGGTCGAGGCCCGGCGGCTCCGGGGGGGTCGGTGGGGTGAGGAGATTCCCGTGGGACCAGTTCACGTCGGCCAGGCGGGGTGCGAAGCCGGCGCAGTTCTCCGGGCAGCGCCACGGGGCCTCGGGAGCGAGGTCGATGTTGCATTTCCGCACGGTCTCGCCGGTCGGATAGGTGCGGCTCTCGTAGTTCTTGCAGTTGGTCCGCATCGGCATGGAAACCATCTTCCCAGCAAATAAATGAATTCGGTTGACGGGGCGCGCGGCACGTGGTCACCATGTACCCATGCGAGTAGTGGCCTGGCAGAACGCGTGCAAGCAGTGGGGCGGCGATCGCGGCCTCGCGCGCCCGCGCCCGGCCATGACCGGTATCGCATCGTTCGCCGCCGGGCGGTCGTTCGGCATCCACCACAACTACATCGAGCGGCCATGGGGCCCAGGAGGAGCATCGTCGGGGTAAGCCAACCCCTCACCTCCGCAGCAGGGCCCCCAAGGCCGCCGGGATTCTCCCGGCGGCCTTTCTCATTCCCTGACCACCAACGACACGGAAACCCGAAACGGAGAGGAGCGAACAGATGCTGGCCGAGCGGCGGGAAAACGAGGAGATCGACCCAGCTCAGGACGGGGCGTGGCTGTGGGCCAACGCCCGGTGCAACGACGGGACGGGGAACCTGGTGGCGCTGTTCTTCTCCGAGCAGCTCGACGACATCGCCCGGGCCAAGGCCTTCTGCGGTGAGTGCCCGGTCAAGGAGGCCTGCTTCGAGGCCGCCCTGGTCCGGCGCGAGCCCTACGGCGTCTGGGGCGGCCGTCTGTTCTTCAAGGGCAAGGTCCTTGCCGTCAAGCGGCCCCGGGGCCGCCCCCCCAAGAACCCCCGGCCGGAGGTGGTCGCCGCCTCCGACCAGGAGTCCCTCATCGCCTGACCCCCCCAGGCCCACACACCCGCTGGCGGGCGTCCGTCGCCCGCCGGCGGGAGGTGTTGGCCGCGGCCCAGCCGTCGAACGGCGAGCGGTCGCCGGCGCAGATGGCGTCGAGGACGGCGGTGCGCTCCGGCTCCCGGAGCCGGGGTAGGGCGGCGACGAGCGCCGGCACTGCGTCGTCGGAAAGCTCCCCGAGGTACACCGGGTCGACGGGCAGCTGGCGGGCCGCCCGCTCGACGTTGTGGCGGGCGACGACGGCTTCGGGGTTCAGCACGTTGAGCCCCAGAAGCAGGGCGAGGCCCGCCACCAGGGCGGCGCCGGTGAACCACGCCCGGCCGGCGGCGACGCCGGCGAGGGCGGCGCCGGCGAGGACGAGCACGGCGGCGATCCACAAGGCGAAGACCAGGCTGAAGAGGCGAAGCATGGTGAGGCCGTAGGCCTGGGTGTACAGGCCCAGGCGGCGCAGGGCGACGGCGAGGATGACGAGTGTCAAGACGATGGCGACCTCGCCCAGCACCGTGAACCGCAGCCGGGGGGACGGATCCCGCAGGTCGGTCACCGCCCGGAGCCCCACGAGGGCGACCAGGGTGATGGCGGCCACGGCGAGGAGCTGGAAGAAGCCCTGCCTCGCGTACTCGGCGTAGGTGAGCCCCGCCGTGTCCAGCACGCGGCCGGCGCCGCCGGCGGCGGCGATGACCTGGGCGACGGCGAAGGCCGAGAAGAGGGCGACGAGCGACCCGACGACGACGGTGGCCTCCACGTGGCCCAGCCGGTAGGGCAGCTCCGGTGGCGCCGGCGCCGGCTCCGCCGAGCTGAGGCGCAGGAGCCCGGCCATGCCCCACATGCCGACGCCGAGGAGGACGGCGTGCACGATCACGTCCTCCGGCGACGCCCACCACGTGAAGAACCCGGCGAAGACGGCGTCCGCGGAGGCCAGCAGCAGCCCGAGGACGACCAGCAAGGGCAGGGCCAGCCCGGCGCCGGCCAGGAAGGCCACCGGCCGGCGCCGGCCGAGGGGCGCGGCCATGAACGCCGGCGCCGCCAACCCGTGGGCGCCGGCGTGGAGGGCCCGCACGGCCAGGCTGGGCACCGGCAGGTCGAACAGCCGCCCTCCGCCCGAGAGCGACGCCCCCAACAGCAGCAGGCCGGCGACGGCCATGATGTCGAGCGGGAGCAGCCACGGGCTGACCCGTACCGACAGGAACACGCCGAAGGGGACGGCCGCGGCCACCACGCACGCCGCTTCGGTGCCGGCCACCCGCCTGCCGGCCAGCAGGCCGACGACCACGGCCACCACGAGCAGCGAGCCGGCCAACCCCGCCACCCCGGAGCGCACCGCCAGGTCGGTGCCCACTGCGGCCACGCCGGCGGCGACGAGCACCCCGACGTCGGCCGGGCGGGTGACGCCCAGACCGAGTGGGCGAGTGGCGCCGTGGATCGTGTTCATGCCCGCCCGGCCGGCAGTTCCACGATCATCCGGCACCCGTGGGGCTGGTGGCTCTCGACCCGGATGTCGCCGCCGTGCAGGTCGACGATCCACCGGGCGATGGCCAACCCGAGGCCGGCGCCACCGTCCTTCGACGAGCGAGCCGAATCGGCTCGATAGAAGCGCTCGAACACCTTGCTCCTCTCCTCCTCGCTGATGCCGGGCCCTTCGTCGCTGACCTCGATGGTCACGCCCGCCCGGTCCCTGGTGGCCCGCAGCTCGACGGTGCCGCCGGCGGGCGAGTGGCGGAGGGCGTTGTCCAGCAGGTTGGCGAGCACCTGGTGGACCCGGGCGGGGTCCCCCTCCGCGGTCACCCCGGCGGGGTCGACGTGCACCGCCACCGTCACGTCCGTCGCCCGGAGGCGGGTCTCGCCGGCGACGTCCTCCAGGAGTGGCCCCAGCTCGAACGGCCGTCGCTGCAGGGGGACCGCCCCGGACTCGAGGCGTGACAGGTCCAGCAGCTGGGTCACCAGTGCGCCGAGGCGCTCGACCTGGCGGAGCATGGTGCGAAGGGTCTCGGGGCCGGCCGGTTCCACACCGTCGACCAGGTTCTCGAGCACGGCCTGCAGGGCGGTGATGGGGGTCCGCAGCTCGTGCGACACGTTGGCCACCAGTTCCCGCCGGACCCGGCCCACCTCGCCCAGCTGCGCCGCCATCTTGTTGAAGGCCCGGGCCAGCTCGCCCACCTCGTCGCGGGAGCTAGCCGTGACCCGGCGCCGGTAGTCGCCCCGGGCCATCGCCGCCGCGGCGGCGGCCATCTCCCGGAGGGGCGACGTCATCCCGTGGGCCAGCACCTGGACCAGGCCGAGGGACAGGGCGCCGGCAGCCAGGGCGCTGACCACCGGCGACACGCCGGCGCCGGTGCTGACCGAGACGACCAGCACGGTGACCGCCACCGCGGCCACGATGACCGCGCCGAGCTTCATCTTGATGGAGGTCAGCGGGTCGAGCGGCCTCATCGGGGGACGTCGAGGGCGTACCCCACCCCGTGCACCGTGCGGACGATGCCGGCGCCGAGCTTGCGGCGCAGCGACCGGATGTGGGAGTCGACGGTGCGGGCGCCCGAGCCGTCGCGGTAGCCCCACACCTGGTGGAGCAGCTGTTCGCGGGAGGCCACCGCGCCGGGATGGGTGGCGAGCCACGACAGCAGGTCGAACTCGGTGGGGGTGAGGTGGACCTCCTCGCCGGCCCGCCGGACCCGCCGGCTGGTGGCGTCGAGCTCGACGTCGCCGATCTTCAACGCCGGCGCCACCGCGCCCGTCCCGGGGAAGACGAGCGTCCGCTCCATGCGGCGCAGGATGGCGTGCACCCGGGCCACGAGTTCCCGGGGGCTGAACGGCTTGCTCATGTAGTCGTCGGCTCCGACGGCGAGTCCGACCAGCATGTCGGTCTCGGAGTCGCGGGCCGTCAGCATGAGCACCGGTACGGGGCGGTCCTTCTGCACCTGCCGGCACACCTCCAGGCCGTCGAGGCCGGGAAGCATGAGGTCGAGGATGACCAGGTCGGGGCGCACGTCGTGGCAGAGGGCGACCCCGGACGGGCCGTCGCCGGCGATCTCCACCTTGAAGCCTTCGCTGCGGAGGCGGGCCGCCACCGCCGAGGCGATGGAGGCCTCGTCCTCGATGACGACGACGGTCCGTTCCTGCACGACTCTCAGGATAAGAACCCGATGTGCAGGAGTCCTGCGTAGGGCGTGGAGATTCGGTGCAGAATCGATGCCATGAGCAGCCAGGAACAGCCCGAGGAGAGCCCGCCCGCCGACGACGAGTCCGCCGAGGCGGAGCCCGCAGAGGAGCAGACGGCGGAGGCGGGGCCCGATGAGCAGGCCACTGACGACACGGAGTCGGCCGGCGAGCAGACGGCGGAGGAGGGCTCCGATTCCACCGACGGGACAGCTGACGGGGAGCCCGCCGACCGGGCGCCCGAGACCCCGGACGGCTCCGACGCCGACGGCGGCGAGGACGACGCCGGCGCCGACTCGCCTCCCTCGGACGAGGAGCGCCTCGAGCAGATCACCGAGCGCATCGAGAAGGCCCGGACCCAGGCTGAGGACGCCGGCATCCTCGGCAGCGACGACGACGAGGAGTACGTCGAGAGCGGCGCCACCGAGGAGGAGGACGACCAGACCATCACCCCTCCGGGCTGAGCCCGGCGGCGGTCAGCGGCGGTCAGCGGGCGGCTCGGTCGACGGTCCCACGTGCTCGGCCAGCCAGTCGTTCATGGGTCGGGCCGCCCGCCACACCCCGACGATCCGGTCGTAGGCGGCCGGCGTGGCCAGCCAGCGGGCGGGCGGGAACCGGCGCATCACGGCCACGCTCTTGTGGCGGAGCAGCTCGACCCGTGGGTGGTCGCGGGGGTAACCCCGGGGAGCGGTCTTGAGACCCGGCCCCTCGTTCGTGAGCTGCTGCACGGCCAAGTCGGCGAGGATCCGCTTCAGGGCGGTGCCGGCGTGCTCGTCGTCGACGGCCTTGCGATAGCGGTCGAGCTGGTCGTTCGCCATCATCCAGTAGCCGGAGGCCAGCGTGAGGCCGGCGGCCGAGATCTCGACGTAGTACGCCTCGCCGCCCTCACCCTCGGTCACCGCGTAGGCGCGGGTCTTGTAGGGCGACTTGTCCTTGCTGAACCGGACGTCGCGGTTGGGCCGGAACACCCGCAGCGGCCCGAACTCCTCGGCCACCAGCTCGCTCAGCGCTTCGAACGGTGCCTTGACGTCGCGCTCGTATGTGGGCTTGTGGGCGAGCCAGAAGGCACGGGTGTTGTCCTGCTCGAGGTTCCGGTAGAGCTCGAGCGCGGCGTCGGGCCAGCCCCGGAAGCTCGCCATGCCCGAAGGCTACCGCCGGCGGTTTCCTAGGCTGCCCGGATGGATCTCCACGCCATCGGCCACGTGGAGTCGGCGCTCGTCGATCCCGCCGTCGCCCCGAAGCAGGGCCACGAGGGCGCACCCGGCGGCGCCCGAGACCGGTGTCTTCAGCACCCGGTCCCGCCGACCGGCCGAACCCCATCGGCATCCATCGGACGACGATCCTCACCGTGGACGGGCTGCGAGTTCTGGTGGCCGAGCTGGAGGCCGTCGACGGCACGCCGGTCGTCGACGTGAAGCCGGTGATCTAGACGCCGAGCTGGAGCTGGGTCACGTCGGGGGCGGCCGGCGCCGGCGGCTTCGCCGCCACTGACCGGGTCTGCCGGGGCCCGGCGGACCGCCCGCCGTGCCTGGTGACGAGGCCGCGCACCGTCTCGCCCAGCTCGTCCTGGGTCTTCGGCGGCGCATACGCCCGGGGGTAGAGGCCGGCGTAGCGCTCCAGCAGGTCGGGCCTGGCGCCTGCCAGCCACCTGAGGTAGTGCTCGCGCACGCCGGGGCGCAGGTGCAGCAGCAAGGGTGTGATGGAGACGGCTCCGGCCCCGACGCACGCCTCGACCACCTCCTCGAGTTGGCCAGGCCCGTCGGAGAGGCCCGGCAGTACGGGCGCCACCAGCACCCCGCAGGGGACGCCGGCCTCGTTGAGCCTGGCCACCGCCTCGACCCGCCGGCGGGGATGCGGCGTGCCCGGCTCGGTCATCCGCCAGACGTCTTCGTCGAGGGTGCCGATAGAGAAGTTGGCCCGCACGTCGGTGCGACGGGCAGCCTCGGCCAGCAGGTCGAGATCGCGCAGGATCAGGGTCGACTTGGTGAGGATGGAGAACGGGTTGGCTGCGGCCGACAGCTCGCCGACGATGCCCTGGGTGAGCCGGTACTTGCCTTCACAGCGCTGGTAGGGGTCGGTGTTGGTGCCCATGGCGATGTGGTCGCCGCCCCACCGGGCCGGCGCCAGCTCGGCCCGCACCCGCTCGACGGCGTTGATCTTCACCACGATCTTGCGGTCGAAGTCGTCGCCGGCATTCATGCCCAGGTACTCGTGCGTCGGCCGAGCGAAGCAGAACACGCAGGCATGGCTGCATCCCCGGTAGGCGTTGATCGTCCACCGGAAGGGCATGCGGGAGGCCTTGGGCACCTCGTTGATGACCCGGCGGGCCCGCACGTGGAGGAACTCCAGGCCCCGGAACTCACCCCGCCCGATGTGGCGCTCGACCTCCTGCTCGAAGAGTGCGCCCTGGCCACCGTCGTCGTCGGCCAGGCGCCAGCGCAGCTCGCTCACCCGGCCATGATAACCGAACGCACGTTCCCCGCTACCGCGGAGAGGGGATAGATCGTAGGCTGCCCGGCCATGGAGTACACCAAGCGGTACCTGGCTGAGGAGGTCGCGCTCGACCACGCCGACGGGCAGATGACCCGGCGGGAGGCGCTGCGCCGCCTCGGCATGATGGGGATCTCCCTGACCACGGCGTCGGCCCTGCTGGCGGCCTGCGGCAACGACGGCGACGACCAGGTCGTCGCCCCCGCAGGGCAGGCGTCGTCGACCACGGTGGCGCCCGTCGCCACCACCGTGGCCAGCCCGAGCACGACCCGGCCGCCGACCACGCCGGTGCCGAGCCAGGACATCACCTTCCCCGGGCCCCGTGGCACGCTCATGGGCGCCTACGCCCAGGCCGCCAACGCCAAGGGTGGAGTCCTGGTCGTCCACGAGAACCGAGGGCTCGTGGAAGGCACCAGGGCGGTCGCCGCCCGGTTCGCCGGCGACGGCTACAGCGCGCTGGCGATCGACCTGGTCTCGGGCGTGAACCCGGGCGGGACGGCGGCGGTGCCGGCCGGCGACGTGGGCGCCCTGCTGTCCAACGCGGATGTCTCCGACCGGCGGGCGGACCTGAAGGCCGGCTTCGACGAGCTGCTGAAGCGCAACGCGGGCAAGAAGCTGGGCATGATCGGCTTCTGCTTCGGCGGGACCGTGGTGTGGGACTACCTGACCACCGGTGACGCCCGGCTGGCGGCGGCGGCGCCCTTCTACGGGGGGACGGTCGAGGGGGCCAACTACACCGCCAAGGCCGCCGTCCTGGGGGTCTACGGGGAGACCGACGCCCGGATCAACGCCACCCGCGACGCGGCCAAGGCCAACCTGGTGCGCGCCGGCGTGCCGCACGAGATCAAGACCTACGCCGGCGTCGGCCACGGCTTCTACAGCCAGGTCGAGTCACAGCAGTCCAAGCAGGCCTACTCCGACACACTCGACTGGTTCGACCGCTACCTCAGGTAAGCACGCCTACGCTTCCGGGATGCCCGTCCGCTACCGGCGTGCCCTGGAGGGTCTCCTCGGCGTCCCCGCCACCGAGGGCAACGCCATCGACGTCCTGCGCAACGGCGACCGCATCTTCCCGGCCATGTTCGAGGCCATCGCCTCGGCCACCTCCACCATCGACTTCCTGACCTTCGTCTACTGGCAGGGCTCGATCGGTCGGGAAATGGCGGCACTGCTGGCCGAGCGGGCCGCGGCCGGCGTGCGGGTCCGGGTGATCCTCGACGCCTTCGGAGCCTTCACCATGGACCGCACCCTGGTCGAAGACATGGTGGCCGCCGGCGCCCAGGTCGAGTGGTTCCGGCCGGTCAGCAGAGCCCGGTTCTGGGAGGCCAACCACCGCAGCCACCGCAAGGTCCTCATCTGTGACGAGGACGTGGCCTTCACCGGCGGCATAGGCATCGCCGACGAGTGGCGGGGCGACGCCCGGGGACCGGGGGAGTGGCGCGACACCCACTTCCGCATCCGGGGACCGGCGGTCGACGGCCTACGGGCCGCCTTCGTGCAGAACTGGGCCGAGACCGGCCGGCCGCTGCTCGACGAAGGCGTCGACAGGTTCCCCGTCCAGCCCGTAGCCGGCGCCTCGGTGGCCCAGGTCGTCCGGGGCGCGGCCCAGACCGGCTGGAGCGACGTGGCCACGTTGGTGCGCTCCCTGCTCGCCCTGGCCCAGGAGCGGGTGCGGATCACCACCGCCTATTTCGTCCCCGACGAGGCCACGTGCGCGGCGCTGGCCGCCACCGCCCGCCGGGGGGTCGAGGTCGACGTGCTCATCCCCGGTCCCCACATCGACAAGCGGTACGTCCAGCTGGCCAGCCAGGCCCAGTACGCCGGGCTGCTGGCGGCCGGCGTGCGCCTGTGGTCCTACCAGGTGAGCATGCTCCACGCCAAGGTCATCACCGTCGACCGCGTCGTGGCCAGCGTGGGGTCGGCCAACTTCACCAGCCGGTCACTGCTGCTCGACGACGAGGTCAACGTCGTCGTCTTCGACCCCGACGTGGTGGCCATCCTCGACGACCACTTCGAGGCCGACCTCGCCGCCTCTGCGCCCGTCGATCCTCAGTCCTGGCCCGACCGGAGCCGGGCGCAGCGGGCCCTGGAACAGCTGGTCGCCGGCCTCGGCGGCCGGAACATGTAGCTCGCCGCTACTTGACGATGAAGGTCCCCGACATGGCGCCGGGGTGGATCTTGCAGTGGAAGGCGAACGTGCCGGCTCTGAGGCCGGGCACGTCGAGGGTCCGGATGCCGTTGGGGACGAGACCGGCGTCGAACATGGCGTCGTTGGCGCTGTGGCTCTCGAGGATCTGGATGTTGTGGGTCAGCTGGTCCTTGTTGTCGAAGTTGATCTTGAAGGGCTGGTTGGCCGGGGCGGCGAGGCAGTCCCTGTCGAACTTCGTGCCGCTCGCCATGATCGTCAGCGTGGTGCCCGACGGCTCGCAGTGCGAGGTGACGTTGCCGGCGTGATCGGTGTGGTTGTGGCCCTGGTTGGCCGGCGGGCCGCCGGCCAGGGGATCGCCGTCGTCGGAGTCGCCGCCGCCGCAGCCCACCAGGAACAGCGCCGACACGGCCGCCAGGGCAACGAGCCTCTTCATACCGATCTCCTCCCGAGTGGCGGCCCGCGCTATCCGCACCGCGCCAATACCTTACCGGCCCCGGTCTGCAGCCACCCTCAGGGGTTTCCCTGAGGTCCCCGCCCCCGGAAAAGCGCATCCCTATGGGAAGCTGCCGAGTATGTCGGCGCCGAACTACTCCCGCCGCCGGTTCCTGGCCCTCGCCGGCGCCGGATCCGCGGCCGTGGCCCTGGCCGGGTGCAGCGCGGGCGGCAAGAAAGCCTCGCCGGTCCCCGCGGCCGGCGCCGAGGTGATGGCAGCCGAGGAGGCCAGGAAGCGGCCCGGCGCCGGCGTGAAGGACGTGGCGATCGCCGCGGCGCCATTCGCCGTCGACCTGGGCGGGCTCACCTCCCCCACATGGGCCTACGGCTCTTCGGTGCCGGGGGGCGAGATCCGGGTCAAGGCGGGCGACCTCATCAGAGCCCGCTTCAGGAACCAGCTGCCCGAGGCCACCACCATCCACTGGCACGGCATCGCCCTGCGCAACGACATGGACGGCGTACCGGGCATGACCCAGCAGGTCGTCGCCCCCGGTGCCACTTTCGACTACGAGTTCACCGCCCCCGACCCCGGGACGTTCTGGTTCCATCCCCACGTCGGGCTGCACCTCGACCGGGGCCTGTACGCCCCCTTGATCGTCGAGGACCCGGCCGAGCCGGGGCGCTACGACCGCGAGTTCACCGTCGTGCTCGACGACTGGACCGACGGCCTGGGCCAGTCGCCCGAGGCCGCCATGGAGGACCTGCGGGCCGGGCGTGGCCCCCACGCCCTCCATCAGGCCGGCGGCGGCCCCCACAGCGACGCCCTGAACAGCGCCGGCGGCGACGTCAGCTACCCGCTCTTCCTCATCAACGGCCGCCATTCCTCGGCGCCGGTGGAGCTGGCCGTCCGCAAGGGGGAGCGCATCCGGTTGCGGCTGATCAACGCCGGCGCCGACACGCCGTTCCGGGTCGCCGTCGGCGGCCACCAGATGACCGTGACCCACACCGATGGGTTCCCGGTCGTGCCGGTGACGGTCGACGCCCTCATGATCGCCATGGCCGAGCGCTACGACGTGACGGTGACGGTGGCCGGCGACGGCGTGTTCCCCCTCATGGCCATGGCCGAGGCCAAGGCCGACGAAGCCATGGCCATCCTGCGCTCGGGGTCGGGGGCGGTGCCGGATCCCAACGTGCGCCCGAGGGAGCTCAACGGCAGGATGCTGCAGCTTTCCGACCTGGTGGCGGCCGAGCCGGTTCGTCTGGCCCCTGGGCGCCCCGACCGGACCTACAGGGTCGCGCTGGGCGGCGGTGACGCCGGATACGTCTGGACCCTGAACGGGAAGCCGCACGGCCAGAACAAGCCCCTGGAGGTGCGCCAGGGAGAGCGGGTCCGGCTGGACTTCACCAACTCCACGACCATGTTCCACCCCATGCACCTGCACGGGCACACGTTCCAGGTGATCAACCCGGGCGGGACCCCGGGCGCCCGCAAGGACACCACCATCGTGCGCCCCGACGAGCCGGTGTCGGTGGAGTTCGTCGCCGACAACCCGGGCCAGTGGATGATCCACTGCCACAACAACTACCACCAGGAGGGCGGGATGATGCTCACGCTGTCCTACGTCACCGACCGCCCGCTCACCTCGGCCGAACGGGCGTCTCCACTGGGCCTGGTGTGCGACTGGCTGGCGCCGAGCGTGGGCTGACCTACAGCGCGTCCTGGGCCACCACCGGGCGCAGCAGCCACCGGTGGCCCTCGGCCGCGGGATCGACCCGGCGCCAGGTGTCGGCCAGCGCCGGCAGCCGGTTCAGCAGGAGCAACCGGAAGGTGTCGTGCAGGTCGATGAGGGAGCGCCGGAGCAGCACGCCGTCGACGAAGGCGCTCCGTCCGGGGTGGGCGACGAGGTGGCGGACGGCGTCCCAGCTGAACATGGCGCCGGCGCCGTCCTCGCGGATCCGCCTGGCCCGCGTGGGGTCCCGGCTGTCGGGCGTCTTGGCGCTCGGCGCCACGCCGGCGGCCAGAACACAGTCCCGGAAGCCCGGTTCGTCGCCGAGGCGCCAGCTGCGGTCGAGGGCGGGCTGGGCCGGGCCGTAGGCCAGGGCGGTGAAGCGCTCCACCGCCGTCCACAGCAGCAGGTAGGCGGACTGGAGGCCGTAGAAGCGGTCCCACATGGCGGCATCGTCGCCGGCCACGGTGGGGAACGGAGCGGTGGCGTACTCCAGCGCCGCCCCGCGCACGTGGGCCAACCCGAAGCGGAGGACGACGTCCTCGCCGGCCGACCACGACGTGAACCACTCGTCGGAGCTGCCCCGGTCGGGGTGGCGGCCACGGAGGACGTTGACCCGGCCCGGCCGCCCGTCCACCCGCATCTCGGTCATGTCCCAGCGGTAATGCTGGCGGGGGGCGATGTCGCAGACGGTGGTGTAGGCCTGCTTCTCCTTGCCGGCGGCGAAGGTGAGCAGGACGCCGCTGACCCCCACGTTCCCGTCCGGGTCCAGGAGGGGCAGGCCGTCGCGGACCCGCAGGCCGCCGGTGGTGAGGGTGGCCGGCTCCTTGCGGACGACGAAACCATCGAGCAGGTCGTAGGCCGGCTGGTCCGGTTTGTCCGGTCCGTAGGCGAACATCGGCAGGTGGAGCCGGGGAGGGGGCTCGAGAAGCTCGGGCATCAGGTGACTTTCCGGTGGGTCGTCTTCGGGTGGTTTGTGACCGCACGCGCTGGTGCAGAACTACCACGGATGACC
>DATLHA010000061.1:0-45314 GCA_035540095.1 Acidimicrobiales bacterium | reverse complement strand
GGCAGGGGATGAGGTGGTTGGGGGAGGGCCGGCCGAGCCCACGCCCGGCACGCGGCGAACACGGTGGTAGTAGGGGTCGACCAGATAGAGGTTCCCCGACCCGTCGACCCCGATGTTGACCGCCGTGATGGGCGTCGACGTCGCCGGCACCCCCTCGCCGGAGATCGGTGGCCGCTCGAGGGAGAAGTCCCAGCCCTGGCCGTTGCCGGCCACCGTGGTGATCGTGCCTGCGGTGTCGATCCGCCGGACCCGGAAGTTCATGAAGTCCAGGACGAAGATCTGGTCGGCGGCGTCCACGGCAAGGGCGCCCCCGCCGATGTGGTACCGGACTCCCAGGTAGAGCTGCGCAGCCGTCGCCGGCCCGCCATCACCACTGAAGCCTTGGGTGGTGCCGGCGACGGACGGGTCCTTGCAGTCGGGGACAAGGCCGCCGCCCGTTACCGCGCCGACGGCACGCTGGACGAGACCTTCGGGGCCGGCGGCGGGGTGTTCCTGCAGCACACGGCCGCGCAGGTCGTCGCCGGCTTCTTCGACCCGGAGGGCCGGTTGTGGTCGATCGGCTCCGACGACACGGACCTCTGGGCCCGGCGGGTGGTGCTGGCGGTGAACCGCATCCCCGATCCCGGGCGCTTCCACGCGCTGGCGCCGGCCCGCATCCTCGACACCCGCGTGGGCAACGGGGCCCCGGTCGGCAAGGTTGGGCCGGGCGGCTGGTTGGCGCTGCAGGTGACCGGGCGGGGCGGGGTGCCGGCCGCCGGCGTGTCGGCGGTGGTGATGAACCTCACCATCACCGAGCCGACCGAGGGCACCTATCTCACCGCGTGGCCGCTGGGCGCGCAACGGCCGCTGGCGTCCAACCTCAACGTCTCGGCTGGGCAGACCCTGCCCAACCTCGTGACGGTGGCGGTGGGCGCCGGCGGCAAGATCTACATCTACAACAACAACGGCTCCGCCCACCTCGTCGCCGACGTGGCCGGCTGGTACGGCGACGGCACCGAGGCCGGCGGCGCCCGCTACCACACCCTCACGCCGGCCCGCCTCCTCGACACCCGTGATGCGGGCGGCGCGCCGGTGGGGCCGGGCGGCACGCTGAGCCTCCAGGTCACCGGACGCGGCGGCGTGCCGGCGAGCGGAGTGTCGGCGGTGGTGATGAACCTGACCGCGGTCTCGCCGACGGCGGGCACCTACGTCACCGCCTGGCCCGCCGGCCAGGCGAGGCCGCTGGCGTCCAACGTCAACGTCGTCGCCGGCCAGACGGCACCCAACCTGGTGACGGTCGCCGTCGGGGCCGGTGGCAAGGTCAACCTCTACAACCTGGCGGGGGCCGTGCACCTCGTCGCCGACGTGGCCGGCTGGTTCGGTGACGGCACCGAGGCCGGCGGCGCCCGGTTCCACGCCTTCAGCCCCAGTCGCATCCTCGACACTCGGGGGGGCAACGGCGCACCGGTCGGGCCGCTGGTGCCCTTGGAGCTCCAGGTCACAGGGCGGGGCGGCGTGCCGGCGGTCGACGTCGCCGCTGTCGTGCTCAACGTCACCGTCACCCAGCCGACCGACAGCACCCACCTCACCGTGTGGCCGTCCGGTCAAGCCCGGCCGCTGGCGTCGAACCTCAACTTCGGCCCCGGCCAGACCGTCGCCAACCTGGTGATCGTCCGGGTTGGAACCGGCGGGAAGGTCAGCATCTACAACGCCGGCGGGTTCAGTCACGTGGTCGTCGACGTGGCCGGCTGGTACGGCGGGTAGTCCCTCCGCCTACCCTCGCCCGGGATGGACTCGCTGGACCGGGTGACGGAGGAAGTCGTGCGCTGCCGGGCCTGCCCGCGCCTGGTCGCCTGGCGGGAGCTGGTGGCGGCGGAGAAGCGGGCGTCGTTCCGCGACGAGGCCTACTGGGGCCGGCCCGTGCCCGGCTTCGGCGACCCCGAGGCCAGCCTCCTGGTGGTGGGGCTGGCGCCGGCGGCCCACGGCGGGAACCGCACGGGGAGGGTGTTCACCGGCGACCGCTCCGGCGACTGGGTCTTCCGGGCCATGTGGAAGGCCGGGTTCGCCAACCAGCCCACCAGCGTGGCGGCCGGCGACGGGCTGGCGCTCGCCGGCGCATGGGTGGCCGCCGTCGTCCGCTGCGCCCCGCCGGCCAACAAGCCGACGCCGGCGGAGCGTGATCGATGCCTGCCGTACCTTGAGCGGGAGCTGGCCCTGCTCCCCAACGTCCGGGTGGCCGTCGCCCTGGGCCAGTTCGCCTACGACAACGCCTGCCGGCTGTTCACCGTCCGGCCCCGGCCGCGGTTCGGCCACGGCGTGGAGGTCGCCATCGACGCCGGGCGCACCCTGATCGCCTCGTACCACCCCAGCCAGCAGAACACCTTCACCGGCACCCTGACCGAGCCCATGTTCGACGCCGTGTTCAGCCGGGCCCGGGAGCTGGCGAATGCAGCGCCGCCCGCGCCGCGCCCACCACGTACAGCGACCCCGTGACGTGCACCAGCTCCTGCTCGCCGGCCAGGGCCAGGGCGGTGGCGACGGCCTCGGGCACCGACGAGGTCTCCTCGGCGTCGGTGCCCAGCGACCGCGCCGCGGCCGCCACCTCGGCCGCCGGCAGCGCCCGCGGCGACGGGGGCGGGCAGGCCACGACCAGGCGGGCCCCCCCGGCGCGCGACCTCTGGTCGCCGGAGGCTCCGAAGCAACGGAGCATCTCGACCGGATCACGGCCTTGGAGCATCCCGATCACCAGGACCCGGCCGGTGATCGCCGGCCCGAAGGCCTCGTCGAGGGCGGCGGTTGCGGCCAGGGCGCCGGCGGGGTTGTGGGCCCCGTCGAGCACCGTCACGGGATGGCGGCTCACGACCTCGAGCCGTCCGGGGAGCCGCAGGCCGGCGAAGGCCTCGGCCACCACCTCGCCGGCCAGGGGGGCGCCGAAGAAGGCCTCGACCGCGGCCAGGGCCACCGCGGCGTTGTCGCCCTGGTAGGGCCCGTGGACGGGCAGGTAGACGCCCGTATACGCAGCACCGGGGGTGGAGAGGTCGACGACCCGCCCGTCGTGAGCCAGACGGTTGCCGCCGCAGCGGAACTCCGTGCCCTTGACCCACAGCTCCGACGCGCCGGCGGCCTCGAAGATGGGCCGCAGCGCGGGGTTGATCTCGGCCAGTACGAACGTCGAGGCCGGCTTCACGATGCCGGACTTCTCGGTGGCGATGTCGGTCAGCGCCGGCCCGATGGTCTCGGCATGGTCGAGGCTGACGTTGGTCAGCACCGCCACTTGGGCGTCGGCCACGTTGGTGGCGTCCCAGCGCCCGCCCAGGCCCACCTCCACCACGGCCACGTCGACGGCCACGTCGGCGAACCAGCGGAACGCGGCCGAGGTGAGGATCTCGAAGTGGGTTGGCGGTGACTCCAGCAGCGGCTCGAGCTCGGCGACGGCGCCGATCACATCAGCTAGGTCCTCGTCGGGGATGGGCTCGCCGTTCCACGCCATCCGCTCGTTGAGGTGTTCCAGGTGGGGGCTGGTGTAGGTGCCGGCCCGCAGGCCCCGGGCCACGAGCAGGGCGGTGACCATGCGGGCGACCGAACCCTTCCCGTTGGTGCCGGTGATGTGGATGACCGGATAGCTGTGCTGGGGGTCACCCATGAGCTCCATGAGCCGGTGCACCCGGTCGAGCCGGCGCGCCGCGGCGCGGGGCGCCACCTCTCGCTCCAGGTTGACGTGCCCCGCCAGATACTCAAGCGCTGCGGCGAGATCCATCAACGAACCGGTAGCGGTCTGGCTCGCCGGCGGGGCAGGGGCCCCCGCCGGCACGCGGCGGGCGTGGTGCGAAGCACCCGGGTGCCCGCCGCCAGCTAAGACGCGAGCTTGTGGCGACCGACGTCGATCAGGTGGTCGGCCTGGATGCGGGCCAGATCGGCGGTGTAGGCCGCCCGGTGCCCGACCTTTTTGGCCGTGCGCCGGCCCCTGCGCTGGGCGTCCTTGGCCGCCTTGAGGGCAGCCTTGCGGGCCTTACGGGACTGCTTGGTGATGGACGGCTTGGCCTGACGGGCGGCCTCGACGATGGCCCCGGCGCTGACCATGGAGGCCAGCTTCATGCGCTTCTTGAGCTTGCGCTTGGCCCGGCGCTCGAAGCCGAACCCGAGCAGGCCTCCGGTCAAGGCGCCGGCGCCGGCCCCCTTGGCCGCCTGCACAGGGAGGTCGCCGGATGCCTCACCGCCTCGAGCCTTGGCTGCGGCGGCAGCTGCGCCCACGACGGCGCCGACCAGTGAGTACTTGATCGTTTTGCCCATAGGACGAGGTTAGCCGGGACCGCCCGGCCGACCTTACGAAGCGGCGCGGCGGGGGCGGTTGGCCGGCCGGGGCTGCTCGGAGCGGGGCACCAGGGTGGGGTTCACCTTCTGCATGACCACGGACCGGTCGATGACGCACTTGCCGATGTCCTGGCGGCTCGGCAGGTCGTACATGACGTTGAGGAGGACCTCTTCGAGGATGGCCCGCAGGCCACGGGCGCCGGTGCCCCGCAGCAACGCCTGCTCGGAGATGGCCTCCAGGGCGTCGGGGGAGAACTCCAGCTCCACGTCGTCGAGCTCGAAGATGCGGTGGTACTGCTTGACCAGGGCGTTCTTCGGCTCCATGAGGATCCGGACCAGCGCCTCCTGGTCGAGGTTGGACACGGCGCCGATGACGGGCAGCCGGCCCACGAACTCGGGGATGAGGCCGAACTTCAGCAGGTCCTCGGGCAGGACCTGGGACAGCACCGCGCCCACGTCCTTCTCGTCGCGCCGGCGGAGGTCGGCGCCGAAGCCCACGCCCTTGGAGCCGATGCGGCTCTCGATGATCTTCTCCAGGCCGGCGAAGGCCCCGCCGCAGATGAACAGGATGTTGGTGGTGTCGATCTGGATGAACTCCTGGTGGGGGTGCTTGCGGCCTCCCTGGGGCGGCACCGAGGCGGTGGTGCCCTCCAGGATCTTCAGCAGGGCCTGCTGCACGCCCTCGCCGGAGACATCGCGGGTGATCGACGGGTTCTCGCTCTTGCGGGCGATCTTGTCGATCTCGTCGATGTAGATGATGCCCGTCTCGGCGCGCTTCACGTCGTAGTCCGCGGCCTGGATCAGCTTGAGCAGGATGTTCTCGACGTCCTCGCCCACGTACCCGGCCTCGGTGAGGGCCGTGGCGTCCGCGATCGCGAACGGCACGTTGAGCAGCTTGGCGAGCGTCTGCGCCAGATAGGTCTTGCCGCAGCCGGTGGGGCCGAGCATGAGGATGTTCGACTTCGCCAGCTCGACGCCGTCGCCGTCCGCGCGACCCTTGTCGCCCGCCTGGATGCGCTTGTAGTGGTTGTAGACCGCGACCGACAGCGTGCGCTTGGTGTCGGACTGGCCCACGACGTACTGGTCGAGGAAGTCGTGGATCTCGGCGGGCTTGGGCAGCTCGTCGAGCTTGACCTCACCGGCCTCCGCGAGCTCTTCCTCGATGATCTCGTTGCAGAGGTCGATGCACTCGTCGCAGATGTAGACGCCCGGTCCTGCGATGAGCTTCTTCACCTGCTTCTGCGACTTGCCGCAGAAGGAGCACTTCAGCAGCTCCCCACCGTCCCCGAACTTCGCCACGTCGTCGTTCCCCCTCAGCTGACGCCCGCGACCTGCGGCACCTGGGCCAGCTCGCGGGTCAGGATGACCTCGTCGACGATGCCATATTCTTTGGCCTCGTCGGCGTTCATGATGAAGTCCCGGTCGGTGTCCTTGCGGAGCTTCTCCATCGTCTGGCCGGTGTGGTGGGCCAGTACCCGCTCCAGGAGCTCCCGCATCCGGGTGATCTCCTTGGCCTGGATCTCGATGTCGGACGCCTGCCCGCCGGCGCCGCTGTAGGGCTGGTGGATCAGGATCCGGGCGTGGGGAAGTGCGTGACGCTTGCCCTTCGTGCCGGCGGCCAGCAGCACGGCGGCCGCCGAGGCGGCCTGGCCCATGCAGTAGGTGGCGATCTCCGGCTTGATGAACTGCATGGTGTCATAGATGGCGAACAATCCGGTGATCTCGCCACCCGGTGAGTTGATGTAGAGGTTGATGTCCTTGTCCGCGTCCTCGGACTCGAGGTGCAGGAGCTGGGCCATGATCAGGTTGGCCACCGTGTCGTCGATCGGCGTGCCGAGGAACACGATGCGGTCCTTGAGCAGCCGGGAGTAGATGTCGAAGGCCCGTTCCCCCCGGTTGGTCTGCTCGATGACCGTGGGGACGATGTAGTTGTAGATCTTGTGGGGGTCGATCACTGGGAGATCTCCTCGGTGGCCGCTTGGGCCTCGGCGGCGTCGCCGCCGTTGAAGTCGGCTGTCAGTTGCGACCGGTCGATGACCTGCCCCTCCTCGTCGACGAACTCGGTGTGGGCGATGAGCCACTCCAAGGCCTTGGTCTTCCTGATTCCCGAGCGTACCGCGGGCAACTGGTCTTCGTTCTCGAGCTCCTTGCGCACCGCCTTGGGGTTCTTCCGGCTCTGGCGGGCCAGGTCGACGATCTCCTGCTCGACCTCCTCGTCGGTGACCTCGACGCCTTCGGCCTCGGCCACCGCCCGCAGGCCCAGGTCGGCCTTGACCGCGTTGGTGGCCTCCTCTTGCAGCTGGGCGACGAAGGCCTCCTGCGACTCGCCCAGGCTCTGGAGGAACGACTGGACGTCGACGCCCTGGTGGCTCAGGCGGTGGGAGAGGGTCCGCAGGCGGCGCTCCATCTCCGGCGCCACGAGGGCTTCGGGGATCTCTTCGTCGACCAGCTCGATCAGGGCCTCGACCACCTTGTCGCGCACCTGCATCGCCGCCTCGAGCTTGCGGACGGCCTCCATCTCCTGGTGGAACTTGGCCCGCATCTCCTCGACGGTCTCGAACTCGGTCTCCTGGTCGACCCACTCGTCGGTGAGCTCGGGCAGGACCCGCTCCCGCACCTCCTTGACCAGGACCTGGAAACTCACGTCGCCGACCTGCTCGTGGTGGACGTCGAAGGTGAGGATGTCGCCGGCCTTGGCGCCCCGCAGGTGGTCGTCGAGCTCGGGGGTGACACCGCCGCTGCCGACCTCGTAGGAGAAGTCCTCCACCACGCTCTTCTCGTCGCCCTGGGAGATCGTGCGGTCGATGAGGACGTGGTCGCCGTCGCGGGCGGACCGGTTCACGGTGACGATCTGGGCGGAGGCGCCGCGCACCTGGTCGACCCGGATGTCGACCTCGGCGTCGGAGACCTCGAGGTTGGGCAGGACGACCCGGAGGCCGCCGTAGCCGGCCACCGAGACCGTCGGCATGATCTCGACCACGGCGTCGAAGGCCATGGTGGGGTCGGTGTCGCCGGAGGTGATGTCGATCTCGGGAGCGGCGATGGGCTCGATGTCGTTCTCCCGCAGCGCCCGCTCGTAGTAGCCCGGGAGGGCGTCGCGGATGGCCTCCTGGCGGGCGACATCGAGGCCCACGCGAGCCTCGACCAGCCGGCGTGGGGCCTTGCCGGGCCGGAACCCGGGGATGCGCACCTCCCGGGAGATCTTGCGGAAGGCGGCGTCAATCGCCGAACCGAACTCGCTCTCGTCGAGCTCGACGGAGAGTTTGACCTTGTTGCCCTCGAGGGGCTCGACGATTGTTTTCACGGCTTTGCGATTGTAGGTCGGCCCCGCCGGCGGAGGCGGAGACGGCGCGCCGGCGCCGCCTTCTTGGCCGCCCGGAGGGCCGCTTCGGCGCGGGCCCGGTCCGCGGCCGGCGGCTCGTGTCGCGACCAGGCGGCGACTGTCACCAGCTCTCCCGCCTCCTCTATGCGCGGGTCGGGCAACGCGTCCCGGGCCAGGGCGCGGGCATACTCGGCCGGAGTCTCCGGTGGCTGCCTCGGCCGGCCCCGCGCCCGTCCTGCCCGCTCGAGCTGGGCGAAGTACCGGGTGGCCCAGGGCAGGGCGGCCCGGCGGCGCCGCCACGCGGCCAGCCGCCAGGCCAGCCAGCCGGCGCCGGCCACCAGCACCAGCACCACGACCGGCCACAGCCTCTCGAGGAAGCGCAGCAGCCGGTCCCATGCGGAGTCCGGCTCGGCGCGGGGATCCGGCGCCCGGCCGGTGGGGTCGAAGCGTTGCCAGCCGAGCGTCGGGAACCACACCTCCACCCAGGCATGGGCATCGCGCGACCGGACGAGGAACTCCCGGTTCGGCCCCGTCCGCCGGCCGGGAAGGAAGCCGACCGCCAGCCGGGCGGGCACCCCCACCGCCCGCAGCATCACGACCATGGCCGTGGCCGCCCGGTCGGGGGGGCCGGCCCGGCCCTCGAGCAGGAAGTCCTCCAGGGGGTCGACGCCGGCGGGCACTGGCGGCGCGCCGTCGGTGACCTCGGTGTTCCGGTCGATCCAGTCCTCGACGGCCCGCGCCTTGTCGAAGGTGTTGGCTTCCCGGACCACGACCTGGGCCGACAGGGCCCGGACGCGGGCGGACACCTGCGGCAGCTGCAGGTAGAGATAGCCGACGTCGAGGGGGAGGACGCGGGCCGGTGTGTCGCCGACGGCCCGCAGCTCCGCGGCCGAGGCGGCCTGTGGCTCGCTGAAGACCTCGTACCGGGCGCCACGCCCGACCGGTTCCTCCGGGTAGACCGAGGCATCGGCGCCTTGGAGCGCCGCACCGGCGAACAGCGACAGGTACCTCGCCACCGCGGCGGCAGGCAGCACGTCGGCGGAGCGGGCCAGCACCGTGACGGACTGGAAGAGGCCGGAGCCGTCGAGGTTCGTCCCGAGGTCGCCGATGCCGCGGCTCACCCGCCCGTCGTCGAGGTACGCCGGCTCCTCCTCCGATCGGGACCAGGTCTCGCCGTCCCAGCGGTCGTAGGTCAAGGCCCGCCACATCTCGGGCCGGCGGGCGGCGACCATGAGCACGTAGCCGTCGCCCGGCTCGTCCCGCCCGGCGGTGAGGTCGAGGGGGTTGTCGAAGTGGATCTCGGTCCCGCCCGGCGAGGGCAGCGGCTGGCGCCCGTCGCCGCCACCGCCGCCCGGACTCGGCGGGGGTGGCAGCAGCGAAGCCGCCAGGGCGGCCAGCAGGGCGACGATGACGAGCACCGTCGCCGATTCGCCGGCCAGGCGCCGGGCCGGCGCCGGCGCCGAACCGCCAAGGCGGGGAGCAGCGGCGGCGGTGAGGCGGTTGGTCAGGACCAGGGCGGCAGCCATGGCCACCAGCGCCCCGGCCACGGCCAGGCCTGAGGGCGCCGGCCCCCCGGCGCCGGCCAGCAGGGTGACGACCGCGAGGAGGAGGGAGAACCGCAGGACCTTGGGCGCCGGCCACATCACGCTGAGGCCGGCGATGACCACCGGCAGCACCTTGGCGACGTCGACGACGCGTTGCATGTCGGCCCAGCCGGCCAGGAACAGCCCGAGGAGCCCCACGACGGTCACCACCGCCAGCACCTTCTCCTCTCCGCCCGGACGCAGCACGCGCCTCGGTTCCCGGGAGAGGGCGGCGCGGACGGCGGCCGCCAGCACCACGCCGATGAAGACCAGGGGCCCGCCCGTCCACCCTGCAGCGTCGCCGGCGGCGGCCGCCGCGCACCACGCGCTGACGCCGACGGCAGCGGCGGCGGCGGCGCCCAGCCGGCGCTGCGCTAGGTCGGCCACGAGTCTCCCGTAGGTGTGACGAGCACCACCGCACTGCGGCCCGGACCGCCGGCCGGGAGGTGAGGGGCGCCGGGGACGGCACGGGCCAGCCGCCGGTTGACGTCGGTCGGCGGGCCCACCCGTCCCGTCACCGGCCCACCGGGCTCGGCCGTCGCCAGGACGACCTCGTACCCCCGCCCCAGGGCCTCGTAGGCGTACCAGGCGGCGCGGGCCGCGGCCAGCTCCCCGGCCAGCCCGCCGCCACCGAGGTCCAGGGCCACCACCAGCCGGGGCGCGGCGGGCTCCTCCACCTCCTTGACCACCAGGTCGCCCCGCCGGGCGGAGGTCGGCCAGTGCACCCGGCGCACGGGGTCCCCCGGCACGTAGTCGCGCACGCCACGCACGACGTCGCCCACCACCGCCGGCCGGGGCGTGCCCTCGCCCCAGGCGCCGAACAGCTCGGGGAACGGATGGGGCGGGGCGACGGGACGGGGGCCGAAATGCATCGGCGCCGGCAGGGGGACCCTCTGCCGGCGGGCGCACGTCACCAGGCCGCACAGGCCCGACCCGGCCACCTCGACCTCGACGTCGGTGACCACCTCCCGGCGGTCGCCGTACCCGGGGATGGCCCCCGACGCCGGCGGCGTGGCCGCCTGGAAGGCGGCGTCGCGGAAGCCCCGGACCTGGAACGTGAGCCCCGGCCCGGCCAGCGACAGCGTGAACGGGACGTGGTCGCCGACGAAGGCGTTGACCGGTGTGCCCGTCACCGTGGCCGTGACCCGCCGGGTGGCCACCACCGCCAGCACCAGGTCGAGGGCGACGGCGAGCAGGGCGGCGAAGCACACGAACAAGGCCAGGCGGGAGCCGCTCTGGCGCCAGGCAGTCCACGCCCCGCCGGCCACGATGAGGGCCCCGGCGCTCCCTGCGGTGGCCCGGGTCTGGCGGGTCCAGTTCGTACCCGGCGGGTCCATCAGGCCGTCGGCGCCGGCACGGCCCCCACGATCTCGCCGACCAGCCGGCGGGTGGCCTCGGTGCCCCGCCGGGCCACGGCGCCCAGCCGGTGAGCCAGCACCGCCACACTCACGGCCTTGACGTCGTCGGGGGCGACGAAATCGCGGCCACCGATGACGGCGTAGGCCTTGGCCACCTGGACCAGGGTACGGGCGGCCCGGGGGCTGGCGCCGTGGTCGAGCTCGGGGTGGGCGCGGGTGGCCTCGACGATGTCGAGCACGTAGTCGGCGACCGCCGGCGCCACGTACGTCCCTTCCACCTCGGCGATGGCGGCCAGCACGTCGGCGCCGTCGACCACGGCCTTGAGCTCGTCGAGCGCCCGCGGGCCGCCCTCACCTCGGAGCACGGCCCGCTCGGCCTCCCGCCCCGGCAGCCCGAGGGTGACCACCAGGGCGAAGCGGTCGCTCTGGCCCTCGACGAGGGGAAAGGTGCCGACGTCGCCGTAGGGGTTCTGGGTGGCGATGACGAAGAACGGCGCCGGGAGGGGGTGGGCGGTGCCGTCGACGGTCACCTGGCCCTCGGCCATGGCCTCGAGCAGCGCCGACTGGGCTCGCGGCGTGGCCCGGTTGATCTCGTCGACGAGCACCACGTTGTGGAAGACCGGTCCCGGGTGGAAGTTCCACTGCTCCCGGGAGCGGTCGTAGATGGTGACGCCGGTGATGTCGACGGGCATGAGGTCGGCGGTGCCCTGGATCCGGCCGGACGAGCCGCCCACCGAACGGGCAAGGCTCTTGGCCAGCAGGGTCTTGCCGACGCCGGGCACGTCCTCGAGCAGCACGTGACCCCCGGCCAGCAGGCCGGCAGCGACGAGCACGACCTCCTCGCGCTTGCCGAGGACCACGGAGGAGACGTTGGCGACGATCGCCGCTGCCACCTTCGATGCCGCCGGGGTCATCGGCCCATTGTGGGCCATCGGACCGGTTGGCGCCGCCTAACTTGGCGCCGTGGCAGAACGCGAGCCGATCGCAGATCCCGCCGACCGCGTCCTGCGGATAGCCGAGAACGTCGTCTACTCCACCGCCGGCGTGCTGCTGGCCGGCGGGGCGGTCCTGGTGCTCGCCGCCGTCGGCTGGCACCTCGTCAAGGACGTCGGCAACGGGGTGGAAGGCGGCGTCACCTCCGCCCTCGACGGCCTGCTGCTGGTCTTCATCCTGCTGGAGCTGCTGGCCGGCGTGCGGGCGACGATGAAGGAGAAGAAGCTCGTCGCCGAGCCGTTCCTGATCGTCGGCATCATCGCCTCCATCAAGGAGATCGTCGTGCTGACGCTCGAGTCCAATGAGGTCTACAGAACCGACAACCCGGCGTTCGAGAACGCCATGACCGAGATCGGCGTCCTCGCAGCTGTGATCGTCCTGCTCGCCCTGGCCAGCTTTCTCGTGCGACGGAAGGAGCGGGAGCCGGAGGAGGACGACGAAGTCGGAGCCGCGTGACGTCCGGCCTCCGGCGCGAGCCACCGCTCGGCCCGGGCGGGCGCCCCTTGCGCGGGTGGCGCGTCGTCCCGCTGCTGGCGGGTGTGGCTGCGCTGGCCGTCAACGCCGTGATCCTCCTGTCGGACCGGGCTCCGGGGCTGCTCAGCCGGCTGTCGGCACGGATCGACGCCGGCGTGAACCGCGCCACCGGAGCCGCCGGAGTGGAGGTTCCGGGCGCCAGCGTGCGCGTCCCCCAGTCTGACTTCGACGTCCATGTGACCATCTGGGCCGTCGCCGCCCTGATCGTGGGGCTGGCCATGTGGTCATGGGCGTCGCTGGTGATGGGCGCGGCCACGGTGCTCGCGGCCAGCGTCGCCCTCGAGCTCGCCCAGGCGCCCTACACCCGGACCCGGACCACGCAGATGGCGGACCTTCTCGCCAACACCCTCGGCGTGGTTTCGGGGACGTGCGCGGTGGCCGCCTTCGCCCTGGCCTGGCGCCTGTTCTTCAGGACCAGGAGCCCAGGCTGACCCCACGGTTCCGTCATCCCCGGATCTGCACCAGGGGATCGTTGTTGAGGAAGTACTCGTCCCGGGGAGCAAGGTCGCGGTTCAGCCCCGCGTCGCCGATCTTGCGGACCACCGACACCTCGCCGGGCTCCACGGTCGACAGGAACTCCAGGAGCGACGCGGCCTGGGCCGGTGGGAACATCCTCTCCGGCTCCATGGCCCGGAAGCGGGCCAGGACGGCGGCCCGGTCGAAGCTGATCGGGCGCTGGCTGGCCACCATGAACTGCGAGCCGTCGTAGCTCGGGACGGTGAACCGGAGGACGTGGGGGAACACCTCCGTCGCACTGTTGAGGACCCGAGGCGTGGCCTGCCACTGCGACACGACACCGTCGGCGTCCAGGCGGCTGCGCAGCAGCTCGTAGAACTCGACCGAGTACAGGTTGCCGCTGAACGCGGCCTGGGGCCGGACCACGTCGACGGTCAGCACGTCGAAGCGCTGGTCGGAGGAGAGGAGGAACTTCCGCCCGTCGCCCACGTGGATGTCGACGCGGGGGTCGCCCAGCAGGCGCTCCATCTCCACCGCGCCCCGGCGGGCGAGCACGCGGAGGAGGTCGATCTCGCCCCCGCAGATCTCGACCACGTCGAGGTGGCCGACCCGGGGGTCGCGGGACATGCCGTAGGGAGTGGCTCCGATGCCCAACCCCACGGCCATGGCCCGCTCGGGGTTGGGGTGCATGAGAGCGGGGACGAGGCCGACCAGCACGTGGAAGTCGTCGAAGGGGTGGCCGTTCTGCGAGGTGCCGTTGATGAACAGGAAGTCCTCGCCCTCCACCTTCTTGAGCGCGTTCACGCACGCCCGGTCCTCCGACAGGGCGAACTCGTCCTCCGGCGCACTGTGGAAGTAGGCCCAGAGCCGGAAGTTCGACGGGAAGACGGCCACCAGGCCGAGGAGCAGGGCGAGGGCGCCGGCGGCGTAGGCCGGCCGCCTTTCCCGGCGGGCCATGGCCGCGGCGGCCAGGCCCGGGAGCACGAGCACGCCGGCGAGGAGGCGCAGCGTGCCGGACGTGCCGAGGGCGTCGATGAGGACGAAGCCGACGAGCAGGGTCCCCGTGACGTTGCCGGCGATGTTGGCCAGCAGGAGGAGCCCGGTGCGCCGGCCCAGGGTGTCCACCCGCTGGTTGACCAGTCGCTGGACGAACGGGAAGGAGGCGCCCATGGCCAGCACCGGCGCCCCCATGATCAGCAGAGGGCCGAAGACGTGGACGAAGCCGACCCTCGCGATCTCCCGGGCCGAGTCGAACCGGTACCCGCCGACGTTGTAGCCGTCGATGGCGAAGTGGCTCCTGAACGGGCCGTAGACACCCAGCAGCTTGGGCAGCTCGATCAGGGCCAGGGGGCCCACCAGCGCCAGCACCCCGACGGCGAACTGGATGCCGAGGAACCAGCGGTCCGGCCGCCGGGTGCGGCCGACGAAACGGGCGGCGACGGCGGCGCCGGCGCCGAAGAGGAGCAGGTAGATGCTCAGGACGTGGCCGAAGGTGTAGGAGTTCGACCGCATGAGGGCGTCGACCAGCCGGAAGAACACCAGCTCCAGGCCCAGGGCCACCGCGCCGGTCAGGGCGTAGACCAGGAACCATGGCCAGGCCCGGCCGCCGTGGCCGGCGGGAACGACCTCGGCCGGCGCCGGTGCCGGCGCCTCGGCCGGCACCCGGGACGCCGCCCGCCACAGGGTCAGGATGCAGACCGCGGCCAGCAGGTTCAGGGTGCCCGCCAGCCGGACGACGCCGACGAAGCCCAGGCTGCCGATGAGGATCCACCCGGAGATGCCGGCGCCGAGGCCGGCGCCCAGGGTGTTGACCGCGTACAGCCGGCCCACCAGCGGGCCGGCCTCCTCGATGCGCTCGACGACCCCCCGCGACACCAGAGGCAGGGAGAGCCCCATGAGCGTGGTCGGGACGATCAGGAGCAGGAAGTGGAACCCGAAGGCGGCGAGGGTGCCCTCCAGGTGGGGGACGGCGGAGCGGTAGACGTCGTAGAACAGCCACAGGCTGAACCAGGCGAAGACGCCGATGCCGGCGTTGGACGCGGCGAAGGCCAGAAGGGACCGGCGGGGGCCCAGGCGGTCGGCCACCACCCCGCCCAGCAGGCTGCCCAGGCCCAGCCCGGCCAGGAAGGCGGCGATGACGGTGGTGAAGGAGAACAGGTCGACGCCGGCGTGCAGGGAGATGACGCGCTGCCAGACCACCTGCAGGGTGAGGGCCGCGAACCCGGTGACAGCGAAGACGACGAACAGGACGGTCCTCTGGCGGGAATGCATGCCCGGGCACTATTGCGGATGGCCGGTAGCGCCGGCACGTCGGGAGGGGCCGGCGGTGGTCCGCGCTATGAGGCGCCGGCGGGCGCCGGCGGGCGGGCGCCCTCGAGCAACTGGACCATCGGCGCAGGGGCGCCGGCGGCCCGGATGGCCTCGAGGGAGACGGCGACCGTCCCCGGCGGCAGGCCACGGGCCAGCAGGAGCTGGTCCAGCCAGGCGAGGAAGTCGTCGAACAGGCGAGGGTCCCCGGTCAGGACGGCCGCGGCCGCGAACTGGACGATGAACGCGAAGTCCTCGCTGGTACGGGCCCGCTGGAGGTCGTCGAACCGGGCCATGACCGGGAAGCGATGGCTCAGCTCGCCCATCGCCGCCGCCACCACGTTGTCCAGCTCCGACAGCAGCTCGCCGGCGGCGCCCACGTCGGCCGACGGCTCGTTGAGCTCCTGGTCGAGGGGCTGGCGCAGCAGGCCGGCGGCCGCCGGCCCCGAGAACGCCCACAGGTCGGCACCCAGCACCCGCGCCCGGAGGTCGTCGGTCCCGAACGCCCGCCCGCCGGCCAGCACGGGGATGCCGGCGTCGTGGGCCACCGACGAGCAGGAGAGCGCGCCGGCGAAGGTGAGCGGCGTCGAACAGCTGATGCCCAGGACGTCGGGCCGCGATCGCTCCAGGAACCTGGCCAGATGCGTCGGAGGCATGGACGGCCCGAGGAAGGTGACGTCGAAGCCCTCGGCCCGGAGCACGCCGGCCAGCAGGCGGGCCGGCATGGTGTGCCATTCCCCCTCGGCGCAGGCGACGGTGACCACAGGAGGCGCGGCGCTCGTCTGGAGGCCGGTGGCGGTCAGCACGGACACGACCGTGTCGGCGATGGCGGTGGCCGCGTGCTCGTCGGCGACGGTCAGCTCGTTGCGCAGCCACCGCTCGCCGATCTCCACCATGGCGGGGCCCACCACGCCGGTCAGCACCTCGGGGATGGGGACCCCTTCGTCGGCCAGGGCGACGGCCACGTCCACACATGCCCGGGCGTCACGGGTGATCAGGTGGCCGAGAAACTGCTCGATGTGGGGGCGCAGGTAGCTCACGTGGCGATCACCTCGTAGCGGTCGAACCGCACCGGCTTGGGGGCCGGGTCGTCGGGGATGCGGGCGTGGGAGCGGTCGTGGGCCTCGGAGTGCATCCAGGCGGTGAACGCCTCCCGGGACGTCCACCACGAGACCATCAGGTAGCGGCCGGGGCGGCGGGGGTCACGCCACACCTCCAGGCGCACGAAGCCGGGATGCTGGTCGACCTCGCCCAGACGGTCGCGGAACGCCTGCTCGAGGGCGCCGGCGCCATGGGGCTCGACGGCCAGCTCGCTGACCATCGCCCAGGGTGGCTCAGGCACAGGGGACCTCGATCCCCTCCTGCTGGGCGGCCCCGGCGGCATCGTCGGCCCGCCCGAGGCGGTCACGGGTGGTGTCGACGCCGGCCAGGGGGGGCGAAGGTCCCCAGCACAGCGTCACCTGCGCCGGGGCCGTGCCGGTCGTCCACCAGCCGGAGGTGATCGAGGTCCGCCTTCACAACGATGTCTCCAAGTCGGAGCCGGGTGAGCTCCCTCATCGTCGCCCGCCGGTCGGCCACAGAAGCAAGTGGATCGACGGGCGCCCATTGGGCCAGATGGCGCTGGACACGGGCTCGTTCCAGCGCGACGTGCGCATCCTCCACCAGCGGCGGCAACACCTCCGCCAGCACCCGGATTGTAGCGTCGTCATGGCGTCGACCGAGCGGGTCGTCGGCCCCCTCCGCGTGGTCGGCGACGCCTCCGGCAGCGACGCGTCGATGGCCGAGCAGTCGGCCGTCAACCGACAACAGCGACTCGCAGCCTTCGACCGGTCGTCCAGGGCAGGGAGGTGCGGATGACGAGCGTGCTGGAGGCGACGTTGGTGGAGCCGGAGGAGCGCGCCGGCGCTCAAGTCGACGAGGGCCCGGTCCTGCCGACGTAGCCAGTCTCGTCGCAGCGCCCAGATGTCGTTTACGCTTTGCTTCGTGACCGCCGATCTGGGCACTCTGGGCGTCCTGGGAGCCCGGTGAGTCAGGTGGTGTAACCGCGGTGTGCTCCGGGTGACCGGACGCTCTGGGAGGCCAAGAAGCGCAGGTCAGCGGCCATAGAAGGTACCGGGGAGTGGCGCAGTGGTAGCGCACCTGCTTTGGGGGCAGGCGGTCGGGGGTTCAAATCCCCCCTCCCCGACGGAACCTCCCACGCGGGTGTAGCTCAATGGTAGAGCTCCAGCCTTCCAAGCTGGCTATGCGGGTTCGATCCCCGTCACCCGCTCCAGGTAACCCGCAGGTCAGCGGGGGTATGCGGTCGGTTTCGGGAGGTGCTCGTCAGCCCTCGGAGGCCTGTCGTGCCATAGCCGTGCCATTAAGGAATCGGAGTGACGCTCGCAGCGTGGTCGCTCACGAGGCCTCCGAGGGCCTTGGCGATGGCCTGGTCGCGGTCCGCGTCGCGTGCTGGCAGCGCAGGGCGGCGGCCGAGGACGCGTGGCCCATCCGGTGCATGAGCTCGGCTGTGCTCGCTCCGGTGGCCGCGGCGAGCGTGTTGGCCGTATGCCGCAAGTCGTGGAATGCAGCTCCTCCATACCCGTCGCCCGCACCGCCCGGATCCACTTGGCAGAGAAGTTGCCCCTTCGCATCATGCCGCCCTTGGGGCCGCAAAACACCAGGCCGTCGCGGCCCGGGGCGGAGAACTTGGCCAGGTGCTCGTCCAGGATGGGGACGAGGGGCGGCGGGAGTGCGACGGTGCGACGAGCCGCGTCGGTTTCGGAGGTCCGATGCTGAGTCCCGAGCCGCCCTCCACGAGCGTCTCGGCCACGGTCAACGTGCCGTGGAGCAGGTCGACATGACGGCGCGTCAACCCCGGCAGCTCGAGCGCCGCACAGCCATCGGGTGTGATCCGGGCCAGCTGGACCGCGCCGAGGCCGGACAGGATGTGGAGCCGCAGCAACGAGCTGTACAGCTCCCTGGTTCGTATCCGGTGCGCCAGCCAGTCGGCGGCGTACTCGCTGAGAACATTGCCGGCGCGGGGCTCCACCCAGTGACCTCGGAGCATGTCCGCCTGGACGGTGGCGAGCCACCGGTCAGCGTCGAGCTTTCGGCCGAACGTCTCTGCGGCGGTCAACGGCCTGGCCCTGCGGGCCGATGCCACCCTCAGCTCCTGGGGCCACAACGCCTACGGCGAGGTGGGCAACGGGACCACCGTCGACGCCCTCGCCCCCGTGGCCGTCACGGGGTTCAACCGGGGCGGGGACGCCTTCAACCGGGGTACCGCCCCCTGGCCACCTACGCCTACAACGGCGACGGCCTGCGCACGTCCAAGACGATGGCCGGGCTGACCACCAACTTCACCTGGGATGCCTCCTCGGGCCTGCCGCTGCTCATCGACGACGGCACCAACCACTACATCTACGGCCCCGACGGGTTGCCGCTGGAGCACATCGACCGCAACGGCGTCAAGACTCGGCTGACCCCGGGCGACGACGCAGATCACCCGCCGATAGCTGCGTCGGTGAACTCGCGCCCGACGGGGTCGTTGAACCGGTCCCCCTCCGAGCAGGGATGAGGGCGGGCGCCCGGCCTGGGCCGATTCGCCTCGGTGGCAGCAGTGCGGCGTTGAGGGCACCGACATCTCGGTCGTCTACGACACGGTGCCGGTCGCGACGATCCACTCGGTCGGCTGGCCGGTGATCTCGGCGATGAGGTCGAAGTCGTGGTCGTAGTGGAGCACGACCAGGCGGGCGGCCTCCGCGGCGGCGGCGATGAGCAGGTCCGCGAGCTTCGCCCCTCTCTGCTGGCTCCGCTCGGCGAGCGCGTCCTGGACCGCCACGGCCCGGTCGAGGACCGCCTGGTCCATCTCGACGGACGGCCACGCAGAGCGCGCTTGTCGCATGGCTCGATGAGAGGCCGGGCTTGTGGAGGAGTAGCCGGCTTCAAGGTCGGTCGGCGTGCAGCGGGCGACGAGCCCGCTTTCGAGCAGGGGGGTGAGCCGGGCGGCGACCGCAGGTTGACCGCGCCTGGCCAACGCGGAGGTATCACCGAGGTAGTAGGGCCTCAGCCCCACGCGTCGCGCCGGGAGGCCGGATCGGTCAGGAGATCGGCATCGACACCCCGCTCGGCCAGCAGGCCCTGCCGGCGCTGGTCGAGCGCGAGCACCTCGTCGAACGCCTCGTCCACCGTCGCCTTCAAGGTGCGGGTCCCCAGGAGAGCCCGGACCGCGTCGAGCTTGGCGTCGTCGACTTCGATCAGTCTCTTGGTCACCTCGTTAGGATATCTCATCGACGCTCCGCGGATAGCCCTGCCTTCAGCACACCGAGGCCCGCAGCGTCCTACGCCCTGCGGGGGACCCACAGCCGGGCTCGTCGTGCCATAGGCGTGCCATAAGCAATGGCACGCAGGGTGCAACAGGGACAACAGCGCGTACACCGCACCCCCGCCGACCTGCGGTTTTGTCGAGAACCCCAGGTCACGTGACACTCCCCCGGCCAGCCTTCCAAGCTGGCTATGCGGGTTCGATCCCCGTCACCCGCTCACAGAATCGGTGCCCAGGCGCCACAAGGACCGTGGCCGCCTCGGGCGCCGGTAGCCTCGCCGCCGATGGTTCAGGCCGACGAGGGCTCCGACACCGACGAGGACCTGCCGCCGAACCTGGGCCGGTCCGCCGTCGTCATGGCTGTGGGCACGACGCTGTCGCGGGTCACCGGGCTCGGGCGGCTGGTGGCCATGGCGTTCGCCCTCGGGGTGACGGAATCGCGGCTGGCGGACTCCTACAACATCGCCAACACCATGCCCAACGTGGTCTACGAGCTGATCCTGGGCGGGGTCCTGACGTCGGTGTTCATCCCGGTGCTGGTCGAGGAGCTGCGCAAGAAGCGCGACGACGACGCCTGGGAGTCGGTGTCGGCGCTGGTCACCACCTCGGCGGTGGTGGTCCTGGCCATCACCGTCCTGGCGGTCGTCGGCGCCCCGTGGATCATCCGGCTGTTCACCTTCCGGCTGTCCGGGGCCGAACAGGCCCAGCAGCAGGAGCTGGCGACGTTCTTCCTGCGGTTCTTCGCCCCCCAGATCGCCTTCTACGGCTTCGCCGCCATCGCCGGCGGCCTGCTCAACGCCCACGACAGGTTCGCGATCCCCATGTTCGCCCCCATCGCCAACAACCTGGTGGTCATCGCCACCTTCCTGGGCTTCGCCGCCATCGTCTCGGGCACGCCGGACGCGGCCGGCGTCGGCACGACGCTGTCCCACAAGCTGCTGCTGGCGATGGGGACCACGGGCGGGGTGGCCGTCATGGCG
The DNA here is from genome assembly GCA_035540095.1 of Acidimicrobiales bacterium. Taxonomy (GTDB): domain Bacteria; phylum Actinomycetota; class Acidimicrobiia; order Acidimicrobiales; family AC-14; genus CADCTB01. The sequence continues at coordinate 25,188 of DATLHA010000061.1, read as the reverse complement.
CTGGCCCACTGGCCATCGGTCCGCAAGCTCCCCGGCAAGCTGCGGTGGCGCCCGAACTTCCGCCACCCGTCGGTCAGGAAGCTGGGCCGGCTCTCGCTGTGGACCTTGGGGTACGTGGTGGCCAACCAGCTCAGCTTCAGCGTGGGCCTGGTGCTGGCCAACGGGGTCCAGGGGGGGCCCACGGCCATGTTCACCGCCTTCGCCTTCTTCCAGCTGCCCTACGGCGTGGCTGCGGTGTCCATCATGACCGCCCTCGTGCCCCGGATGTCGGCCCAGGCCGTGGAGGGCGACGACGACGGCTTCCGGGCGTCGGTGGGGACCGGCATGCGCCTGATGGGACTCGTCCTCCTGCCGGCGACGGCCGCCTACCTCGTGCTGTCCCGGCCCATCGTCACCACCCTGCTGGAGCACGGGGTCATGAGCCCCAACAGCAGCCGGCTGGTGGCCGAGGTCCTCGACATGTTCGCCATCGGCCTGGTGCCGTTCTCCTTCTACCTCTTGCTGCTGCGGGCCTTCTACGCCCGCCAGGACGCCAAGACGCCCACCTTGATCAACGTCGTTCTCAACACCGTGTACGCGCTCTTCTCCCTGATCTTCTTCCCGGCCTTCCGGGTCCAGGGCCTGGCCTTCGCCCACTCGCTCTGTTACGTCTGCGGCGCGGTGCTGGCCGGCGTCGTGCTCTCCCGGCGCATGGGTGGCCTGGGCACGGCCCGGACGTGGCGGGCCCTCGGGCGGGCGGCGGCCGCCTCCCTCGTCGCCGCCGGCGCCATGGTGCTCGCCGTCGCCGGCGTGAACTCGGTCATGGGGCCCAGCGGGGTGCGGGCGCTGGTGCAGTCGGTGGCCGGCCTGATCGCCGGCGGCATCGCTTTCGTGGGAGCGGCCAAGGTTCTCCGGATCGAGGAGCTGGACATGATGCGCAGCCTGTTGCCCGGCCGGTCTCGTACGTCGTCCGGCCTGGGATAGCGTTTGCGCCGTGAGCAGGCGGATGGTCGTCGTTGCCGTGGTTCTGCCGGTGACGCTGCTGTTGGCGTCGGCCGGCACCTTGGGTGCCCTGGCCATCGATCGACAAGCGAGGCGGACGCTGCCGTCGGGCGCCTTCATCCAGGGTGTCGATGTCGGCGGGCTGCGCTTCGACGCCGCCGTGGCCCGGGTGCAGGAGCGGGTGGAGGCACCCCTGCATCGGCCGATCACCTTGACCGTCGACGCCTTCAAGACCCAGACGACCCCCTGGGACCTGGGGTACCGGGTGGACGTGCCCGCCGCCGTGCACCAGGCCATGGGCGCGAGGGCCGACGGCAACATCGTCTCGCGGGTGTCCTCGCAGCTGTTCAACGCCGGCGGCGCCCCCTACGTGGAGGTCAAGCCGGCGTGGGGCCCGGGTCGGCTCGAAGAGGTGGTGGCCGCCGCCGGCAAGATCATCGGGACGGCTCCCAAGGACGCCGACATCGACATCTCCACCGGCTGGGTGAAGATGGTCCCCGAGAAGGCGGGCAAGGAGATCGACGTCGAGGCGTCCAAGAAGGCCGTCATGGACGGTGTCATGCTGGGCGACACCACGGTGAAGATGGTGGCCAAGCCGGTGAAGGCGGCCGCCGACCCGACGCTCTCGAAGGTCATCCTGGTCCGGGCCGGCGAGAACAAGCTGTACCTCTACGAGAACGGCCAGATCGTGAAGGAGTGGCCGGTCGCCACCGGTGCCAAGGGCTACCTCACCCCCGAGGGCGTGCACCGGATCACCCAGAAGATCCTCAACCCGTCCTGGCACAACCCCGGCAGCGCCTGGGCCCGGAGCCTCCCCAAGGTCATCGGCCCCGGTCCCAACAACCCCCTGGGCACCAAGGCGCTCCGGCTTGACGCGCCGGCCATCCTCATCCACGCCACCGCCAACCGGGCCTCCATCGGCTACAGCGACTCCCACGGCTGCATCCGGATGACCGAGGAGCACGAGGCCGAGCTGTTCGGGATGGTCGACGTGGGCACCCGGGTGGCGGTCGTCCAGGTCAGCCCGCCCCGCCCGATGGGCTCGGCGCCGATCGACGCGACGGCCTTCTAGCCCCGTTCTGGTTGCGGTTACCCGCGCATACGGGGGTCAAGTGCAACCAGAACGGGGGGCTAGATCGTCTGGTTTGCGATGGCCAGGGCGCCGGCGCTGGCCCGCCGCAGGTTCGCCAGCCGGCGGGGGTCGAGCTTCTCGCACACCCAGCCCCAGTGGATCGAGACCCAGTCGCCGGCGGCGAGGTCGTCGGCGAAGCCCCGGCCCTCGAAGGCCCGCAGCACCCGCTCGGCCCGGGCCTCACCAAGGACCAGCTTGCCGTCGACCGGGAGGAGTGGCTGGCGGTAGACGGTCACGCTGGCCCCGTCGACCTCCCGCACCCGGCCCCAGCTGATGCGGCAGCTCTCCATGGCGGCCATGCCCACCGAGTCGGCCTCCAGGTGGCGGTAGACGTCGAGCACGTGGAAGAGGTGGAACGGCTTGGCGCCGGCGGGGGGCTTGCGCAGCACCTGATCGCGCAGCTTGGCCGGCAGGTGCTTGCCGAACCGCTCCTCGAGCGACCGGTACAGGTCGCCGGCCTCGACCCGTTCGAGCAGGTCGTTGCCGATCCAGTACGCCTCGACCACCCGAGGGTCGAAGGGGTCGCCGATCCCGTTGGCGGCGGCGATCGTGCGCAGGTAGGGCACCGCGCCGGTGAACTTCACCAGCAGCGGAGCCAGGCGGGGGTCGGTCCGGCCGTCGACGGCGTGCTCGAACAGCACCTCGTTCTCGTTCCCGCCGCAGTAGCCCAGGTTGTTGGGCATGAAGGCGTAGCGGATGAAGAGGAGCAGCCCCGACGGCGGGGCGGCGGGAGGCGCCGCAGGCATGGCCCCAGTCTCGCGCTCCAACTACCTCTTCAGTTTTCGCCGCCCTGGGTCGAATGTACTAGTGGCGATGCCGAAAGCACTGCGCGATCCTGTAGGGCCTCGTCAGCCACAACTCCCCGTCGGGAGCGGTCCTGGCACGGAATCCCGGAGAGGCAAATGCGACTTTCCATCCTGACTAGACCGGAAGTGATCGCATTCACAATTCTGATTATCGGGACGGCTATTGTGACTCTCCGAATGACACGTCCAGGGGGCCGGTTCTCCGGCCGGCGCAAAGGCGGCGGGCGCGCTGTCGCCACCGCCGGCGGCGGCGAGACCGCCTTCAAAGTCGAACAGGTCGACCGCAACGACCCCAAGTCGCGTATGGAGTCGGTCACCTTCGCCGACGTGGCCGGCCTCGACGAGGCCATCGCCGAACTGCGGGAGGTCGTCGACTACCTCCGTGACCCCCACCGGTTCGAGCGCCTGGGCGCCCACATGCCCAAGGGCGTGCTCCTGTACGGCCAGCCCGGGTGCGGCAAGACCCTGCTGGCCCGGGCCCTCGCCGGCGAGACCGGCGTGCCGTTCTTCTACATGTCGGCCACCAGCTTCGTGGAGAAGTTCGTGGGCCTGGGCGCCTCCCGTGTGCGCCAGCTGTTCGAGGCGGCCAAGCGGTCGTCGCCGTGCATCATCTTCATCGACGAGCTCGACGCCATCGGCCGCCATCGCAGCGCCGACACCAGCGGTGAGCGTGAGTTCGACCACACCCTGAACGCCCTCCTCGTCGAGCTCGACGGCTTCGCGGCGTCGACGGGCGTGATGATCATCGGCGCCACCAACCGGCCCGAGCTCATCGACGGCGCCCTCCTGCGCCCCGGCCGCTTCGACCGCCGCATCCAGGTCGACCGGCCCGACCGCACCGGCCGGGAGAGGATTCTGCGCCTCCACGCCGACGCCCGCCCCGTCTCCCGGCGGGTCGACTGGGGCGAGGTGGCCGCCAACACCGCCGGCCTGACCCCCGCCGAGCTGGCCAACATCGTGAACGAGGGCTGCCTGCTGGCCGCCCGCCGCCACCGTGACCGGGTGGCCCCCGAGGACATCGACGAGGCTGTGTCCCGGGTCCTCGCCGGCACCCGCAGCGCCCGGCTCATGACCGACGAGGAGAAGGAGCTCGTCGGCGTGCACGAGGCCGGCCACGCTCTCCTGTCGGTGCTGCTCCGGGGCGTCCAGCCGCCGTCGCGGGTGTCGATCGTGAACCGGGGCGCCGCCTTCGGCCGCTCACCGTGGTCGACGGTCGACGACCGTGAGGTGCTGACCAAGCGTGAGCTGATGGCCCAGCTCATCGTCCTCATGGGAGGCCGGGCGGCCGAGATGCAGGTCTTCGGTCAGCCCAGCACCCGGGCCGAGGACGACCTCGAGCACGCCGCCGCCCTGGCCCGCCGCATGGTCGAGCGTCTGGCCATGACCGGGCGGTTCGAGCTTGCCGGGCGCACCGACGAGGGCGTCCGGGGCAAGGACGAGGGCGAGGGCTCCAAGGAGGTCCGCGAGCTGCTCGAGAAGGCCGAGCAGGCCGCCCGCACCATCCTGGGCGACAACGCCAACGACCTCCGCACCGTGGCCGAGACTCTGGTCCTCAAGGAGACCCTGACCGCCGGCGAGCTGCAGGACATCGTCCGGGGTTTCGTCTCCGAACCGTAGGTTCCCGCCCGCTCAGAGGCAGAGGAACAAGATGCACGTCTTGGCCGCCTCCGGCGGCGCCGGCGGGGCGGCCACGGCGTCGAGATAGAGCGGCGTGCCGTCCCAGCCGGCCATCACCGGGTGCTGGGCGCCCTGGGCCTGACCGGCGGTCAGCTGCGGCGCCCGGTGCGCGGCGTAGGCGAACGCCTCCTGGATCGATACCCGGCGGTCACCGTCGGCGTCCGCCGCGCCGTTGATCAGGCCCTGCTTCACCAGGAGCAGGGTGAAGACCGACTGGCGCATGTCGGGGATCTCGTAGGACTTCTCGTTGGCCCGCGACGAGGCGGTGAACAGTCGGTTCGGGGCGGAGATGCCCTCGTCGAAGCCGGCCGCCTCGCAGCCGGAGATGTCGACCCAGGCCTGGCCCTTGAGCTGGCGCATCTTGGCGGCCAGCTCGGTGTCGGCGATGAAGACGTTGTCATGGGGCCAGAGGTACTCCGTCGAGCCCACCTGCTTCACGTGGCCCGAGTAGTGGAAGACGGACATCCCGTTGGGGGTGCTGTGGTCGACCAGCCACTGCAGCCCGGCGCGGATCCCCGCCGCCGTGGCCGCCCCGTCGGTGAGGACCTTGATGTGGTCGTCGGCCCAGCCGTTCTTGAGCAGGGCCTGGCGGACGTCGGCCGCGTCGTTCACCGCGCCGTAGTTGGGCCGGGTGCTGCCCTGGAACCGGTCGACACCGACGATCAGCGCCCACCGCTCGCCGGCGGCCGGCGCCGGCGCCGCCGATGCGATCGGGGCGGCCAGCAGTCCTCCGAGGACGCCGGCCAGCAGGAGAGACAGCAGCAGGACACGTCGCATGCCTGATTTCCTACCACGCCGGCCCATTTGCCACCGCATGCCGTTTCGGGGTACAGGGGGGCGGGGTTCCTGCCGATATGGCGAACGTGCCGAGGCCGATCCGCGTGCTGCTGGCCGACGACACGGCGAGTGTCCGGACGCTCCTACGCGGGACGTTGGAGGCCTCCAGGGCCTTCGAGGTGGTCGGCGAGGCCGGCGACGGGGCCCAGGCGGTGGAGATGGCCGAAGCGCTCCAACCCGACATGGTGCTCCTCGACCTGGCCATGCCGGTCCTCGGCGGCATGGAGGCGATCCCCCAGATCCGCCGCCGCGCCCCCGGCGCCCGGGTCGTCGTCCTCTCGGGTTACGCCCCGGACCGCATGGGCAGCCAGGCGGTGGAGGTAGGCGCCTCCGCCTTCCTGGAGAAGCAGCAGCGCCCCTGGGACCTTGTCGCCAGCCTCCTGCAAACCTGGAAGTCCAGCCAGCCGCGACCCCCGCTCGAGCCGCCGGCGCCGGAGCGCTTCCGCCACGCGTTCGACCACGCGCCGCTCGCCATGGCCCTGGTCGGCATGGACGATCGGGTCCGTTGGGCCAACCAGGCGTGGTGCCGGCTCACGGGCTACGGCCTCGACGAGCTGGCCGCCCTGACGGTCGCCGAGCTCACCCATCCCGAGGACAGGGAGGAGGCGGCCGCCGGCCGGCGGGCGGTGGCCGCCGGCGCCGTGCCCACCCACCAGGCGGAGGCCCGGCTGTGCCGGCCCGACAGCCGCACGGCGTGGGCGTCGATCAGCTGCTCGCTGCTCGACGGTGGACTGGTGGTGCAGATGGTCGACGTCACCGAGCGAAAGCGCCTGCTCCTCGATCTGACCCGGTCAAACGGCGAGCTGAGCAGCTTCGCCTTCCTCGCCGCCCACGAGCTGAAGTCGCCCCTCCAGGCCATCTCCGGGTTCGCCGCCCTCCTCGACCGCGCCTATGGGCCGTCGCTGGAGCCCCAGGCCCGGGAGTTCGTCGGGTGGATCGTCAAGGGCGCCGGCCGGATGGGGGCCCTGGTGGAGGACCTGCTGACCTACTGCGCGGTCGACAGCGACGATGCCGGCTCCGAGGACGTCGACCTGGCCGAGGTGTTCGCCGACTGCCGGGACGAGCAGGGGCCCGAGATCAGCCGCCGGGGCGCCATCGTGACCGTCGGCGATCTTCCCGTGGTCACCGGCGACCCGATGCAGCTCACCCAGCTGGCCCGGAACCTCCTCTCCAACGCGGTGAAGTTCGTGCCCGACGGCCGGGTCCCGGAGGTCCACGTCTCCGCGGCGCGGGGCGCCGAGGTGTGGGTTGTGACGGTGGCGGACAACGGGATCGGGGTGGATGACGTGTCGGCGGAGCGCATCTTCGCCATGTTCGAGCGCTTGCACCCCAGGGAGCGGTTCAAGGGCACCGGGATCGGCCTTTCCATCTGCAAGCGCATCGTCGAGCGGCGGGGCGGGCGGATATGGGTGGAAGCCAACCCGGGAGGCGGAAGCCGCTTCCGCTTCACCCTTCCCGACGTGCTGGCGTGAGCGCCGCCCGGGAGGCGGCGCCCGGAAATCAGGGATCGAACCGATAGCCCACGCCCCGGACGGTCTTGATCCAGCGGGGGTGGTCGGGGTCGGGTTCGATGCGCCGGCGGATGCGCCGGACGTGCTCGGTGACGGTGTCCGGGTCCTGCCATTCCTCGGAGGAGTCCCACACGTTGGCCAGCAGCTGCTGGCGGGAGAAGACCTGGCGAGGCGAGGCGGCGAGGAAGGCCAGGAGGTCGAACTCCCGGGCGGTGGTGGTGACCACCTCCCCGTCGGCGGTCACCTCCCGGGTGCCGAGGTCGAGCGTGAGGCCGTCGAAGCTCAGGACGGACTGCGGCGAGGTGGTCCGCGTGCGGCGCAGCACCGAATTGATCCGGGCGGTGAGCTCGCCCGGTGAGAACGGCTTGACCACGTAGTCGTCGGCGCCCAGCTTGAGCCCGAGGATGCGGTCGGCCTCGCTGCCACGTGAGGTGAGCAGGATGACCGGGACGTCGCTGTCGCGGCGCAGCCGGGTGAGGATGTCGAGGCCGTCCTGGGTGGGCAGCATCAGGTCGAGGAGAACGAGGTCGGGCTGCGAGGCGGCGATGGCCGCCAGGGCCGCACCGCCGTCGCGCACCTGGTCGACGGTAAAGCCTTCCATCTCGAGATAGCGGGTCAGGAGCACCCGGATCGCCTCGTCGTCGTCGATCACGAGGACCTTTCCTGACGGTGTTCCCGGCGCCGGCACGACAACAGGGTAGAAGTTGGGAGACAGTTGGGTCGGAGTGGGTCTGGGCGTGGGTCCCACAGTCGATCCTCCCCCACATATGGGCTCCGCACCGGCGACGATGAACGCCGCCGCACCGGCGACGATGAACATCGTCAAGCCAACCGCCAATCCTGTCGATACTGACGAGGGGACCAGGTTTGGCCGACGAGGGAGCCAGGGATGAGACAGGACCGGACGGCAGTGGCCCAGCCGGAGGGAATGCCCGGACGGGACATCGGTGAGGCGGTCGGATCGGTTGAGGAGAGCCCGGCCGTGGACGAGACGGTCATCGAGCAGCTGGCCACTATCACCGACGGCCAGGGTTTCAGCGTCCTCGGTGAGCTCCTGCATGCCTTCCTGAGCGCAGTGCCCGGCCGCCTGGAGACGCTCGACCGGGCGGCCAGCGCCGGCGAGCTGGTGGCGGTGGGCGACCAGGCCCACGCCCTCACCGGCAGCGCGGCCAGCTTCGGCGCCCGGGGCATGGCGGACCTGTGCCGCCAGCTGCGGGCATCGGCCCAGACCGGCGACCTCGAGGCCACCCAGCGACTGGTGGGCGCCCTACACGCCGAGTTCCTGAAAGTCCGCGCCTGGCTGGTGACGTTCCGGGACCGGTCATGAACGTCGTCGTCGTCGACGACGACCCTCTCGTCCGGCTGGTCCTGGCCAAGGCGGTGAGCAGCACCGGCCACGTCGCCATGCCCACCGACAGCGGTGAGGGCGCCCTGCGGCTGGTGGAGACCAGCAACGTCGACGTCGTGGTCAGCGACTGGATGATGCCCGGGATGTCGGGCCTGGAGCTGTGCAAGCTCATCCGGGCCCGCGACGCCATCGAGTACGTGTACTTCATGCTGGTCACGGCCCTCGACGACAGCGAGCATGCCCTGGCCGGCATCGCCGCCGGCGTCGACGACTGCCTGGTCAAGCCCGTCCGGCCCTTCGACCTCAAGCTTCGCCTCATGGTGGCCGAGCGGGTGACCGACCTGCACCGCCGGCTGGCCGAGCGCCAGCGCGGCCTGGAGCGGTCCAACGTCGAGATGGCCGCCACCGCCCGCCAGGATCCGCTGACCGGCCTCGGGAACCGGCTGAAGATGGCCGAGGACCTGGAGATCTTCAAGTCCCGCCGCGACCGCTACCACGAGCCCTTCGGTGTGGCCCTGTTCGACATCGACCACTTCAAGTCGCTCAACGACGCCGCCGGCCACCTGGCCGGCGACAAGGCGCTCCGCCAGGTGGCGGCGGTCATCCGCAGGGAACTGCGGGAGGCCGACATGGCCTACCGCTACGGCGGCGAGGAACTGCTGGTCGTCCTGCCTGCCCCTGTCCGGCGGGTGGCGGCGGCCGCCGAGCGCATCCGCAAGGCGGTGGAGCACGCCGCCATCCCGCACCCGGGCCGGCCGGGCCCCGAGACGGTCGTGACGCTCAGCGTGGGCGTCGCCGCCGCCGAGGGCGACGCCGAGTCCTACCTGTTGGCGGCCGACGCCGCCCTCTACAAGGCGAAGTCGGAAGGCCGCAATCGCATGGCAGTGGCCGGTCGATGGTTCGCCATCCCGGAGCTTTCCTCGCAGTGAGCCGTCCGGCGCCGACCCGTAGCAGCGGCTCCGACCTCGTCGCCATGCGGGCGGCGGCGCTGGTCCGCGTGGCCGTGGCCGGGCTCGCCGCCGGGTTCGGGCTGGTGGGCGCCGGCCGATGGGACCTCCCGATGGGCAGCCTGTTCGTCGTGCTCGGCCTGGCGTGGCTGCCGTGGACCGTCTTCCTGTTCTTCGCCGGCCGGGCCGGTCCGGGCCGGCGCCGCCACCTCCAGCTGGCCCTCTACGGCGGGCCGGTCGGCGACGTGGCCGTCCTGTTCGCCGCCCAGTGCCTGGCCCCGTGGGCATGGGGGATCCTCCTCCTCGCCGAGGCGCTGGCCGTCAGCGTGGCCGCCTGGCTGTGGCCCGGGCGCCGGGCGTGGTTCCTGGTCGGGTGCTCGATCGTCCTGACGCTGATCGCCCAGGGCATCGTGGCCGCGGACGACCGTCAGCCCGCCGGCCTGCTGGCCGTCTTCGCCCTGTCCATCGTGGGCCTGACCCTCGTGGTGGGCCGCATCGCCCGCAACCACCGGGTGGCGGCCGTGACCTCCCACCACTTCCGCCAGAAGGCGGAGACCATCCTCAACCGGGTGGCCGACGGGATCGTGGTCACCGACGGGAAGGGCATCGTCCTCGAGACCAACCCGGCCGGCGAGCGGCTCATGGGCGCCGAGGGCCCGTTCGTGGTCGGCATGCCCTGCATCCGGGCCCTCGGCCTCCACGAAGGCGAGCGGCTCCTGGACTGCCGGGACGGGTGCCCCCTCGTCCATGACGAGCCCGGTTCGGGTCGGGAGGTGTGGCGGGAGATCGCCGACGGCCGGCGCCAGCCCCTCCTGGCCAGCGCCTTCGCCGTCACCGACGAGCAGGGCGGCGTGGAGATCGTCCACTCACTGCGCGACATCACCAAGCTGAAGGAGGCCGACGAGGCCAAGACGCTCTTCCTGGCCACCGCCTCCCATGAGCTCAAGACGCCGGTCACGGTCATCAACGGCTTCGCCGAGACCATCCTGGCCTACCCCGACATGCCCGTTGAGCGCCGGGACCAAGCCGTCGAGGCCATCCGCCGGCGGGCCACCGAGCTGAGTGCCGTCGTCGACCGGCTGCTGCTGTCCAGCAAGATCGAGAGCGGCCGGGTGCACGTCGATGTGCATCCGGTGGACGTCCGGGCCCTCGTCATGGAGCGGTCGGGCGCCTTCCGGGACGCATCGGGGCGCGACATGGTCCGCCTGGTGGCCGACGAGGGCCTGGTGGCCATGGCCGATCCCCTGGCGCTGCAGACCGTCGTCGACCACCTCCTGGACAACGCGGTCAAGTACTCCGACGGCGGGCCGGTGGTGATCCGGGGCCGCAAGGGACCGGGCACGGTGGAGGTCGCGGTCAGCGACATCGGCATCGGCATGGACGAGGAGCAGGCCCGGCGCTGCTTCGAGAAGTTCTGGCAGGCCGAGTCCACCGACGTGCGCCGGTTCGGCGGCACGGGCATCGGGCTCTACATCGTCTCGTCTCTCGTCGAGGCCATGGGGGGCAGGATCTCGGTGGAGACCGCCGTCGGCAGGGGCAGCACCTTCACCGTCACCCTTCCGCAGGTCGCTGCCCCCGACGTCGGGACCCTCCCGGACGAGTCGGGCATCGATGACCTCGTGCGCCAGGTCGGCGCTCGGTCGAGGGAGAACGCATGAAAGCGCTGGTGGTGGACGACGCACCGGACATCCGGCTGCTCGCCGACCTCGTCCTGTCGATGGCCGGGTTCAGTGTGTCGGCGGCGTCCAGCGGCAGCGAGGCGCTGCGCAGACTGGCCGGCGGCGACCTGCCCGACATCGTCCTGCTCGACGTCCAGATGCCGGACGTCGACGGCTGGGAGACCCTCAGCCGGGTGCGATCCGACCCCCGGACCGCCGACCTCCCCGTCGTCCTCTGCACCGTGAAAGGACTTCCGGAGGACACCCTCAAGGGCTGGTCGCTGGGCTGCGACGGCTACCTGGGCAAGCCGTTCGACATCAACCGCCTGGTCGACGAGCTGAACGGTGTGCTGCGGCGGGACATGAAGGAGCGTCTCGCCATCCGGAAGGCCCGGGTCGCCGACCTCCGCAAGGTCACCGCGGAACGGGCGTGAACGGTCAGTAGGCCGTCTTGACGACGTGCCAGGTGCCGCCGACGCCGTCGCCCTTGACGTCGCCCGGGGCCTGGTCGGCGGCGTAGTAGTAGAGCGGCTTGCCGTCCCAGTTGACCTGCAGCTTGGTCGCGTCGTCGGGGCGGGGGGCGGTGGTCAGCAGGCTGACGCCCGGGCCGGCGACGGGGGCCGTGACGCCGGCGGGCAGGACGAGGGGCGGCCAGGTGGCGGCGCAGTTGCCGACACAGGTGCTGGCCGGCCCGGTGTCCTGGTCCCAGATGTAGAGCGTCTTGCCGTCGCCGTCGACCAGCACGGTCCCCAGCGACGTGCTGGCCGTCTTCACGGTGGCCTTGACCGCCGCCGTGGTGGCGGGGGCGGCCGGCGTGCCGCCCGTCTGGCCGCCGGCGGACGTCGTCGCCGGCTCGTCGTTGTCGCCGCATGCGGCCATGCCCATGGCCAGGGTCACGCTCAGCACCACCGCGGACATTCTGCGAGCTCGCATGTCGTTCCCTCCCGTGTCGTTCGTCGCCGGTCGGTGATCCCTACGGTCACGGCCGGCGGAGGGATTGCGGCAATCCCGGGAGGTGCCTGGGCCGTACCCTTCGACGCGATGCCCGCCGCCTCCGACGACACCCTCCTGGCCAGCTTCGCCCTGGGTGACCCCGACGCGGCCGCGGCGTTCATCCGCCGCTACCAGGGCCGGGTCTACGGCCTGGCCAGGACCATGGTGGGAGATCCGGACCTGGCCGAGGACATCGCCCAGGAGGCGTTCCTGCGGGCGTGGCGCAACGCCCAGGCCTACGACTCCCGGCGGGGGTCCGTCCACACGTGGATGCTGGTGATCACCCGGAGCCTGGCCATCGACGCCATGCGCCTGCGCCGGGCCCAGCCCGTCGATCCGGAGACCTTCGCCAACCTCGACTGGCGCACGCCGGCGGCGACCGGCCCGGAGGCGGCGGCCGAGACCAGCGCCGGCGTGCGGGAACTGCGGGTGGCGCTCGAGGGGCTGCCGGCCGAGCAGCGCCAGGCCCTGCTCTTGGCGGCCCTGTGCGGGCGGACCGCGGTGGAGATCAGCGAGATGGAGTCGATCCCCCTGGGGACGGCCAAGACCCGCATCCGTACCGGCATGCAGAAGGTGCGGGCGGCGATGGCCCGCCGGAGGACCGAACCGTGACCTGCGCCGAGCTGGAAGCCCTGGCCGCCGAGCTGGCCCTGGGCACGGTCTCCGGTGCCGAGCGGGCCGTCGCCCTGGACCACCTCGCCGGCTGCCCGGCCTGCCGGGAGCTGGTTTCGGATCTGGCGGAGGTCGCCGACCGCATGCTGCTGCTGGCGCCGGTGACCGAGCCCCCGCCCGGGTTCGAGTCCAAGGTCCTGGCCGGGATGGGGGTCGCTCCCGTGCGGGAGCTGGGCCGGCCGGCCCGTCGCCGGCGCGTTCTGGCCGGGGTGGCCGCGGTGGCGCTGGTGGCGGCGATGTCCGCCGCCGGCGCCGCGTGGCTGGCCGGCGAGGGGGAACGGCCGGTGGAGATCCGCACCGCCCTGGCCGCCGACAACGAAGGCCGCTGGAGGTGCCGGGCCGTCGTCTACGGCGACAAGCCCACATGGCTGGTGGTCAGCCTCGACCGGATGGACGGGTCGAACAACTCCTACTCGGTGGAGGCCGTGCACGCCGGCAGCGAGGTGCCCATCAAGGTGGGCACGTTCACCCTGCAGCAGGGCCACGGCACCCTGGCGCGGCCCCTGGATCTGCCGGCCGGCCACTTGGAGTCGGTCCGGGTCCTCGACGCCGGCGGCCGGGTCCGCTACCAGATGACCTTCGACGACCAGTGAGCGGCCGACCGGAAGCGCCCTCGGTAGGATTCGAACCTACGCACCCGCCTCCGGAGGGCGGTGCTCTATCCCCTGAGCTACGAGGGCCTGCTCCGGCTCAGATGGTATCTCCCAAGTGGTAGGTGTCGGGCGCCGGTAGGATCTTGTAGTGGGCAAGCTGACGGTGCTGGTGATCGACGACGACCCCGTGATCCTCGAGCTGCTGCGAGTCAACTTCGAGATCGAGGGTTTCGACGTCATCTGCGCCGCCGACGGCGAGGAAGGGTTCCAGCGGGCCCAGGCCGAGCAGCCCGACATCGTCATCTCCGACATCATGATGCCGAGGCGCGACGGGCTCCAGCTGCTCACCGACCTCAAGGGCGACCCCACCACCGAGGGTCTGCCGGTGATCCTGCTCTCGGCCAAGGCCCAGAAGACCGAGGTCCAGCAGGGCCTCGACCTGGGCGCCGACGACTACATCACCAAGCCCTTCGACCCGCTGGAGCTGATCGACCGGCTCAACGCGGTCATGACCCGGCCCCGACGCTAACCCCCCGCCCATGCCGATGATCCAGGACATCCTCACCTCCTCCCTGCGCGGCGCGCTGGTGGCGCTCGGCGTCGACCCGGTGCCCGAGCGCATCCCCGTCGAGCGCTCGAACCGGCCCGAGCTGGGCGACTGGTCCTCCAGCGTGGCTCTGGCCGCGGCCAAGGCCAGCGGCCGCAACCCTCGCGAGCTCGCCGATGAGCTGGTGGCCCGCATGAACGCCGACCCGCCGGCCTACGTGGCCGCCATGAACGTCGCCGGCCCGGGGTTCGTGAACTTCCGCCTCCACGACCGCTGGTTGCACGACTGCCTCACCGAGGTGGTCGAGGCCGGCGTCACCGGCTATGGCCGCCACGACATCGGCCACGGCCAGCGGGTCAACGTCGAGTTCGTCAGCGCCAACCCCACCGGTCCCCTCCACGTCGGCGCCGGCCGGTGGGCGGTCTACGGCGACGCCCTCTGCCGCCTCTTCGAGCGCTGTGGCTACCGCGTGCACCGGGAGTACTACGTCAACGACCGGGGCCTCCAGGTCGGCCTGCTCGGTGCCTCTTTGGCCGCGGCCAAGGCCGGCCGGCCCCCGCCCGACGACGCCTACAAGGGCGGCTATGTCTCCGACTGGGCGGCGGAGATGCCGGACGACGCCGAGCCGGCGGCCTGGGCCCGCCGGCGCGCCGTCGCCGACATCAGGGGGGCGCTCGCGTCGCTCGGGGTCGAGTTCGACACCTGGTTCAGCGAGCAGTCGATGGTCGACTCCGGCGCCATCGAGGCCGCCCTTGCCGACATGCGCAACTCCGGCCTGGTCTTCGAGCACGAGGGCGCCACCTGGCTGCGGACCACCGACCTGGGCCTGGCCAAGGACGAGGTCCTGCTCAAGACCGGCGGCGAGCCCACCTACCTGCTGGGCGACATCGCCTACCACCGCGACAAGTTCACCCGGGGCTTCACCCGCCTGATCGACATCTGGGGCGCCGACCACCACGGCCACGTCGCCCGGCTCAAAGCCGGCGTCCAGGCGCTCGGGCACGACCCGGAGGAGCTGGAGATCGTCCTCGGCCAGCTGGTGACCGTGATGAAGGACGGAAACGTCGTCCGGATGGGCAAGCGGAGCGGGAACTTCGTCGAGCTGGCCGAGGTGGTGGAGGAGGTGGGGCCCGACGTCGCCCGGCTCACCTTCCTGCTGCAGTCGATCGACACCAAGCAGACCTTCGACCTGGACGCCGTGGTCTCGAAGTCGATGGACAACCCGGTCTTCTACGTCCAGTACGCCCACGCCCGGATCGCCTCCATCTCGCGGGTGGCGGCGGAGAAGGGCGTGCAGCGGTACCCGCTGGAGATCGTCGACCTCTCGGGCCTCGAGCATCCCCGGGAGCTGGACCTGCTGCGCAGCCTGGGCGAGCTACCCGAGGTGGTGGCCGACGCCTGCCGCACCCGGGCTCCGCACAAGGTGGCCACCTGGGTCCGGGAGCTTGCCGGGCGGTTCCACGGCTTCTACCACGACTGCTATGTGATGGGGGAAGGCGTGAGTCACGAGCAGACCCAGGCCCGGCTGTGGCTGGTGGAGTCGACCCGGATCGGCCTGGCCATCGGGCTCGACCTGCTCGGGGTCAGCGCGCCCGACTCGATGTGATCCACCCGCTTCCTCGCTCTGTCCTGCCCGACACGGCGCACGTGGGCCACGACGGGCGGCTGACGGTGGGCGGGGTCGACGTGCTGGAGTTGGCCGAGGAGCACGGCACGCCGGTGTTCGTCTACGACGAAGACCACCTGCGGGCCCGTTGCCGGGAGGCGGTCGCCGCCTTCGGCGACGGGGTCGCCTACGGGTCCAAGGCCTTCCTGTGCAAGGCCATGGCCCGGCTGGTGCACGAGGAGGGCATGCGGGTCGACGTGGCCACCGGGGGCGAGCTGCACGTGGTGCTGGCGGCCGGCGTGCCGGCCGAGCGGATCGTCCTGCACGGCAACAACAAGTCGCTCGACGAGCTGCAACGGGCCCACGAGCTCGGCCTACGGGTGGTGGTCGACTCCTTCGACGAGCTGGCCCGGCTCGAGGCCTTGCACAAGGAATCAGGGCTGCCGACCCGGGTGATGGTGCGGGTCACGCCGGGGGTCGAGGCCCACACCCATGAGTACGTGATGACCGGCCAGACCGACTCCAAGTTCGGGTTCGGCGTGGCGTCGGGCGACGCCGGCCGGGCGGTCGAGCACTGCCAGGTCCACTCCGCCTTCGACCTGGTCGGCGTGCACGCCCACATCGGGAGCCAGATATTCCTGCTCCGGTCCTTCGAGAAGGCGATCGAGATCCTGGCCGGGTTCGTGGAGCCGTTGGGGGTCGAGGAGCTGTGCCTGGGCGGCGGCCTCGGCGTGCCCTACGTCGAGGGCGAGGAGGCGCCCACCATCACCGAGTGGGCGTCGGTGCTCCACGCGGCCTGCGCCGGCGCCGGCATCACGGCCCGGATCACCGTCGAGCCCGGCCGGGCCATCGCCGCCGCCGCCGGCCTGACCCTGTACCGGGTGGGCACGGTGAAGGACATACCGGGCGTGCGCACCTACGTGTCGGTCGACGGCGGGATGAGCGACAACCCCCGCCCCGTCCTCTACGGCAGCGGCTACGAGGCGTTCCTACCCCGCGCCACGCTGGCCTCGCGCCCGAAGACGGTGACGGTGGTCGGCAAGCACTGTGAGTCGGGCGACATGGTGGTGCGCGACGCCCACGTCCCGGCTGACCTGGCCGTGGGCGACATCCTCTGCACCCCGGTCACGGGCGCCTACGGCCACTCCATGGCGTCGAACTACAACAAGGTCCCTCGCCCGCCGGTGGTGTTCGTCGCCGGCGGCCAGGCGAGGGTGGTGGTCCGCCGCGAGAGCCTGGACGACCTGTTGCGCCTCGACGAATAGAGCGTTTGGTCACTAGGGGGCATATGTGACCCCCTATTGACCAGACGTCGGCGGGCGAGGGGAGTTGTACGGTGGGCGGGTGGACGGGAACTCGACCGTGCGAGTCGGCGTGCTGGGGTACGGCAACGTCGGCGCGGCCGTTGTCGCCCTGATCGCCGAGAACGGCGACACCATCGCGGCCCGCACCGGGCTGCGCCTCGAGGTGGCCCGGGTGGCGGTCCGCGACGTCGCCAAGGCTCGCACCGGGTTCGCCACCTTCACCGACGACGCGGCCGGCGTGGCGGTCGACCCGGATGTCGACCTGATCGTCGAGGTCATCGGTGGGCTGCAGCCGGCGAAAGGCCTGGTCCTGGCGGCGCTGAAGGCCGGCAAGCCCGTCGTCACCGCCAACAAGGAGCTGATGGCGGCGCACGGAGCCGAGCTGTTCGACGCCGCGGCCAAGGCCGGCGTCGACCTGCTCTTCGAGGCCTCGGTGGCCGGCGCCATCCCCCTGATGCGCCCGCTGCGGGAGTCGCTCGCCGGCGACCGGATCAAGCGGGTGCTCGGCATCGTCAACGGGACGACGAACTTCATTCTCACCCGGATGACCGAGTCGGGGCAGTCCTTCGGCGAGGCCCTGGCCGAGGCCCAGGCCCTCGGCTACGCCGAGCGTGACCCCACCGCGGACGTGGAGGGCCACGACGCGGCGGCCAAGGCCTCGATCATCGCCAGCCTGGCCTTCGGCGTGCGGGTCGTGGCCGGCGACGTCTACCGCGAGGGCATCACCGGGGTGACCGCGGACGACATCCGCATGGCCGGTCGCCTCGGCTACATCGTCAAGCTGCTGGCCGTGATCGACGACGTGGGCGGCGAGGTGGCGGTCCGGGTCCACCCGGCCATGGTCCCTGTCGCCCACCCGCTCGCCGCGGTCAGGGAGTCGTTCAACGCCGTCTTCGTCGAGGGCGCCGCCGCCGGCGAGCTGATGTTCTACGGCCGGGGCGCCGGCGGGCGGCCCACGGCCAGCGCCGCGCTGGGCGACGTGATCGACGCCGCCGCCAACCTGCGCCAGGGCACGTCGGCCGGCGTCCCCGGGTTGGCCACCGCCCGTATCCGGCCCATGGACGACGTCCGCTCGCAGTACTACCTGTCGCTCGACGTGGCCGACAAGCCCGGTGTCCTCGAGCAGGTGGCGGCCGCCTTCGCCCGCCATCTCGTCTCCATCGTGCAGGTCCTGCAGACCGGCATGGGAGACGAGGCCCGGCTGGTGCTGGTCACCCACACCGCCCTGGAGAGGGACATGCAGGCCACGGTGGCCGAGCTGCGCGAGCTCGACAGCGTCGACCGGGTCGGCACCCTCCTCCGGGTGATCGGCGCCGAAGGGTGACGCGGCCGGGGTGGAAGGGGCTGATCGAGGAGTACCGCCAGTTCCTCCCTGTCGACGCCAAGACGCCGGTCGTCACCCTCCACGAGGGGGCGACGCCACTGGTCCACGCCCCTCGGGTGTCCGAGCGGGTGGGCGCCGATGTGTGGCTGAAGGTCGAGGGCGCCAACCCCACCGGCTCGTTCAAGGACCGGGGCATGACCCTCGCCATCTCCAAGGCCGTCGAGGAGGGCGCCAAGGCGGTGGTCTGCGCCTCCACCGGCAACACGTCGGCCTCGGCCGCGGCCTACTCCACCCGGGCCGGCCTGACCTGCGTGGTACTCATCCCCGAGGGCTACATCGCCCTGGGCAAGCTGGCCCAGGCCCTGGTCCATGGAGCCCGCGTGCTGCAGATCCGGGGCAACTTCGACAACGCCCTCGACCTGGTGCGCGAGCTTGGGGAGCGGGAGCCGGTCACCATCGTGAACTCGGTGAACCCGTACCGCATCCAGGGCCAGCAGACCGGGGCGTTCGAGGTGGTCGACGTGCTGGGCGACGCGCCCGACGTCCACTGCATCCCCGTGGGCAACGCCGGCAACATCACCGCCTACTGGATGGGCTACCGCCGTTACCAGGACGCCGGCCGCTCGACCAAGCTGCCGGCGATGCTCGGCTTCCAGGCCGAGGGGGCGGCGCCGATCGTGCTCGGCCACCCCGTGGAGAACCCCGACACCATCGCCACCGCCATCCGCATCGGCAACCCGGCCTCGTGGCGGGGCGCCGAGTCGGCCGCCACCGAGTCCGGCGGGGGGATCCACGCCGTGTCCGATGCCGAGATCCTCGCCGCCTACCGCCTCCTCGCCGGCACCGAGGCGGTTTTCTGCGAGCCGGCGTCGGCCGCCTCCGTCGCCGGCCTGCTGAAGGTGGGTGTCCCCGAGGGCACCCGCACCGTGGTCTGCACGCTGACCGGCCACGGCCTGAAGGACCCCGACCGCGCCATCGCCGAGATCGCCGTCCCGTCTCCGGTCGACGCCGACCTGGCCTCCGTCCGAGCCGAGCTGGGCCTGTGACCCCCATCCGTTCTGGTTGCACCTACCCGCGCATGCGGTGGTCAAGTGCAACCAGTTCGAGGGGGGCGGCGTGAAGTACGTCGTCTGCGTGCCCGACGGCGCCGCCGACGAGCCCCTCGCCGAGCTCGGCGGCCGCACGCCCCTGGAGGCGGCCGACCTCCCGACCTTCGCCGCCCTGGCCCGCCGGGCCGAGGTCGGCCGGGCGGCGACCATCCCCGAGGGTTTCCCGCCCGGCAGCGACGTCGGCAACATGTCGATCCTCGGCTATGACCCCGCCCGCTACCACACCGGCCGGGCGCCGATCGAGGCGGCGGCGATGGGGCTGCAGCTCGACGACGACCAGGTCGCCTACCGCTGCAACCTGGTCGACGTCGGCGCCGGCGGCACCATGGACGACTTCGCCGGCGGCCACCCCACCACCGAGGCCGCGGCCGAGGTGATCCACGCCCTCCAGAAAGAGCTGGGTGGCGCCGGGGTCGAGTTCCATGCCGGCGTGCAGTACCGCCACATCCTCGTCACCCCGGCCGAGTGGGCCGCCGCCGAGTGCACGCCGCCCCACGACCTCACCGGCAAGGCGGTGGTGTGGCCCACCGGTCCTGCGGCCCCCAAGCTCCAGGCGCTGATGGACGCGTCCAGGGAGATCGTCGCCGGGTTCGACGGCGTGGCCGCCAACCAGATCTGGCTCTGGGGCCAGGGCCGCCGGCCCCGCCTCCCCTCCTTCACGGAGACCTACGGCGTCCAGGCCGGCATGGTGAGCGCCGTCGACCTCGTCCGTGGCCTGGGGGCGCTCACCGGCATCCGCCGGGTGGACGTCCCCGGCATCACCGGGTGGTACGACACCGACTACGAGGCCAAGCGCGACGCCTGCCTCCAAGCTCTCGCCGAAGGCGACGACCTGTTCGTCATCCACGTCGAGGCCAGCGACGAAGCGGGCCACGCCGGCGACGTGGAGGAGAAGGTAAAGGCCCTGGAGAACTGGGACCGGCGCATCCTGGCCCCCCTCGTCGAGGCCCTCGACATCGACGACTTCCGCCCCTGGCGCTTGCTGCTGCTGCCCGACCATGCCACGCCCCTCGCCCTGCGCACCCACACCTCCGATCCGGTCCCGTACCTGCTGGTCGACTCCGAGGTCGACGGCGCCGGCGGCGTCTACACCGAGCGCGGCACCGCCGACCGCCCGCCGGTCCCCGGGCACACGCTCATGAACCACCTCATCACGCAAGGCCCGTAGGCGATCCGCGTCCTGGTCCTGGTCGACGGCGAGCACTACCCGCCTGTGGTGCGGGCCGCCATCGGGCATCTCCCGGTGCTCGTCCCGGGGGCGGAGGTGGCCGGCGCCGTCCTGCTCGGCGGGGGCGAGAAGGTGGCCGGCACCCTGGAGGTCGGCGTGCCCGTCGTGGTAGGCGACACCGCCATCGCCGGCCTCACCGAAGGCTTGGCCCGCTTCACCCCCGAGCTGGTCTACGACCTCTCCGACGAGCCGGTCGTCGACGCCCGCCTCCGGCTGAGGCTCGCTTCGCAGGCCCTGCTGGCCGGCGTCGCCTACCAGGGAGCCGACTTCCGCCTCGAGCCGCCACCTCGCCCCCGGGTCGCCACCAAGCCGACGATCGCCGTCATCGGGACCGGCAAGCGCACGGGCAAGACCGCCGTCTCCGCCCACCTGGCCCGCACGGTGGACCGGCCGACCGTCGTCGTCGCCATGGGCCGGGGAGGGCCGCCCGAGCCCGAACTGATCGACCCCGCCACGTTCGACCTTTCCCCCAAAGGACTGGTCGCCCTGGCCGAGTCCGGCCGCCACGCCGCCAGCGACCACCTGGAGGACGCCCTGACCGCCGGCGTGGTGACCATCGGCACCCGCAGGTGCGGCGGTGGGCTCGCCGGCGCCCCGGTGGACAGCACCTTCGAGGCCGGCGTCGAGCTGGCCAACGCCCGCCCGGAGCGCCTGATCGTCCTGGAGGGCAGCGGCGCCGCCGTCCCACCGGTCCACGCCGATGTGACCATGTGCATCGCCCCGGCCTCCGCCGACCCGGAGCTGGTGGCCGGCTACCTGGGGGCCTACAAGCTGCTTCTGGCCGACGTCATCGTGGTCACCATGGCCGAGAACGGCGCCGGCCCCGTGCTCGAGACCATCCGCCGGGTCGCCCCCGACACGCCCACCGCCCAGACCGTCCTGCGGCCGACGCCCCTCGATCCGGTCGCCGGCCGGCGTGTCTTCTACGTCACGACCGCTCCGGAGACGGCCGGCCCCACCCTGGTCGACCACCTCGAATCGGTCCACGGCGCGACGGTGACGGGCACCTCGCACAACCTGGCCCGGCGCCCGGAGCTGGCGCAGGACCTCCAGCGCATCGGCCAAGCAGACGTCGTGCTCGTGGAGTTGAAGGCCGCGGGGGTCGACGTGGTGGCCAGGGCGGCCCTCGCAGCGGGGCTGGATGTGGTTTTCTGTGACAACCGGGTCGTCACCATCGGAGGCGACGCAACATTCGAGAAGCTGGTCCAGCAGGCGGCCGACGTGGCCGAGGAGCGGTTTACACACGGGGCATCGAGGGTGCCGTGATGGGACGGATGCAGCGATGAGAGCGGTCACCCGCCACGTTGTCGTGTCTGACAACGAATACGAGCTCCCCTATTCGAAGGGTTTGATGGCGTCGGCCATCATGGCCACCGGGCTGGCGCCGGCCCGGGCCTTCGGGGTCGCCGAAGTCATCGAGGACCGCCTGGCGGAGTCCGGCGCGCCCTCGATCACGCGCCAGCAGCTGAACGCCCTGGCCCTCGACGTCATCCGCACCGAGGTGGGCGACCGCTACGCCGAGTCCTTCGCCAAGTGGCAGATGGTGCAGCGCCTCGACATCCCGCTGGTGATCCTCCTCGGCGGGGCCACCGGCGTGGGCAAGTCCACCATCGCCACCATGCTGGCCAGCCGGCTCGGCATCACCCGGGTGATCCCCACCGACGCCGTCCGTGAGGTCATGCGCTCGATGTTCACCGCCGAGCTGTTCCCCACGTTGCACACCTCGTCGTTCGACGCCGCCAACCTGGTGCGCAACCCGTTGCCCCGCAGCGCCGACCCGGTGGTCATCGGGTTCCGGGAGCAGACGTCCGCGGTCAGCGTCGGCATCAACGCGCTCATCCAGCGAGCCATCGACGAGGGCACCGACCTCATCCTGGAAGGCGCCCACCTGGTGCCGGGATTCCTCGACTACGGGCGGTTCAAGGGCAAGGCCGTGGTCGTGCCCCTGGTCGTGACCGTCGACGAGGTCGACGTCCACCGCAGCCACTTCCTCCAGCGGGCCCGGGAGGCGAGGAACCGGCCCTCGGAGCGCTATCTGGAGCTCTTCGACAACATCCGCAAGATGCAGCGCTACGTGAAGTCGCTGGCCCTGCAGCACGGGGTGCCGATCGTCCCCTCCTACAACCTGGACGCCACGCTGTCCCAGATCATCGACCTGGTGGTCGGCCAGGCGATCGAGGCCGTGCCCGATGCCGGTACCGAGGCAACACCGGCCTAAGCGCAGGCCCTGGGTATTGGCTGTATGCTGACTGTGCTGAATCCCCGGCGCTCCCAGGCTCCGTAGCGGCCGCCCCCGGCGGGTCGTCACACGGCCGGACTGCTGGCCTGGCCACCGGTGATGGCGCCCTCTCATTCCGTCCGACTTGCCGGCCCCCAGCCCCGTGGGCCGGCACGCACACTTCCCAGCCCCTTGGAGGCGAAGCAATGACCGAGGCAGCAGCCCGGTGACGATCGTGCCCCAGCCGCCGCTCGAGCGGTCGGTCCTCGAACGCAAGGAGCGCGACGAGTTGGCGACGATCGCCTCGGCCATGGGCGTGAAGCCCTCGGCCCGGGCGTCGAAGTCGACCCTGATCGACCAGATCCTGCGCGAAGCCGGCATCGAGACCGCCCCCGAGGAGAAGCCGCGCCGGGCACGGGTCACCAAGGCCGCGGCCGCCGCGGCCGCCGCCGCCGCCAACGGCGCCGAGCAGGCGTCGTCGCCCGTCGACGTGACCCAGGCAGAGCCGGACGCGCCCCCGCCGGCGGCCGAGGCGCCTGACGCGGCGGCGAAGGCGGAGCCGCCCCCCGCGATCGTCGAGGCCATCGTCGAGGCGCCCCCCGCCACCAACGGCAGCTCACCGGTCGACGTCCAGACCGACGCCGAGCCGGCGCAGGACCCCCCCGATACCGGGAACAACGCGGCAGAGAGCGCCACCCGCACCGACGACCGGCCCCGCGAGGCCGGCCCCCGGCCCGATCACCGGCCCGGCGCCCAGCAGCCCTTCGAGGGAGACCCGGCCAACCGCCGGGGCCGGCGCCGGCGTGGTCGCGAACGGGGCGAGCGCGATGCCAACGAGCAGCGCGGCGGCCAGCCCGAGCCGCAGTTCCAGGGCGAGCCCATCCCGGTGGAGGGCCTGCTCGACCTGCGCGAGGAGGGCTTCGGCTTCCTGCGCACCAACGGCTACCTGGCCAGCCAGCACGACGTGTACGTGTCGCTCAGCCAGGTCCGTCGCTTCGGCCTCCGCAAGGGCGACACCATCAAGGGCGCCAGCCGGCCGGCCAGCAGCAGCGAGAAGTACCCGGCCCTGCTGCGCATCGACACGGTGAGCGACATGACGCCCGACGAGGCCCGCCAGCGGCCCCGGTTCGAGGAGCTGACGCCGCTCTTCCCCGACGAGAAGCTGCGCCTGGAGATCCCCGGCGAGGCCGCCAACATGGTCGCCCGCATCGTCGACCTGGTCTCGCCCATCGGCAAGGGGCAGCGGGGTCTGATCGTCTCACCGCCCAAGGCGGGCAAGACGACCGTCCTGAAGCAGATCGCCCACTCCATCGAGGTCAACAACCCCGACGTCCACCTCATGGTCCTCCTGGTCGACGAGCGGCCGGAGGAGGTCACCGACATGCGCCGGTCGGTGAAGGGCGAGGTCATCGCCTCCACCTTCGACCGGCCCTCCGACGAGCACACCCAGGTGGCGGAGCTGGCCAGCGAACGGGCCAAGCGCCTGGTCGAGATGGGCAAGGACGTGGTGATCGTGCTCGACGGCATCACCCGCCTGGCCCGGGCCTACAACCTGGCCGCGCCGACCACCGGGCGGATCATGTCCGGCGGGCTGGCCACCGACGCCCTCTACCCGCCCAAGAAGTTCTTCGGCTCGGCCCGGAACCTGGAGGAGGGCGGGTCGCTGACCATCCTGGCCACCGCCCTCATCGAGACCGGCTCCAAGATGGACGAGGTCATCTTCGAGGAGTTCAAGGGCACGGGCAACATGGAGCTGCGCCTCGACCGCCGGCTGGCCGAGCGGCGCATCTACCCGGCGCTCGACGTCAACGCCAGCTCCACCCGCCACGAGGAGCTGCTCTTCCCTCCCAGCCAGCTGCACCAGGTGTGGAAGCTGCGCCGGGTGCTCAACGCCCTGGAGCCGGGCGCCGGCCTGGAGCTGCTCATGGACAAGATCAAGCACACCAAGAGCAACGACGAGTTCCTGAGCGAGATCGCCAAGGCGCCGTAGGCCGCGGCCGGCCCGGGCCACCGCACAGCGGCGCATCGCCACACACAGCTCAACCAGGGTGTTGCACACGGCGTCGGCCATCCCAGGGGTCGGGGCCGGACTGGGGAGGAAGTGGCGTCTTCCTCGAACGTACGTTCGCATCGTAGCGAAGACAATCGACCGGTGCAAGGCCAAAAGCTGAAAAGCTAGAAAGCCGATGCGCCTCACCTTCGGCCCCGACGACGACACCCAGTTCCACTCGGCCAAGACCGCCCTCCTCGCCCGCTTCGAGACCTGGCTGAGCGCCGGCGACCACCGGCTGGCCTCGGCCGGCGAAGTCGCGGCCACCGCCGGCGACGCCGGCCTCGCCCTCGACTGGAAATGGGGCTACGCCGCCGGCGACCTCGGCCGCTGGACCACCGCGGACGTCGGTGAGTTCCTGCTGGAGTGGTGCCCCCGCAAGGTGAGCATGCCGCCGGAGGACAGCGCGGCGATCCCGGTGGCCCTGGCCGCCTTCATGGCCTTCCTGCACGACGAGGCCCTCCTGAGCCCGGGCTCCTCACCGCCCGCCGACCTCATCAGTGAGACGGTCAACCTGGCTGACGCCTTCATCGACGCCATGGGCGACGCCTCGAACTTCGGCATGGCCAAGTCCCTGTTCGCATCGGCCGCCGCCGGCGGTGTCGACATGACCGACCCCGACGAGGTCGACCGGTGGATCGCACAGC
>DATLHA010000060.1:0-8065 GCA_035540095.1 Acidimicrobiales bacterium | reverse complement strand
CCGCCGGCCCCGCCGATGCCCCCGCCGGCCAGGATGGTGATGGTGGCGCCGCCGGCGCCGTTGATGGTCAGCTCGCCGGTGCCCCCGGCCCCGCCGGTGCCGCCGGTGCCGCCGATGCCGGTCCCGCCGAGCCCGCCGGCGCCGCCGGTGCCGCCGACGCCGGTGCCGCCCACGCCGCCGGTGCCGCCCGCCCCGCCCAGGACGCCGTTGAAGACGCTGCCGCCCAGGCCGGCGACCGGGATGGCCACCCCGCCGGCGCCGCCCGAGCCGGCGATGGTGAGGAGGTCGACCACGTTGAGTGACGGACCGGTCACGCCCGACTCGGACACGGCCTCGACGTTGGCGCCCGAGTTGGCCCCGCTGGTGGCGGTGGCGATGGAGGCCGCCGGGCCGGTGGTCCCGCTGTTGCCGCTGTTGCCCGAAGTGGCGTCGCCGCCCACGGTGAGGGCCGTGCCCAGGATGGCCGTGTTCTCGGCGACGGGCTCGCTGGTGGCGTCGCCCGTGTCGCCGGTGTGGCCCGAGTTTCCGCTGGTGGCCGAAGGAGCGGCGACCGCGGTGGAGGTGGCGGCGCCGGTGTTGCCGGTGTTGGTGGCGCTGGCCTGGGTGGTGGAATGACCTGAGAAGCCGGAGTATGCCGTGGGGTTCGTGGTCACGGTGGCCGCCCCGCCGGCACCGCCGTTGGCCTGACCGGTGGCCACGGAGGACCCGCCGGTGGCGATGGGGTTGCCGCTGGCCGCCCCGCCGGCCCCGCCCGGCCCGCCGGCGCCGCCGCCCGCGGCACCGCCGGGAGCGATGACGAGGTCGGCGCCGCCCAGACCGTTGATCGTCAGCTCGCCCGGCGCGCCGGCCGCGCCGGCCGCGCCGGCCGCGCCGGCGCCGGCACCTCCCGTGCCGCCGGCCGCACCCGCTCCGCCGGCCACGCCGGCGCCGGCGCCGCCGGTGCCGCCCGTGCCGCCGCCGATGAGGTTGGCGGCGATGCCGCCGCCGGCCGACGTGGCGATGGCCACCCCGCCGGCGCCGCCCGAGCCGGCCAGGACGACGGCGTCGATGTCGTTGGCCGCGGCGCCGGTGTCGCCGGACAGCGACCCGGCCTCCACGTTGGCGCCCGAGTTGGCGAAGCTGTCGGCGGTGGCGACGGCCACGGCCGCGCCGGTGTCGCCGCTGTCGCCGGAGTTGCCGGAGGTGGCCGGTCCGCCCACGGCGATGGCAGAGCCGAGGATGGCCGTGTTGGTGGCCTCGGGGCTGGACTCGGCGTCGCCGGTGCCGCCGGTGCCCCCGGAGTTGCCGGAGCGGGCCACGGGCGAGGCCACGGCGCTGGAGCGGGCTGGGCCGGTGTTGCCGGTGTTGGTCGCGCTCGCCTGGGTGGTGGCGTGGCCGGAGTCGCCGGAGCGGGCGTCGGCGTTGACGGTGAGGGTGCCGGCGCCGGCGGCGCCGCCGTTGGCCGCGACCGTCGTCACGCTGTTGCCACCGAGCGCGGCGGGGGAACCACTCGCTGCGCCTGCGGCACCCCCCGCTCCCCCGGCGCCGCCGGCGCCCGGAGCGCCGGCCACGCCTCCGATGAGGTTGACCGCCGCCCCGCCGGGGCCGGCGGTCCCGACGGCGACGCCGCCGCCGCCGCCCAGGCCGCCGACGACGACGGTGTTGACCGTGTTGAGGGCCACGCCGGTGTTGCCGGTCAGGGAGAAGGCGGCGGTGTGGGCGCCGGAGTTGGCGAAGCTGTTGGCGGTGCCGATCGAGGACACCGAGCCGGTGCTGCCCGAGCCGCCCGAGCTGCCCGAGGTGACGGGGGCGCCGACCAGGTCGACGACCTGGGCCAGGGCCGAGCGGGGACCGAAGACGTTGGCAATGCCGAGGATGCCGGTGTTGAGGGCGAAGGGGTTGGAGACCGGGGTGCCGGGCGTGCCCGGGGTGCCCGAGTTGCCGGACTGGGCGACGGGGCTCGACGTCGCCGAGGAGAAGGCGGCGCCGGTGGCGCCGGTGTTGGTGGAGCTGGACTGGGTCACGGCGGCGCCGCTGTTCCCTGAACCTGCGGTCGAGTTGAGGGTGAGGGTTGAGGCTCCACCAGACCCTCCAGTGGCCTGCCCCGTCGCTACAGAGTTGCCGCCGGCGGCTACGCCGGCGCCCGTACCGCCGCCGATGTTGGCGGCGATGCCGCCGGCGCCCGACGTGGCGGCCGCCACGCCCCCGGCGCCGCCGTTGCCGCCCACCGAGGCGGCATTGGTGACGTTGGTGGCGGCGCCCGTCGTGCCCGACTCGGCGACAGCCGTGGAGGCGGCGCCCGAGTTGGCGCTGCTGCGGGACTCGCCGACGCTGGTGGCCGCGCCCGTGTCGCCGCTGGGTGCGGCGGCGCCGGCACCGGCCTGAGCGGGCTGGGAGCCGGCGGGCGCAGCCGGCGTGGCCGAGGGCGGGATGGTCGCCGGCGAGCTAGGCGTCGAGCTCGACGTCGTGCTCGGCAGCTGGGCCACGGCGGCCCCGCCCAGGAAGAAGAGCATGGCGGCCACGACGGCGCCCACCGAGGCGCTCACCCGTGACACGGCCCGTGCGGAGACCCAGCCTGCGTTCATGTGTCAGTCCTTCTCAGTCGGGCCGGCGAGGGCCCAGGAGGTGGTTTGCGCCGGGGGTGGCGAGGGGGGCGGAACGCTGCCGGCGACGGGCGCGCCGGGATGCCAGAGGGCTTCCCTGTCGATGCTCATCGTCGTTCGCCTTCAGTCGCGTGGTGCTACGAGAGGTGTGTCCGAAGGTGCCCCAGCTGTTCGAGACGGAAGAGGTCTAACACGGCCGCCACGCGGGATGGTGCACCCTTCTTGGCGCCCTGACCTGCGGTTTCGCGGCGTTGGAGCCTGTTGGAGCGCCAACGCCTCGTGTTGGACGGCCCGATCCACCCCGCCCGCTACCTGGGAACGCCGCTTCCGGGCGCCGGCGGCGGGCGGAGGCCCTCCATGGGGCCCGAAGAGGACGCGAAAACTTTTTTTCGCCTCGTCCCGGGCGAGCCGGTCCTACGGCTGGCCCCGGACGATCCCTCAACCAGGCATGCAGGCCGTCAACCCTCGATGGAGTCGGCTGGGGGCGCGATAGCGCGGTGCAGGCATAGCACGCCCGTCGCACCGGTGGCATGCCGGGAAGCCCTCTCAGTCGGCGACGTCCAGCCGGCCGACCTCGGCGGCGGCCTTCAGGAGCGTCCTGGTGTACTCGTCCGACGGTGCGGCGAAGACCTTGGGCGTCGGGCCACACTCGACCAGCCGGCCCTTCTGCATCACCGCCACCTCTTCGGCCACCGCGGCGGCCATGTCGAGGTCGTGGGTGATCACGAGGAAGGCGATCCCGAAGCGGTCGCGCAGCCGGCGGATCAGGGCGACGATGCCCGCCCGCAGGGTGGCGTCGACCATCGACGTCGGCTCGTCGGCCACCACCAGCCGGGGCCGGCCGACGAGGGCCCGGGCCAGCACGACCCGCTGGCGCTGGCCACCGGAGAGCTGGTGGGGGTAGCGGTCGAGGAACGTCCCCGCCGGCGTCAACCCCACCTCTTCGAGGGCGGCGGCCACCTTGGGGGACTTGGCGTTCCCCGTGCCGGCGATCTCCAGCGGCTCGGCTATCGCGGTGGCGACCCTCATGCCGGGGTGCAGCGACTGGTACGGGTCCTGGAGGACGAGGTGCATCTGCGGCCGCAGCTTGCGCATCGCCCGCTCGGACATGTGCGCGTACTCGACAGCGTCGAACATGGCCTTGCCGGCGTCGAGGCGCTCCAGACCGACGACGGCCCGCCCGAGCGTCGACTTGCCCGAGCCGCTCTCTCCCACCAGGGCGACGATCTCGCCCTCCCCCACCGAGAGGGAAACGTCGTCGAGGGCCACCACCCGCCGGCGCCGGGCGCCGGCGCCGGTACAGAACGTCTTGTGCGCGTGCTGCACTTCCAGGAGCCGGGTCACACCTTCACCGCCAGAGGCGAGAGCCGGGTGTTGAGCAGCCTGCGGGTGTACTCCTGCTGTGGGTCGGCGGCGACGGTGGCGACGGAGCCCTGCTCCACCACGCAGCCGTCCTGGAGGATGACCAGCTCGTCGGCCACCCGCAGGACCATCTGCACGTCGTGGGTGATGAGCAGGACGGTCAGCCCCAGCTGGTCCTTGAGGTCGCCGAGCAGTTTGAGGATCGACGCCTGGGTCACCAGGTCGAGGCCGGTCGTCGGCTCATCGGCGATGAGGAGGTCGGGCCGGTTGGCCAGGGCCATGGCGATGACCACCCGCTGGCGCATTCCACCGGACAGCTCGTGCGGGTAGGCGCCGTGGTCCTCCGCCGGCAGGCCGACGTTCTCCAGCAGCTCGCCGGCCCGCCGGCGGGCCTCGCCGATGGGCATGGTCAGCGCCGCCGCTTCCGCCACCTGGAAGTGGATCGTGTAGGCCGGGTTCAGGGCGTTCATGGCCGCCTGGGTCACGAAGCCGATCTTCCGCCCTCGCACCCGGGCCGCCGCCGCGGCACTGAGCAGCTTGCGCCCTTCGAACGTGGCCCCGCCCTTCACCAGCGGGTCGCCGGGCAGCAGGCCGAGGAGGGCCAGGACGATGGTGCTCTTGCCCGAGCCGGACTCGCCGACCAGGGCGGTGACCCGCTCCCGCGGCGCGTCGAAGCCGACGCCCTTGACCACCGCCGGCCCGTGGCGGTCGTAGTGCACGACGAGGTCCTTCACCGACAGGATGGGGCCGGTCGCCGGCGCGCCGGCCGCCGTCTGGGGAGCCGGCGCCGGCCGGCGCCGCCGGCGGCCCAGGAAGCGGAGGCGGCCGGTGGGGCTGGCCAGCCGGGGGTCGGCCCACTCCTCGGACGCGTACCCGGTGAAGGCGAAGCCCAGGACGACGACGGTCAGAGCCAGGCCCGGCGGCACCATCCACCACTTCCACGCGCCGGTCAGCAGGGCGTTGTTGGAGCTGGCGTTGGCCAGCATCATGCCCCAGCTGGCGTGGTTGGGGTCGCCCAGGCCGAGGAAGGCCAGGGCGGCCTCGGAGATGATCGCCGCGTTGGCCACCCGCACGAACTGGGCGGAGGTCACCGGGATCAGCCGGGTGAGGATGTGCCGCACGATGCAGCGACTGCCGGTCGCCCCCATGGCCCGGGCCGCCTGGACGTGGGGGTACTCCCGCAGCTTGAGAACCTGGGCCCACAGGACCCGGGCGGGCCGGGCCCACGAGACGGCGCCGATCACGATGGCGGTCACCAGCAGCCCCCGGCCGAAGAAGGCGGCCAGCACCAGCACCAGCGGGAGGAACGGGAAGGCGAGGGTGACGTCGGTGAGGCGCATCAGCACCGTCTCCACCCATCCCCGCCGCCAGCCGGCAAGCACGGCGACGAGCACCCCGACCACGATGGCCAGCACGGCGGCGCCCAGGCCGATGGCCAGGGAGATCCGGGAGCCGTAGACGAGCTGGCTGAAGATGTCGACGCCCAGGTCGTCGGTCCCGAGTGGGTGGCCCAAAGAGGGCTTGAGCAGCGGCCGGCCGCTGGGGCGCTGCGGCGAGTGGCGGGCGACAAGGGGGGCGAACACCGCGGCCAGCGCCGGCAGCGCCAGCAGGACCAGCCCGACGCGGCCGAGGACCTGCCCGGGGCTGCGCCGGCGGCTCACGACCCCACGGCGCCCGGCCGGCGCACCCGGGGGTCGAGGTACGGGTAGACCAGCTCGGCGATGAGGTTGGCGGCGATCACGCCGGCGGCGATGAGGAGGAACGCGCCCTGGAGCACCGGGTAGTCACGGGACAGCACGCTCTCGTAGATGAGCCTGCCGAGTCCCGGATAGGCGAACACGGTCTCCACCGGCGCGGCGCCGCCGAACAGCGCCCCCACGTTGAGCATGCCGACGGTCCACACCGGCACCAGCGCGTTGCGGCGGGCGTGGCGACGCACGCCGGCGCCGTCGAGGCCCTTGGCCGCGGCCATGGTCACGTAGTCCTCCCCCAGCTCTGTGACCGCCGCCGAGCGGGCCACCAGGAACGCTGAACCGATCCCGGAGAGCGTCAGGGCGGCGATGGGCAGGATGGCCCGGCGGGCCACCTCGAGGGCGAACTCGAGGCCCTGTGCGTCACTGCCGGGCAGGGCGCCGAACACGGGCAGCAACCGGAGCTGCACCGAGAACACCAGCACCAGCAGCAGGGCCACGAAGAACGGCGGGAACGAGTCGAGCACCATCACCCCGGTGAGGGTGCGCACGTCGGAGCCGCTCCCCCGCCGCCACGCGGATCGGAAGCCCAACGCGGCCCCGATGAGCATGGAGAGCACGACCGAGGTGCCGACGAGCAGCAGCGTCCACGGCAGCCGGTCGGCCAGGAGCTCGCGCACCGGGGCCCCGTACCTGGTGGAGGTGCCGAGGTCGCCCTTGGCCAGGTTCTTCAGGTAGAGGACGAACTGCTGCCCCGTCGAGCCGTCCAGCCCGTATGCCGAAGCCAGCGCCTCCCGCTGCTCGGGCGTGACCCTGTTGGCCTGTTCGGCGGGGATCAGGAAGTCGATCGGGTCACCGGGCGCCAGCCGGGGCAGGGCGAAGTTGAGGACGATGGCGACGGCCAGGACCAGCAACGAGAGAGGCAGCGCCCGCAGGAGCTGGCGCCCGACCGGGAGCAGGCCGCTCCACGAGTTGTCGGTCTGGACGTGGTAATTGGCGGGCGGCTCGGGATCCGTCTCCGCCGCCGCGGAGACGGATCCCGAGCCACTGCCCGCGGGCTCAGGCTTCCTCAGCCTCGTACTCCCGCTTGCGGTTCTGGGAGGCGATGAAGAGCCCGCCGGCGATGACGCCGAGACCGAGCACCACGCCGATGGCGGCCCACGGCGGCGCGCTCTCCGAACCGGTGCCGCTCACCGCGTCGACCTGGGCCTCCTCGTAGCCGGGGATGAACGAGCGCTTGGTGAGGATGCCGTGGCCGGGGTCGGCGACCCAGCCGTTGTAGGCCGACGGGCGGAAGGCGTAGTTGCCGTCCGGGTAGAAGAGGACCAGCGTCGGCGCCTCACGGGCGAAGATGCGCTGGGCCTCGACCAGCAGGCGCTTCCGCTCGCCGTTGTCGATCTGGCGCCGCGCCGTGTCCACCAGCCGGTCGAACTCGGGGTTGGCGTACGCCCCGAAGGATCCCGCAGACGGGGCGCCGGGGACCGGCGAGTGGAAGAAGAACGACAGGGCGTCGGGGTCGGCGTGGGCGTGGGACTCGAGATTGGTGATGAACGAGTCGTAGTTCAGGTTGCCTCGGCGCTGGCGGAGCGTGGCGGGGTCGATGGACTCGACGGTCATCCGCACGCCGATGGCCTCGACCTGCTGGGAGATCAGCTGCGCCGCCCTGGTGTGCTGGGGCTCGTTGGCGGCCACGGTGATGCCGAACTGCAGCGGCTGGCCCGCCGGCGAGCGCCGGATGCCGTCGTCGCCCCGCCGGTAGCCGGCGTCGTCGAGCTGGCGGTTGGCCCGGGCCACGTCGAACTCGTGCCTGCCGTCGGGATCCGACCACGCCGAGTCCGGGTGGGTCCAACCGTCCCGGCCGGGGCGGCCGTGGCCGAGGAGCACCGTGTCCACCAGCGCCTGGTTGTCGATGGCCAGGGTGATGCCCTTGCGCAGCACCGGGTCGCTCAGCGGCGCCTTCTGGTTGTTGAAGTGCAGGTGCACCGACTCCATACGGGTGCTCTCGACCACCCGGATTCCCGGCTGGTTGACGAGCTGGTCGTACAGCTCGGGCGGGACTGTGCGGTCGACGGTGTCGACCTGGCCGGTCTGCAGGGCGGCGAAGGCGGCGGCGGCGTCGGTGACGATCGGGACGTCGATGGCGTCGACCTTCGGCCGGCCCTTGAAGTAGTTCTCGTTGGCCTCGAGGCGGTACATCTGGTTCGGCACCATGTCGACCAGCTTGTAGGGGCCGGTACCGATCGAGGGGATGTTGGTGGCGGTCACCGGGTTCCCGATCGGCTCCCAGATGTGCTTGGGCACCATGGGGAGGTCGCCGCCGGGGAGGATCTTGAACGTGGGGGCGGCGTCGGCGAAGTTCAGCCTGATGTTCAGCGGGTCGATCACCTCGGCCGACTCGAACACCGGGTACTCCCACACGTGGTGGCTGTA
>DATLHA010000059.1:0-13887 GCA_035540095.1 Acidimicrobiales bacterium | reverse complement strand
CGAGTGGGAACAAAGTCAAGTACGTAGTACGTTCTAATGACTGAGGGATCAGGTTCCCGCCACCTGGATCCCCCTTGGCGGTACCTGGGTTCCGCCGCCCGGGCCGCCCCCCGATGGCGCCCCTACGGGGCGCCATCGGCGCGTCTTGCGCCACTGTGCCGTTTGGTCGCTCCGCTCCTGGCGGGGCGCCATCGGCGCGTCACTAGCCCCGGCGCAGCCGTTCGTTGAGGGTGGCCAGCCGGCGGTGGCCGGCGCGCAGCGACCGTTCGACGGCGAACAGGTCCTGGGCCGCCCAGTCGGCCTGGGTGTTGGCCAGTTCTTCGGCGATGGCGGTCACCCGCTTGGTCAGGTCCTCCAGTGCGGTCGCCAATGAGGACAGCTCGGGCGCGGGGACGCTGGTGGGAGCGGGCACGTCCCCGGTTTATCCCACCAGGGCGTGCCTACCCGTCCCGGTACCATCGTGGCCATGCTCAGCCGCCTCGACCTGCGGGGTGCCGGCGGCGACCTCCGATCCCGCCTGCCCCGCCCCGGCCCCTCCGGACCACCGCCCATCGACGCGGTGCGGGAGATCCTGGCCGAGGTCCGCAAGCGCGGTGACGATGCGGTGCGCGAGTACACCCGTCGCTTCGACAAGGCCGACCTCGACGACCTGCGGGTGCCGCAGGAGACGCTGATGGCCGCCCTCAAGGCCACGCCGCCGGCCCTCCGTATCGCCTTGGAGGCCGCCCACGGGTCCATCACCGCCTTCCACCGCACCCAGCTCCACGACGAGCCCGTCTACCAGCGCGAGGGCGTCGCCATCCGGGAGCTGCGCCGGCCGGTGGACCGGGCCGGGGTCTACGTGCCCGGCGGGCGGGCCGGCTACCCGTCGACGGTGCTGATGACCGCCCTGCCCGCGCGCGTGGCCGGCGTGGAGGAGGTCGTGCTGTGCGTGCCGCCGCGGCCGGACGGCACGGTCGACCCTCCGACGCTCGCCGCGGCGGCCCTGGCCGGCGTGAACGAGGTGTACCGGATCGGCGGCGCCCAGGCCATCGGGGCCATGGCGTACGGCACCGACAGCGTCCGCCCGGTCGACGTCATCGTGGGGCCGGGCAACGTCTATGTCGCCCTGGCCCAGCGTGAGGTCGCCGCCGAAGGCGTCGTCGGCGTGTCCTCCGCCTTCGCCGGCCCCTCCGAGGTCGTCGTCGTCGCCGACGCAACCACGCCGGTCGACTGGGCCGCCATCGACGTCATCGTCCAGGCCGAGCACGGCCCCGACGGCCTGGCCTGGCTCATCACCTGGGACGACGCCGTGGCCGACGCCGTCACCGAGGCCGTGGCCCGGCTGGTGGCCGAGTCACCGCGGCGGGCCGACATCACCTCCACGCTGGCGGCCGGCGGCTATTGCGCGGTCGTCGAAGGGCCGGAGCAGGCGCTGCAGGTGGCCAACCTCATCGCCCCGGAGCACCTGGAGCTCATGTGCGAGCGGCCGGAGTCGCTCCTGCCGCTGGTGCGCCACGCCGGCGCCGTGTTCTGCGGGCCGTACGCGCCGGCGTCGGTGGGTGATTACCTGGCCGGCCCCAGCCACGTGCTCCCCACCTACGGGTCGGCCCGCTTCGCCGGGGGCTTGCGGGTGGACGACTTCATCCGCCACATCCACGCCATCGCTCTCGACGCCGACGCCCTGGCCGGCGTCGCCCCCAGCGTGGCCGCCATCGCCGAGGCCGAGGGACTGGCCGCCCACGCCGAGTCGGTCCGGATGAGAACACGTTGATAGGAGTCCGTGAGGACCTGGCTGAGCTCGAGGGCTACCACTCGGCCCAAGTCACGGTCGACGTCCGCCTGAACACCAACGAGTCGCCCTACCCGCCGCCGCCGGCGTGGCGGGAGGCGTTCCTCGAGGAGCTGGCCACCGTCCCGTTCAACCGGTACCCGGACCGGTCGGCGACGGCGCTCCGGGAGGTCATCGGCGAGCTCCACGGGGTCGGGCCGGAGCAGGTCCTGGCCGCCAACGGATCCAACGAGATCCTCCAGGCGCTGTGCCTGGCCTACGGCGGCGCCGGCCGCACGGTGGCCGTCTTCGAGCCCACCTACGCCCTCCACTCCCACATCCCCCGCATAACCGGCACCGGCGTGGTCGTGGGGGAGCGGCGCGACGACTTCACCCTCGACCCCGCCGAGGTCACCCGCGTGCTCGGCGAGGCGCAGCCGGCCATCGCCTTCCTGTGCTCGCCCAACAACCCAACCGGCCGGATCGACCCCGCCGAGGTGGTGGAGGCGGCCCTGGACGCGGCACCCGGCCTGGTCGTGGTCGACGAGGCGTACGGGCAGTTCACGCCTACCTCCGCCCTGCCGCTGGTCTCCGACGACCGGCCGCTGGTGGTCACCCGGACGTTCTCCAAGACGTGGTCGATGGCCGCCTGCCGGCTGGGCTACTGCGTGGCGCCGGCGGGCATCGTCGCCGCCGCCGAGCGGGCGGTCCTGCCGTACCACCTCGGCGCCGCCACCCAGATCGCCGGCCGCCTGGCCCTGCGCTTCACCGCCGAGATGGAGGCCCGGGTGGCGGCCCTGGTCGCCGAGCGCGAGCGCCTGGCCGCGGCGCTGTCGGACCTGCCGGTCGAGACCTGGCCGTCGGGCGCCAACTTCCTGCTTTTCCGCCCTCGCCACGCCGACCGGACCCAGGGCCCGAGCGGCCCTCTGAGCGGGGCGGCGGTGTGGAAGGCCCTGGTCGAGCGCTCGGTCCTGGTCCGGGACTGCTCTTCGTGGCCCCGCCTCGACGGCTGCCTGCGGGTCACCGTCGGCACCCCCGCCGAGGACGACGCCTTCCTCGCCGCCCTGAAAGAGGTCCTCAGTTGAGAACGGCCACGAAGTCCCGGGTCACCAAGGAGACGTCGATCGAGATCCGTCTCGACCTCGACGGTACCGGCCAGACGAGGGTCAGCACCGGGCTGCCCTTCTTCGACCACATGGTCGACCAGCTCGGCCGCCACGGGGGCTTCGACCTGGATCTGACCGCCACCGGTGACCTCCACGTCGACGCCCACCACACGGTGGAGGACGTCGGCATCGCCCTCGGAGAGTGCCTCCGTGACGCCTTGGGCGACAAGGCCGGCGTGCGCCGGTTCGCGTCCATGTCGCTGCCCCTCGACGAGGCGCTGGTGGAGGTCGCCCTCGACCTGTCGGGCCGGCCCTACCTCCACTACGACGTCGAGCCCGGCTCCGAGCCCCTCGGCAGCCCACCCTTCGACCCCCAGCTGGCCGAGGAGTTCTGGCGGGCCTTCGCCACCTCCGCCCTCATCACCCTCCACCTCGACCTGAAGCGGGGGAAGAACAGCCACCACATCCTGGAGGCGTCGTTCAAGGGCGTGGCCCGGGCCCTCCGGGACGCGGTGCGGGTGGAGGGGACAGGCGTGCCTTCCACCAAGGGGACGCTTTGATCGCCGTCCTCGACTACGGGATCGGCAACCTGAGGTCGGCTCAGAAGGCGTTGGAGAAGGTGGGCGCGGAGGCGGTCCTGACCGCCGACGCCGCGGTGGTCGAGTCGGCCGCCGGCGTGGTCCTGCCGGGCGTGGGGCACGTCGGTCGCTGCCTGGAGGCGCTGCGGGACAGCGGCCTGGAGGAGCCGGCCAAGGCCGCCATCGACGCCGGCAAGCCCTTCATCGGCATCTGTGTCGGCATGCAGATGCTCTACGACGGCTCCGAAGAGGCCCCCGACGTCAAGGGCATGGGCGTGCTCCCCGGGATGGTCCGCCTCCTCCCCGAGGGGGTCAAGCGCCCGCAGATGCAGTGGAACGTGCTCGACCACCGGCCCACGCCCATGCTCGCCGGGCTGGCGGATCCGGTCTGGATGTACTTCGTCCACTCCTATGGCGCGGAGATGTCCGACGACGTGGTGGCCACCTGCGACTACGGCGGGCCGGTGGTGGCTGCCGTGGTCCGCGACAACCTCTGGGCCACCCAGTTCCATCCCGAGAAGTCCGGCGCCGCCGGCCTCCGGCTCCTGAGGAACTTCTTCGCCGCCTGCTCAGCGGAGGGCCGCTGAGGTGCTTCTGTACCCGGCGATTGACCTGCGGGGCGGCCGGGTGGTCCGCCTCTACCAGGGTGACTTCGAGAAGGAGACGGTCTACGGGATGGACCCCGTGGCCGTGGCCCGGTCCTACGCCGCCGCCGGCGCCCGCTGGATCCACGTCGTCGACCTCGACGCCGCCCGCACCGCCACCCCGGAGAACCGGCCGGTCATCGCCGCCATCGCCGAGGCGGTCGACGTCAAGGTCCAGGCCAGCGGCGGGGTGCGGGACCAGGCCTCGGCCGAGGAGCTGCTGGCGTGCGGAGTCGACCGGGTGGTGGTCGGCACGGCCGCCGTCGAGCACCCCGAGCTGGTGATCGAGCTGGCGACGCACCACCAGGTCGCGGTCGGGATCGACACCCGGAGCGGCGACGTGGCCGTGCGCGGCTGGACCGAGGGCTCGGGCGTCGACCTCTTCGAACTGCTGGCCCGCTTCGCCGGTACCGGCGTGGCCGCGGTCATCGTCACCGACATCAGCCGGGACAGCACCCTGGAGGGCCCCGCGGTCGAAGGCCTGGCCGCGGTGCTGGAGGCCACGGAGATTCCGGTCATCGCCTCGGGTGGGGTGGGGAGCCTGGCCGACCTCGAAGCGCTGGGGACCCTGAGCGCCGGCGGCCGCGGCCTCGAAGGGGCCATCGTCGGCAAGGCTCTCTATGAGGGGCGCTTCACCGTCGAGGAGGCGATCGCCGCATGCGCGCGGTGAGGGTGATCCCGTGCCTCGACGTGGACAACGGCCGGGTGGTCAAGGGGGTGAACTTCGTCGACCTCCGTGACGCCGGCGATCCCGTCGAGCTGGCCGCCCGCTACGACGCCGACTGCGCCGACGAGGTGGTGTTCCTCGACATC
This sequence comes from Acidimicrobiales bacterium, assembly GCA_035540095.1. Classification (GTDB taxonomy): domain Bacteria; phylum Actinomycetota; class Acidimicrobiia; order Acidimicrobiales; family AC-14; genus CADCTB01. Next base: position 8,996 of record DATLHA010000059.1, on the reverse strand, counting down.
ACCGCCAGCTCCGACGCCCGCGAGACGATGGTCGACGTCGCCCGCCGTACGGCGGAGAGGGTCTTCATCCCCTTCACCATCGGGGGAGGGATCCGCGGTGTCGACGACGCCCGGGCCCTGCTGCGGGCCGGCGCCGACAAGGTGGGCGTCAACACGGCGGCGGTGGACCGGCCCCGGCTGGTCGCCGAGCTGGCCGGCGAGTTCGGGGCCCAGTGCGTGGTCGTCGCCATCGACGCCAAGGACCGCCAGGTGTTCACCCACGGCGGCCGCACCCCCACCGGCCTCGACGCGGTCGCCTGGGCGGAGGAGTGCGAGCGCCTGGGCGCCGGCGAGATCCTGCTCACCTCCATGGACCGTGACGGAACCCGCAGCGGCTTCGACCTGGAGATGACCAGGGCGGTGTGCGACGCCACCGGGATCCCCGTCATCGCCAGCGGGGGAGTGGGCACCCTCGACCACCTGGCCGACGGCGCCCTGGCCGGCGGGGCCGACGCCGTGCTGGCGGCGTCGATCTTCCATTTCGGCCAGCATTCGGTACGGGAGGCCAAGGAGCACCTGGCCGCTCGGGGGGTACCCGTCCGACCGGCGTGACCGTCGTCATTACGATGGGGTGAGTGATGTCTGAACCGCGGGTCCTGTCGATCGTCCTCGCCGGCGGGGAGGGCAAGCGGCTGTTCCCGCTCACTGCGGACCGGGCCAAGCCCGCAGTTCCCTTCGCCGGCCACTACCGCCTCATCGACTTCGCCCTGTCGAACCTGGCCAACGCCAACTACCTGCGCATGGTGGTGCTCACCCAGTACAAGAGCCACAGCCTGGGCCAGCACCTGTCGCGGACGTGGCGGCTTTCGACCCTGCTCGACACCTACGTGACCATGGTGCCGGCGCAGATGCGCCACGGGCCGAGGTGGTTCGCCGGCTCCGCCGACGCCATCTTCCAGAACCTGAACCTGATCGGCGACGACCGGCCCGACTACATCTGCGTCTTCGGGGCCGACCACATCTATCGCATGGACCCCCGCCAGATGATGGAGGCCCACATCGCCTCCGGCGGCGGCGTGACCGTCGCCGGCATCCGGGCGCCACGGGCGGAGGCGTCCGCGTTCGGCGTCATCGACCCCGGAGTGGGCAGCAAGATCGAGGCCTTCCTGGAGAAGCCGGAGGATCCTCCGGGCCTCCCCGACTCACCCGACGAGGTCTTCGCCTCGATGGGCAACTACATCTTCACCACCAAGACCCTGGTCGACGCCGTCACCGACGACGCCAAGGACGAGGAGTCCCGCCACGACATCGGCGGCGACATCATCCCGGCCATGGTGAAGGCCGGGGAGGCCCATGTGTACGACTTCAACACCAACGAGGTTCCCGGGGCCACCGAGCGCGACCGGGCCTACTGGCGGGACGTCGGGACCCTCGACAGCTACTACGACGCCCACCGCGACCTGGTGTCGGTCTATCCCGTGTTCAACCTGTACAACCGGAAGTGGCCGATCTACACCTCGGTGCCCCAGCTCCCGCCGGCCAAGTTCGTCCTCGAGGACGGGGGCCGAACGGGCCGGGCCCACAACTCCCTGGTCAGCACCGGCTGCATCATCTCCGGCGCCACGGTGCGGAACTCCGTTCTCTCGCCCGGGTGCATCGTCGACTCGCATGCCCTGATCGAGGACTCGGTCCTCATGCACGACGTCGTGGTCGGCGAGGGGGCGATCGTGCGCCGGTCGATCATCGACAAGCACGTCGTCGTCCCGCCCGGTGCCCGCATCGGCTGTGACCCGGAGGCCGACCGGCGCCGGTTCACCCTCTCGCCCAACGGCATCACCGTGCTGGGCAAAGGACACGTGATCACCAGCCCTTGAGGGTCAGCATCCTGACCCGCGAGTACCCGCCGGAGATCTACGGCGGGGCGGGGGTCCACGTCACCCACCTGGTCGAGCAGCTCTCGAAGCTGGTCGACGTCGACGTCCAGTGCTTCGGGGCGCCGCGTGGCGATCCTCGGGTACGGGCCTACCACCCGTGGCCGGCGATCCCCTCTGAACGGGCCGCCGAGGCCGCGCTGCAGTCGATGTCGGTCGACCTGTTGATGGCGTCGGGATGCCGTGGCGCCGACGTGGTGCACAGCCACACCTGGTACGCCAACCTGGGCGGGCACCTGGGCGGGTTGCTGCACGGCATCCCCCACGTCATGACCGCCCACAGCCTGGAGCCGCTGCGACCGTGGAAGCGCGACCAGCTGGGCGGGGGCTATGAGCTGTCGCTGTTCTGCGAGCGCACCGCCGTGCACGGGGCATCGGCCATCATCGCCGTCTCCGCGGGGATGCGAGCCGACATCCTGGCCACCTACCCGTCGGTGGACCCCGACCGGGTGTTCGTCCTCCACAACGGCATCGACACCGACGCCTGGCGGCCAACGGCCGACGCCCGCGCCCTCGCCCGGCTGGGCGTGGACCCCGGGCGGCCGGCGGTGGTGTTCGTGGGGCGGATCACCCGGCAGAAGGGCGTCGACCATGCCCTGGCCGCCGCCGAGCTGATAGATCGCCACGCCCAGGTCGTCCTCTGCGCCGGCGCTCCGGACACCCCTGAGATCGGTGCCGAGATGCGCCAGCGGGCGGCGGCGGTGGCCGCCCGGCGAGGGGGCATCGTCTGGATCGAGGAGATGCTCTCCCGCCACGAGCTGTGCGCGGTCCTGAGCGCCGCAGACGTGTTCCTCTGCCCGTCGGTCTACGAGCCGTTCGGCCTCACCAACCTCGAGGCCATGGCCTGTGAGACGGCGGTGGTCGCCAGCGCGGTGGGCGGCATCCCGGAGATCGTGGTCGAGGACGTCACCGGCCATCTCGTGCCTGTGGTGCCCGATGGGGCGGAGTTCGCCGCCGCCCTCGCCGGGCGGGTCAACGCCCTGATCGCCGACCCCGAGCGGGCGGCGGCCATGGGGCGCGCCGGCCGGCTGCGGGCCATCGAGCACTTCGGCTGGCCGGCGGTGGCGGCCCGTACCGTGGCCCTCTACGAGAGACTGGCGGGATGACCAAGCAGCCGATCACCATGCTGAGCGACCGGCTGCTGGTCCAGATACCCCAGGTGGAGGGTGAGCGGGCCAGCAGGGGAGGCATCCTGATCCCTGCGACGGCCCAGGTCTCCAAGCGGCTGGCGTGGGCCGAGGTGGTGGCCATCGGGCCCCAGGTCCGCAGCATCGAGCCCGGCGACCGGGTCCTGTTCAACCCCGAGGACCGCTACGAGGTGGAGGTGCGGGGCGAGGACTACCTCATCCTGCGGGAGCGCGACATCCACGCCGTGGCCTCGGAGAGGATCGAGGGTGGGACGGGCCTCTACCTCTGATCGCAGGGAGAGCAGAGCTCTCCCTGCGAGCTTGGATGGCGCCTCGGGCTCACGGCGAAGCCGTTCGCACGACGCCGTCCTTCTTCGAGGCGCCGGCCGGGCCGCCGCTGGCGGCTTGGACGTCCACCTCTACTTGTAGGCTGGCCCGGTGCCCGTAGCCACGCCGATCGCCGCCAATGAGGCGGATCTCGCCAACGTCACCTTCAACGCCGAGGGCCTGGTGCCGGCCATCGTGCAGGAACAGGGCACCGGCCAGGTCCTGATGATGGCCTGGATGAACGCCGACTCCCTGCGGCGCACGCTGGAGACGGGCCGGACGTGGTTCTGGAGCCGGTCCCGCCAGGAGTACTGGTGCAAGGGCGAGACCTCCGGCGACCGCCAGTTCGTCCGTGAGGCGTACTACGACTGCGACGGCGACACCCTGCTGCTGGTGGTCGAGCAGGAGGGGCGGGGCGCGTGCCACACCGGCGAGCGGAGCTGTTTCTATCGGGCTCTTGGTGACGGTCCTACCGAGTAGGGCGGACTTCCACGCCCTCGCAGGCACCCACACGGTGGTGCCCGTGTGGCGTGAGGTGGTCGCCGACCTGGAGACGCCGGTCTCGGCCTTCCTGAAGCTGGTGGGACCGACCGGGAGCGGGTTCCTGCTGGAGTCGGTCGAGAACGGCGACACGTGGGGGCGCTTCTCCTTCGTGGGCCGCGACCCGTCGCTGGTGCTGTTGGCTCGGGGCGGGGCGATATCGGTCGAAGGCCGGCTGCCGGCCGGCGTGCCGCTCGACCGGGGCGTGCTGGCCGCCCTGGAGGGGCTGCTGGCCGTCTACCGGTCGCCGGCGCTGGCCGACCTGCCCCCCCTGCACGGAGGCATCGTGGGGCTCCTCGGCTACGACGTGGTGCGGGAGGTCGAGCGGCTGCCGTCGCCGCCGCCCGACGACCTGGGCATGCCCGACGCCGTCCTGTCGGTCATCGGGCACCTGGCCGCCTTCGACCACTGGCGCCAGCGCGTCTGCCTGATCGAGAACGTGCTGGTGGTGCCGGGGGCGAGCGTCGCCGAGCTGGACCTGGCCTACGACTTGGCCGCGTCCCGCCTCGACGCCTCGGCCGCCGACCTGGGCCGGCCCTTGGCCTACCGGCCGGCGCTGCCGCCCGATCCCACCGACCCCTTGCCCGAGGTGCGCTCGACGGTGGGCCCCTCGTCCTACTGCGATGCCGTCGAGGTGGCCAAGGAGCACATCCTCGCCGGCGACATCTTCCAGGTCGTCCTGTCCCAGCGCTTCGACCTCGACCTCGACGCCGACCCCTTCGACGTCTACCGGGTGCTGCGCCAGGTGAACCCAAGTCCCTACATGTACTTCCTGCGCCATCCGGAGGTGACGGTGGTGGGCTCGTCGCCCGAGCCCATGGTCCAGCTGCGGGATGGGAAGGTCGTCTCCCGTCCCATCGCCGGCACCCGCCGGCGGGGCCGCACGCCGGAGGAGGACCGCCGCCTGGCCGGGGAGCTGGTCGAGCACCCCAAGGAGGTGGCCGAACACATCATGCTCGTCGACCTGGCCCGCAACGACGTGGGGCGCGTCGTGCGCTTCGGCACCGAGAAGGTCGACGAGCTGATGACCCTGGAGCGGTACAGCCACGTGATGCACCTCACCTCGCAGGTGTCGGGGGAGCTGAAGCCCGGCAAAGGCCCGATCGACGTGCTGCGGGCCACCCTGCCCGCCGGCACCGTCTCCGGCGCCCCCAAGGTGCGGGCCATGGAGATCATCGACTCGCTGGAGCCGACCAAGCGCGGCCCCTACGCCGGCGTCGTCGGCTACCTCGACTTCTCCGGCAACCTCGACACCGCCATCGCCATCCGTACCATGTTCATCGCCGCCGACGGGCGGGCGTCGGTCCAGGCCGGGGCCGGCATCGTCGCCGACAGCGACCCCCGTGCCGAGGACGAGGAGTGCCGCAACAAGGCTGCCGCCCTCCTGGCCGCCGTCCCCGCGGCCCGGCGCATGCGCGCCAGAGAGGAGCCGACCCATGTCTGAGGACTACCGGGCGTTCCGGGAGTCCGCCGGCGCCGTCGAGCTGCCCCGCGACTTCGTCCGGGCCGCCGGGCCCGACGCCAACTCGTTCCTGCAGGGCCAGCTGTCCCAGGACGTGCTGGGCCTGGCCGTCGGTTCCTCCGGCTGGGCCCTGCTCCTCCAGCCCCAGGGCAAGGTGACGGCGTTCCTGCGGGTGCTGCGGACCGGCGACGACGAGGTGGTCCTGGAGACCGACGCCGGCTTCGGGCCGGCGGTGATCGAGCGCCTCAACCGGTTCAGGCTGCGGGTCGAGTGCGACCTCGAGCCGCTGGCGTGGCGTTGCCTCGCCGTGCGGGGCCCGAGGGCCCACGAGCTGGCGCCCGAGGGCGCGGCGGCCGACTGGCCCGGGCTGCCCGGCCGTGACCTGGTGGGGGAGTCGCCGGCGGCGCCGGCCGGTGTTCCCGTTTGCGGCATGGACGCCTACGAGGCCGTGCGCATCGAGGCCGGGATCCCGGTGATGGGCCGGGAGCTCGACGAGGGCACCATCCCCGCCGAGGCCGGGGTGGTGGACATGTCGGTGAGCTTCACCAAGGGCTGCTACACCGGCCAGGAGCTGGTGGCCCGGATCGACTCGCGGGGTGGCAACGTCCCCCGGTGCCTCCGGGGCCTGGTGCTCGCCGACGGGCCGGCGCCGGTCGGGGCTTCCATCCAGGCCGACGGCAAGGAGGTGGGGCGGCTGACCAGCGTGGCGTTCTCGCCGGGCCTGGACGCCACGGTCGCCCTGGCCTACGTGCGCCGGGCCGTCGAGCCGCCGGCGGAGGTCGTCGTGGAATGGGACGGCGGCTCGTCGCCGGCGCGCGTCGAGGCCCTGCCGCTGGTGCCCTGAGGGTGCGCCGCCTCTCCCTCGTCGTCCTCGGCGTGACGGCCGTCGTGGCCGCCGCCTGCAGCAGCGGCTCGCCCACCGCCGGCCCCGACCCCACGTCGCCGGCGCTGACCACCACGTCGACGACCGAGGCCGTGGCGCCGACCACGACAGCGCCGCCGACCACCACGTCCACCACCCTGAGGCCGACGACGACCTCGAGCACCCTGCTCGCCTTGGGACCGGGCGAGGCCAGCATCGTCGGCACGGTCACCGGCCCCTCCGGACCGGTGGACGGGGCTACCGTCCGGGTCGAGCGCCTGGTGGGCAGGAACGTGGCCAGCCAGGACGTCACGACCACCGGCGGAGGCACGTACGCCCTCGCCGGTATCCTGGGCGGCTCCTACCGCGTTCGGGCGCTGAAGCCACCGGACTTCGCCTCCTCGCCGGTGGAGGCCTTCTTCCTGGCCGCCAACGACCGCAAGGTGCTCGACCTGAAGGTGCCGCCCGCCGGCGGCGAGCGGATCACCGCCACGGTGAACCCCAACCCGCCGAGGGTCGACCAGGCGGCGACGATCACCATCCAGGTCGGCACCGGCCGGGTCGACGAGCAGGGCCGGCCGGCCGTCACCCCCCGCCCGGGGGTGCCCCTGAGCCTGACGCCGGCCGCCGGCATCGTCCTGGAAGGGTCACCGCAGGCACTCACCGACGGGAACGGTTCGGCGACCTGGCAGATCCGCTGCCAGGCCCAAGGAGCCGACACCTTCCAGCTGACGGTGGGAACCGGCGTGACGCAGGTCAAGATCCCGGCGTGCGCGGCCGGCGCCTCCCCGCCGGCGCCGGCGACCACCCGGGCCCCCTAGCCGAGACGCTTCCGTCATCGCAGGAGGTTTGGAGGATTGCCCCGTGAGCAACGGCCTCGTCACGACGCTGTGCTGTTCTGAGGCGAGAGAAGCGATGACGCGGTCGGTCCCCACCGTCCCCAAGCCAACCAGGGGGGTGTGACAACTACGATCGCCGGCAATGGGAACCACGCTCGACCGCATCGTTGCTGCCCACAGGGAGGCGGCGGCGGCCGACAGCCGTGACGCCGGCCGGCTCAGGGAGCTGGCCGAGGCGGCGCCGCCGCCCCGCAAGTTCCGCAAGTCGATGGGTCGCTGGGGACTCGACGTCATCGCCGAGATCAAGCGACGCTCGCCGTCGAAGGGTGACCTCGCCCCCGACCTCGATCCGGCGGCGCTGGCCCAGGCCTACGCCGCCGGCGGTGCCGTCGCCATCTCGGTCCTCACCGACGACGAGTTCTTCGGCGGCTCCCCCGAGGACCTGGCCGCCGCCCGTGACGCCACCAACCTGCCGGTCATGCGCAAGGACTTCACCGTCGACGAGCGCGACATCTACGACGCCCGGATCATGGGCGCCGACGCCGTGCTCCTCATCGTGGCCGCTCTGACCGACGACGAGCTCAAGAAGTTCCGCGCCCTGGCCCACGACCTGGGCATGGCCGCGCTGGTCGAGTGCCACGACGTCGACGAGATCAAGCGGTCCCTGCCGGCGCACCCCGACATGATCGGCGTCAACCAGCGCGACCTGCGCACGTTCGAGGTCGACAAGACCCTGGCCGTGCGCCTGTCCCGCACCATCCCGGCCGGGATGCTGAAAGTGGCCGAGTCCGGCATCGAGACCCCGCAGGACCTGGTGAGGCTACGCGACGCCGGCTACGACGGCGCCCTCATCGGCGAGCGCCTGGTCACCGACCCCGACCCTGCCGAAGCCCTACGGCGGTTGAGAGAAGGGATCAAATGACCACCATCGACCGCTGGACCCTCACGGCCGACCGCATCCCGCCGGCGTGGTTCAACGTCGTCCCCCACCTGCCGAGCCCGTTGCAGCCGCCGCTGCACCCGGCCACCCGGCAGCCCGTCGGCCCCGACGACCTGGCGCCGCTGTTCCCCATGGCCCTCATCGGCCAGGAGGTTACGGCCGAGCCCTGGGTCGACATCCCCGGCGAGGTGCTCGACGTCCTGCGCACCTGGCGGCCCACGCCACTGGTGAGGGCCCGCCGGCTCGAGCAGGCCCTGGGCACGCCGGCCCGGATCTACTTCAAGGACGAGTCGGTGTCGCCGGCCGGCTCCCACAAGCCCAACACCGCCATCGCCCAGGCCTTCTACAACAAGCAGGAAGGCGTCAGCCGGCTGGCGACGGAGACCGGCGCCGGCCAGTGGGGGAGTGCCCTGTCGCTGGCCTGCGCCCTGTTCGGCATGGAGTGCAAGGTCTACATGGTGCGCTCCTCGTACCAGCAGAAGCCGTACCGGCGGATCATGATCGAGACGTGGGGCGGCGCGGTCGAGCCGTCGCCGATCGACGAGCCCGAGCACCCCGGCTCCCTGGGCTCCGCCATCAGCGACGCCGTCCGTGACGCCGCCAGCCGGGACGACACCCACTACTCCCTCGGCTCGGTGCTCAACCACGTCCTGCTCCACCAGACCGTCATCGGCCTCGAGGCCAAGGAGCAGCTGGCCCTCGCCGGCGAGGAGCGGCCCGACGTCGTCATCGGCAGCTGCGGCGGCGGCTCCAACCTGGCGGGCATCGCCCTGCCGTTCGTGCCCGACGCCGGCGTGCGTCTCATGGCCGTCGAGCCGTCGTCGTGCCCCACGCTCACGTCGGGGCGCTTCGACTACGACTTCGGCGACACCGCCGGCATGACGCCGCTGCTGGCCATGTACACCCTGGGCCACGACTTCGTGCCCCCGGCCATCCACGCCGGCGGCCTCCGCTACCACGGCGACGCCCCGATCATCTCCAACCTGGTC
>DATLHA010000058.1:0-8328 GCA_035540095.1 Acidimicrobiales bacterium | reverse complement strand
CCCGCTCCGTCCCCGCGCCCGGGTTCGCCCGCGGCCTTCGGCGCCGCCTCCGTCGGAGGACGCCCGCCGGCGTAGCCGCCCCCTCCCGATCCGCCGCCCGCCGCCGCTGCGGCTGCGGGCCCGGCTGCTGGCTCTCCTCGGGCCCAGCCGGGAGGTCGTGGGCCAGAGCCTCGTCAGCCTGGCCCTGAACAGCAGCACCAGCCTGGTGGCCGGCGCCGTGCTGGGGAGCATCACCGACACCTTCGAGCGCCTGCCCGGCCTGCTGGTGCTCGTCCCCGCCGCCATCGGGCTGCGGGGCAACGTCTTCGCCGCATTGGGCAACCGGCTGAGCACCGCCATCCACCTCGGCAACTTCCGGATGTCTCTGCGCCGGCAGAGCCTGATAGGCCAGAACGTCGCCGCCGCCCTCGTCCTCACCCTCATGCTCTCGCTGCTGCTGGCGGTGGTCGCCAAGACGGTGGCCGTGGCCCTGGGGGTGATGGACACCATCTCGGTGCTCGACCTGGCTCTGATCTCGATCGTGGGCGGGGCGCTGGCGTCCGTCGTCGTCCTGGGGGCGACGATCCTGCTCGCCGCCGGCTCCGTGCGTTACGGATGGGACCTGGACAACCTGACCGCGCCCCTGGTGTCGACGCTGGGCGACGTCCTCACCCTGCCGGCCCTGTGGCTGGCCAGCCTGCTGCTCGACATCGAGCTGCTGGCCAACACGGTGGGGACGCTCGTGGCCGGCGCCGTGGTCGTGGTTTTCGCCCTGGCCTGGCGGTCGAAGGAGGAGGTGCTGCGCCGGGTGGTGCGGGAGTCGATGCCCATCCTCTTCGCCGCCGCCTGCCTGAGCACCATGGCCGGCATCGCCATGGAGAAGCGGCTGGGCACGTTCTCCACGTTCCCGGCCCTGCTGATCCTGTTCCCGGCGTTCATCAGCAGCGCCGGTGCCCTGGGCGGCATCCTTTCCAGCCGCCTGTCGACCAAGCTCCACCTCGGCCTGATGTCGCCGGCGCCTTTCCCGAACCGGGACGCCCGGGCCGACGGCGCCCTCATCCTTGCTCTCGGCATCCCCGTCTACCTGTTCAACGCCGTGGGGGCCCACTTCGTCGGACGGGCCCTCGGCCAGGCCAGCCCCGGGCTGGTGGACATGGTGCTGGTTTCGCTGGTGGGGGGGATCTTCGCCGTGTCCTTCGTGGTGGCAGTCGCCTACTACGGCACCATCGCCGCCGTCCGCTTCGGGGCCGATCCCGACACCTACGGCGTGCCCCTCGTGACGTCCTCCGTCGACTTCGTCGGCGCCCTCGCCCTCATCGTGGTGATCGTCACCGTCGGCATCGCCTGAGTCTTCGTGGAGCCGTGCGGCGGCTCCGGGCGTCATGGGCATGGAGGCGGAGCCCCGGGAACGGCAGCGCACGCCCCGCTGACCGGCTTGCTTCCGGGACCGGCGAAGCGCCCGCTACGCTTCTGGGGTCCCCATGGACGACAAACCTCGGAATCTCAAGGAAATGCTCTCGGAGGCGAAGGACACCTCCGAGCTGATGATCGACCTGGGCTACGCGGCGGTCTACTTCAGCGATGTCGCCATGGCCGAGGAGGTCTACGAGCTCGAGGCCCGCCTCTCCGAGCTCGTGCACGAGATGCGCGCCATCTGCGTGCTGGCGGCCCGCTCGCCGCGCGATGCCGACGCCATGGCCTCGGTGCTGCAGGTGGTGGGGGCCATCGAGCGCCTCGGCAACGCCGCCGTCGACATCGGCCGCATCGTGACCCACCGCCTCGGCATTCCCCGCGCCCTGGTGGCGGACCTCTCCATGGCGGAGGAGATCTCCCACCGGGTGCGGATCCGTGAGGACTCCCAGATGGCCCACCGGGCTCTCTCGGACCTGGAGCTACCGGTCGAGGTGGGCATGCGGGTGGTGGCCATCCGCCGCGACCGCGATTGGATCAACGACGTGGAGGGTGACCTCGTCCTCCTGCCCGGCGACGTGCTGTTCCTGCAGGGGGCGGCCGCCGGCATCGCCGAGCTCCGCTCGCTGGCCGGGGCCCCTGACTGGGAGCCGCCCCGGGCGTCGGAGGAGGCGGCCATCTCCGACCTCGACCGGGCCATCGACGTCCTCGTCGAGATGAAGAACATCTCCGAGGTGGCGGTGGGCCTGGCCTACTCGGCCCTGGTCCTCCGCGACCCTGGCCTGGCCGCCGAGGTCAACCACCTCGAGGACCGCCTGGATGAGATGAAGGAGCGGCTCGAGCTGTGGGTGCTGCGGGGCGCCCAGGAGCACCTCGACCCTTCGGCGCTGCGCGGCCTGCTCCACCTGGCCCAGGCTGCGGAGGAGATCGGCGACGCGGCCCAGCAGCTGGTCTGGCTGATCGAGGAGGGGGAGGAGCTCCATCCCATCCTGGCCATCGCTCTGGGCCACGCCGACGAGGTGGTCGTGCGGGTCCCGGTGGCGGCGGGGGCGCCGGCCGACGGCAAGTCGCTCCAGAGCCTGTGCATGGAGACCGAGACCGGCTTCTACCTGCTGGCCATCCGCCGGGGCGGCCGCTACCTCTACCGCCCCCGCGCCTCGGTCGTCCTGCGAGCGGGCGACGACCTCATCGCCACCGGCCCCGACGAGGGCCACGCCATCCTGGCCGAGCTGTGCGGCTACGTCCTCATCGAGGACGAGGACACGGGGGAGGACCAGCTGGTGCCCGCGGGCAGCTACCAGTAGCAGGGCACCGCCTGGACGGTGCCTTCCGCGAGCAGACGGCCGTGATCACACCGGGGCCATCCTCACCGCCCGCCGCACCTGCTCCTGGCGCTCCTCCACCGTGCCGGTCAGGGTCTGGTAGGCCACGTCTGCGCCCTCCAGGAGGGCGACGATGCGGCGGTCGATGTCGGCCTGGAAGGCGGTGTCGTCAGGCCGGAGCCCGTCCAGCACGATCGGGAACTCGACGGGCAGGTAGAAGACGTGGTCGTAGCGGGCCCGCAGATCCATGACCGCCAGCTCCCGGGACTCGTACCAGAGGTGGTTCTCCTTGCGGCTTTCCTGGTGCTCCATCACCCAGTCGGCGTAGGCCAGCACGTCGTAGATCGAACGGTCGGCCACGAAATGGTCGTGGGACACCTCGGCCCGCCACTGCTTCAAGAAGATCAGGGTCTCGGTCTCGGCCGTGGCGCTCTGGTCGAGAGGGAAGCCGAGCTGGACGACCTCGCGGGCCACCTCGGGCAGGAGGGGATAGTCCCACTCGCGGGCGAAGAGGTTGGCCAGGGTGGTCTTGCCCGTCGAGAACGAGCCGACGAATGCGATTTTCATGGCGACAGTGTGACCCAGGAAGGAGCGGTGGCCCCGGAGAGGCGGACTGTCGCCCCACCGGCTTCCGGTGCCATTCGGCCGAGGACGCCGACGTCGAGCGGTAGCTTGAGGTCGTGAGCGAGAGGTTGACGCTGCTGACCGTGCACGCCCACCCCGACGACGAGTCGTCCAAGGGCGCGGCGACGGTCCATCACTACGCCCGGGAGGGTGTGCGGTGCGTGCTGGTGTGCTGCACCGGCGGAGAAGAGGGCGACATCCTCAACCCGGCCATGGACCGGCCCGAGGTGCGGGAGAACCTCCACCAGATCCGCATGGAGGAGCTGGCCCGGGCCACCGAGGTCATCGGCTACCACGAGGTCGTCATGCTCGGGTACCGGGACTCCGGCATGGCCGGCAGCCCCGCCAACCAGAACTCCGACTGCTTCGCCCAGGCGCCGGAGGAGGAGGCGGTGGGCCGGCTGGTGGCGGTGATCCGGCGGGAGCGCCCTCAGGTGATGATCATCTATCCCGACGACCAGCAGGGCTACCCCCACCCGGACCACCTGCGGGTCCACGACATCGGTATCGTCGCCTTCGACGCCGCCGGCGACCCCGACGCCTACCCCGACGCCGGCCCTCCGTGGCAGCCGATGAAGCTCTATTACAGCGCCTGGGCCCGGGGGCGGATGGTGGCCATCCACGAGAAGTTCCTGGAGCTGGGCATGGAGTCGCCCTTCGACGAGAAGTGGTTCGAGCGGCCCGGGCTCGACGATCGCATCACGACCAAGATCGACGTGAGCGCCGGCGACGACATCCGCAAGGAAGCTCTGCTCGCCCACGCCACCCAGATCGACCCGAACTCGCCCTTCTGGTTCGGCCTGCCCCCCGAGGTCACGTCCGTGTACCCCTGGGACGACTACATCCTGGCCCGCTCGCTGGTGGAGACGCCTCCGTACTTCCCCGAGGACGACCTTTTCACCGGGATCCGGGAGCGCGTCCAGCCCGAACTCGGTCGCTAGGCTGCCGTCTCATGCCGAAGTACTTGAGCCAGGAGTGGATGGACGCCGGCCGCGAGCTGGCGCAGGAGTTCCCGGAGCGGGCCGGCGCCACCGCCCGGTTGCAGTACCAGGTGAAGGGCACTCCCGAGGGCGACGTCCATTACTACTGGGTGATCGACAGCGGGAAGATCAAGGAGTGGCCCCTCGGCGACGACCCTGATGCCGAGATCACCCTCTCGATGTCCTACGAGGACGCGGTGAAGATGCAGAAGGGCGAGCTGGACCCCAACGCCGCCTTCATGCAGGGCCGGATCAAGGTCGTGCCGGGCAGCAACATGGGCAAGCTGATGAGCCTCCTCCCCCTGACCCAGAGCCCGGAGTACAAGGCCATCCAGGCCAAGATCAACGACATCACCGACTATTAGGAGCGAGCAGCGGAGATGAGGCCGCGGCTAGCCGGGTGCTGATCTGCGCCGGCTTGGCCCTCGCCAGGGCGACCACGGCCAGGCCGGCGGCGAAGAGCACCGCCATGGCGGCCGTCGACGCCGGCACCGGGCGGTAGGCGGCCGGGCGACGGCCTTAGCCAGAGCAGGGCGCCCTGGCCGACCAGGACGAGACCGCTGGTCACGAAGAAGGCACGTGAAGATGCACGCCACCACCCTCAAGTCGGTCATCGACGCCCAGAAGGCCGGTGACGCCACCAGACGGCCACCACCCTGCGCGCCGCGGTCAGCCACATGAGCGACACCGCCACGGTGCCGGCCGACGCCACCGTGAAGAAGTCCGCCGAGAAGTTCTGCGCGCGGGCCCTCTGCGTCCCCCGCCGCAGCCCGCCTCCTCGGAGGCGGGCTGGTGCGCGTTCAGCCGGTGATCAGCCGTAGGTGGGGATCGGCGCCGGCGCCGGCGAGGGGGTTGCGTCCGAGCAGGTAGCGGAGGACGGCCTGGCGCTGCTGGCCGGCCACGTTGAGCCGGGCGGCCAGGGTGGTCGTCTCCGGTCCCCCCAGCGTGGGAAGCGCCCGCTGGTATGTCTGGCAGGCATAGTCCTCCAGCCGGAGGGCCAGGGCGGCGGCGGCGAGGACGTCGGTCACCCGCAGGCCGGCGGCGTTGAGGGCCTCCTGGGCCTTGGCCGGGGATGCGGTGACCTCGGCCCGGCCGGCGCCGGCGAGGACCTTGTTCCATGCGTCGTGGGCCTGGCGGTGCTGCCCGACGGCATTGGCGACGAGGGCGGCGAGGGCAGGGGGGACGAGGGCTCCGAGCTTGCCGTCCGTCAGCAGCCGGCCGGTGCCGGTGAAGTGGTCGACGGCGAGCCGCTCGATGCCGGCGGCGCCGGCGGCGAAGTCGAGGTCGACGTCGCCGCCGCCACCGTCGCGCTCGGAGCAGGCCCCGGCCACCACCGCGGCGGCGCCGGCGGCGAGGAGCCGGCGCCGGCTGAGGTCGAGCGTCATCCCAGCGCCCCGCTCGCCGGATCGGCGATCAGCTCGGGGCCGCCCATGGCATGAAGGGCCTCCGGCGGGGCGACGGTGCCGACCGTGGACGGCAGCTTCGGGAGGTCCGCTACCGGCAACGGCACGGCCAGGGGCTGGGTGGATCCGGGCGCGGCGAGGGCGCCGGCGACCCGGAAGACGGCCAGGTGCTGGGCCGCGCCCGCCATCGCCGCCGCCAGCAGCTCCCTGGCCCGGCGGTCGCCGGCAACGGTGAGGTTGGAGATGTAGGTGTCGACCAGCACCTTCTCGATGGTGGCGGCGGCGGCGAGCGGGTCCGGCTCCTCCAGCAGGAGGAGGAACCGCGGGTTGGGGGCGTCCTGGCTCCGGCCGCCGAGGGTAGAGGTCTGGCTCTGGAACGCCTGCTTGTGCTCGGCGTGGCGCCGGCCGGCGTCCCGGGCGAACCCACTCAGCCCGTCGGCCGGCAACCGGGCGCAGGCCGCCTCGGCGAGGGCTTCGAGCGACGAGGCGGTCTGGAGGATGCGGACGTCGAGGGCGGTGTCGGCGCCGGCGGGCGCGGCGAGGGGGCCGCCCAGGATTCCGCCGCCCAAGAGGGCCAGGACGTGCCGGCGGGCGAGTCCCCGTCCCTCGTCGGTGTGCACCGGCCGAGCCTAAGCTGACCGGTCATCGCGCGTTTTGGACCGGGTACGTCCACCGGGACGGCGGGCTCCGTACAAGGGGTGCTGTGGACATGGACGATCTCCGAGAAGCGAGCGACGCCACGCTGGTCGTCGCCATTGGCCGGTGGCAGGAAGGCGCCCTGGCCGAGGTCTACCGCCGCCACGGTGGGGCCGCCTACGGCCTCGCTCGCCGGCTGCTCAACGACAAGGACCTGGCCGAGGAGATCCTGCAGGAGGTGTTCCTGCGGCTCTGGAACAACCCGGAGCGCTTCGACTCCGAGCGGGGCAGCCTGCGGGCCTACCTGCTGGCCCAGGTCCACGGCCGGTCGGTGGATCTGTTGCGTTCGGAGACCTCCCGCCGCCGGCGGGAGGAGCGCGAGGCCCGGGAGTCGACCGCCTTCGGCGACGACATCGAGAGGGAGGTCATCGACCTGACGGTCTCGGAAAAGGTCAAGGAGGTCGTCGCCGGCCTCCCCACCGACGAGCGGCAGGCGATCGAGCTGGCGTACTTCGGGGGGCACACATACCGACAGGTCGCTGTCATGCTGGACGCACCCGAGGGGACGATCAAGAGTCGGATCCGCTCGGGCCTGCGACGGCTGCGCAAGGACCTCGCTGAAGCAGGGTTGGGAGGGGTGACATGGGCAGAGAGCTGAGCCACGCTGAGGTCGCCGACCTTCTCGGTGCGTACGCGCTCGACGCCCTGGAGCCGGCGGAGCTACAGGCGGTTGACCGCCACGTCCAGGGGTGCCAGGCGTGCCTGGCCGAGGTGAGCGAGCACCGGGAGGTCGCCGGGCTGCTGACGCCGGGCTGGGGCAAGCCGCCGCCGGGCCTCTGGGACAAGATCGCCGCGTCCCTGGAGGAGCAGCCGCCGCCGCTGGACCTGGCGCCGGTGATCGCCATGAAGCCGGCGCCTCCGCCGCCGCCGACCGTCGCCTCCGGAGCGGACCGGGCGGCCCGGCGGGGCTTCGGCGTGGGGATCGCGGCCATGGTGGCGGTGGCGGCCATGGCCATGATCGGCTTCCTCGGTGTCCGGGCCATCGACGACGGCGGGCTCCGGGACCCCGACGTCACCGCACTCGCCGAGCTCGAGCGTTCGGCCAACGCCGCTCTGGCCGACCCCAGCGCCCAGAAGGTCGACCTGGTCTCGACCGACGGGGCCCGCTACGTCCAGGCCATCGTCCTGCGTGACGGTACCGGTTACCTGGTCAACCCCAGGCTGCCGACGCTGCCGGCGGAGCGGACCTACCAGCTGTGGGCTGTGGTGGGGACCAACAAGATCTCCGTCGGCGTGCTCGGCAACGAGCTCGGGATCGTCCCGTTCAAGATGAACGGCAACGTCTCCGCCCTGGCCATCACCGAAGAAGTGGCCGGCGGCGTGGTGGCCAGCCGGGCCGATCCCGTGGTGGTCGGCAAGGTCCAGGCCGCCTGATCCCGCGAACTGGTTGCACCTGACCACCGCATGCGCGGGCAGGTGCAACCAGAACGAGGGCTAGGACCGTTGGAGGTCGCGGATCTCCCGGTACCCGATGAAGGCGGCGCCGGCCCGGTGGGCCAGCGACCGCAAGGTGCTGTGGCCGGTCACCAGGTCGTGGTCGTCGACCCGGCCGGCCCAGTCGGGCGCCAGGGCCCGGAGCTCGGCGGTGTCGAGGGCGGGGCGGACGTGAAGCTCGGTGACGCCCTCGGGAAGCTCTACGAGGGCCCGCTCGATGGCCCGGCGGCTGCCGATCTTGGGGACGTGCAGGAAGTGGTCCGGGAAGAGGATGCCCTCCTCGGCGGCCAGCCGGCGGAACGGGAAACCGACCGTCCGCTCGGTAGTGGCCGCTCCCAACCGCATCGGTAGCCGGAAGTCCACGGCCAGCTCCAGGTAGATGTCGAAGAACTCCGGCCGCAGCTCGAGGACGGCCATGTGGGAGTCGAGGTGGCTGACGTCGAAGCCCCAGTAGATGGCCCGCTCGACCTGGGCCCGGCA
>DATLHA010000057.1:0-23048 GCA_035540095.1 Acidimicrobiales bacterium | reverse complement strand
GGCGGCGGGGGGCCGGCGTAGTGGGCGCTGGGGCGGATGAGCCGGTTGTCGGCCGCCTGCTCGAGGATGTGGGCGGTCCAGCCGATGACCCGGCTGGAGGTGAACGTCGGCGTGAAAAGGGTGCGGGGCAGGCCCACCTTGTCCATCACCACGCCGGCGTAGAACTCGACGTTGGCGTAGAGGTTGCGGCCCGGCTTGAGCTCGGCCAGCACTTCGACGACCGTCTTCTCGACCTTCTTGGCGAAGTCGACCATGTCGCCGCCGAGGCGGGTGGCCACGTCGCGCAGCATCAGAGACCGGGGATCGTCGGTCTTGTAGATGCGGTGGCCGAAGCCCATGATCCGCTCGCCGCGCTCGATCGACGACCGGATCCACGCCTCGGCCTTGTCGGGTGTGCCGATCGCGTCGAGCATGTCCAGCGCCCGGCTGGGCGCACCACCGTGCAGCGGGCCCGACAGGGCGCCGATGGCGCCCACGACGGCCGAGCCGACGTCGGCGCCGGTGGAGGTGATGACCCGGCCGGTGAAGGTGGAGGAGTTGAACCCGTGGTCGGTGGTGGAGATGAGGTACTGCTCGATGGCCCGGGCGTGATCGGGGTCGGGGACCTCGCCGGTGAGCATGTAGAGGTAGTTGGCGGCGTAGGGCAGCTCGGGGTTGGGGTCGATGGGCTCGAGGCCCTGGTTGAGGCGGTAAAGGGCCATGATCAGCGTCGGCATCACCGCGCTGGTCTGCATGGCGTTGGCCCGCAACTCCTCCTTGGGGATGTCGAGCCAGGACTTGAAGTCCAAGGCGTAGGCCAGCAGCGAGTAGGCGGTGCGCAGGGCGTCGAGGGGGATGAAGTGCTCGCCGGCGGTGGCGATGGCCGGAAGAAGGTCCTTGACCGACGGTGGGATGTCGCGCAACGACCGGATCTCGTCGGCGAAGGACTCCCGCTCCTCGGGGCTGGGCAGGTGGCCCTGGTACATCAGGTGCCACACGTCCTCCAGCGAGCGCCGCTCCGCCAGCTCCACCGCGTTGTACTGGCGGTAGTGGTAGAAGCCCTCCTGGCCCCGGACGTCGCCGACCTCGGTCTCGGCCACGACCACGCCTTCGAGCCCTCGGCGGGCTTCGATGGCTCCCGGGTGCTCGACCCGCAGCACCTGGGCCAGCGAGAGCATGTCGCGGATGGACACGAGGCCGACCAGCTGGCCGTTGTCGACCACGGGAAGGTGGCGGTAGCCGTGGGCGGTGAGGTTGTCGAACGCCGACAGGACCGTGTCCCCAGGGGCGACGGTGCCGGCGCTGGGCGTCATCCAGTCGGCCACCGTCGCCGAGGCCAGGTCGGCGCCGGCCGCCGACGCCCGGACCAGGTCCCGCTCGGTCAGGATGCCGACGGGCGTGCCCGGGTCGACGACCACGACTGAGCCGACGCCCCGCTCGATCATCCTTGCCGACGCTTTGGCCAGTGCGTCGTCGGAGGACGCGGTCAGGACGTCTTTGGTCATGACGTCGGCAACCGTGCGTTCCTTCGCTCCGTTAGCCATCCGACCTCCTCGTCTCAGCCAGGGCATCGTATCGGGCCAGTTCGGGCGCCCACCGAACGCGGCGGCGAGGCCGAGGATGCAGGCGACCCCGCCCGAGACGACCGAGAAGCGGGGCCCGGGTGACCGCCGCCACCGCACGGCCTCGGCATCGCCGAACTGCGGCCCGCCCGTGACCACCGCGATGTGGACCGACGACAGCCGGCCGCGCAGCCCGTCGGGCACGGAGAGCTGCAGGATGGTGTACCGCCGAGACGACGTCGGCGGCGCCGGCCAGGGCCAGCCGATGTCGATGAGGAACGTGCCGACCAGGAGCTTGCGGCCCCGCACGTAGCGCAGCCCCTCGGCGATCGACGACAGGCTGGCCCGGGTGCCACCGCCCTCGGGCGGCTGCGGACGGATCAGCATCAGGGCCAGGACGGCGGCGCCGAAGCCGGCCACGTCGATCCAGTAGGCGGCGGCCAGGCTGACCTGGCTGATGATGAGGCCGGCCAGCGCCGGCCCCGCCACCTGGCCGACCTGGAACCGGATCTGGCCGAGCGCGGCGGCCGGCGGGTACAGCTCCCGCCCGACGAGGTTCGGGATCATGGCATTGCGGGCCGGCAGGTCGGCGCCGGCCAGGCCGGCGGAGAGAGC
Organism: Acidimicrobiales bacterium; assembly: GCA_035540095.1. Lineage (GTDB taxonomy): Bacteria > Actinomycetota > Acidimicrobiia > Acidimicrobiales > AC-14 > CADCTB01. The sequence continues at coordinate 20,892 of DATLHA010000057.1, read as the reverse complement.
GGCCAGCACGTAGACGGCCACAGCTCCGGCGACGACGAGCCGGCGTTGAGGGCGAGGCCGGCGCTGGTCGCGCCGAGAGCAACTGGTTGAGGAGGAGCAGCTTGCGGCGGTCGACGGCATCGGCGATGGCGCCGCCGGCCAGCGACAGGGTGACAAGGGGCACCACGGTTGCCAGCCCGATCATCCCGACGGCGAGCGACGATCCGGTCATGGTGAAGACCTGGAACGGGATGGCCACCACGGTGAGCTGGCGGCCCAGGTAGGACACGGCGTTGCCGGTGAAAAGGAGCCGGTAGTCACGCGACACCCGCAGGGGTGTCAGGTCGGCCAGCAGGCGGGGGCGGGCATCTCGTCGCGCCGGCCCGGCCATGGCGGGCATCCTTGCAGGACCCATGGAGGACCCGTACCGGCACAGCGTCGAGGCCTACGAGCTGCTCCACGCGGCGCGCGGCAAGGAGTACCGCCGGGAGGCCGCGGCCGTGGTGGAGCGGATCCGCCGGCGCCGGCCCGAGGCGCGAACGGTCCTCGACGTGGCGTGCGGCAGCGGCCTGCACCTCGCCGCCTTCCAGGGGCTGGGATTCGAGGTCGAGGGCGTGGATCTGTCGGCGGCCATGCTGGACGCAGCCCGCAGACGGCTGCCCGGCGTCGCCCTGCAAGACGCTGATATGCGGACGTTCCGGCTGGGACGGCGCTTCGACGCCGTCGTGTGCCTGTTCAGCTCGATCGGCTACATGGCGACCCTCGACGACCTGGCCGCCGCGGTCGCCACCATGGGGGAGCACCTGCTGCCCGGCGGCGTCCTGGTCGTCGAGCCCTGGTTCGAGCCCGACGACTGGCACGACGGAGCGGTGTTCTCCGAGGCGGCCCAGGCCGGCGACCTCGCCGTGTCCCGGGTCAGCCGCTCCTGGCGCGAGGGGGACCAGAGCGTGATCGAGATGCTCTACGCCCTAGCCACGCCCGCCCGCACGGGGTCGTTCACGGAGCTGCACCGCATGGGCCTGTTCACCATCGCGCAGCAGCTCGACGTCTACCGCGCCGCCGGCCTGACCGTCGACCACGAGCCGAAGCCAGCGCTCACGGACCGGGGCCTCTTCGTGGCCGTCAGGTAGCGCCGGCGCTCAAGCCGCTCCCCGCTCCGGCCGATCAAGACCCCGGAGGCGAACCATGGGCGCCACGGCGAAGAGGACGACGGGGCGGGCGCTGGCGCTCGCGTTCGCCTGCACCGCCCTCCTGGCGTCGGCCCTCGTCGTCGCCGCCGTCCGCAGCGACGTCCTGACCGGCACCGCCCCGGCGGTCGCCGCCGCGCCCGAGCCGTGCACCATCCCCGAGATGGCCGCCGATGTGATGCCCATTCCCGGCAACCTCGGGTCTGCGGTCTTCCAGCTGCTGACGGAGCCGATGCCCCCCCACCCCGACCCGGGGCCGATGCGGCAGCTCCACCACACCGAGTACCAGTCGCCGGCCCAGTACACCGAGTATTCGGCGACGCTCCTCGGCGCCAGCACGAGCGCGGCCTTGGAGGACAGCGGGTTCGTCGGGGGCGCATCGACGAGCTTCGAGGCCGGAGACCTCCTGTTCGGTGCCGAGGTACTCCAGGCCGGCTCGCCGGCGCAGGCCGCGGCGCTCGACCGCCGGCTGCTGACCGATGCCTGCCGGGCCGGTGTCGCCACGGGCATCCGCCCCCTCGCCGGCATTCCCGGCGGCGTGGCCTACGTCTACCACGACTGGGATTTCCCTCCCTATCGCGCCGCCTTCCTCGTGGGCGACACCCTCGTCCGGCTCCAGCTCTGCATCTGCGAGGACAACAGGGGAGATCCCTACACCGTCCTCGACGCATGGGCCCGTGCCATGCACGACTGGACACGAGCACCGCTGAAATGACCATCGCCCCGCCCCGCTCGATCGACGCCGGCGACGCCGGCGACGTCGAACAGGACGCTCCCCCCGACACCGCGGCCCTGGACCGGCAGGCCCACGGCTTGCGCCTCGCAGCCGCCCTCTTCCTCCTCCCCACCGTCGTGCTCGCGGCCCTCGCCATCGCGCAGCACCGGATGTACGCCCCGCTCCTCCGGGACGGGCTGCGGGCGCCCGCAGAGGTCGTGGGCGGCTCGATCTGGAAGTTCTCGGACCGCGTCCGGGTTGCATTCGCCACGCCCGACGGGCGTCTGGTCGAGGCCAGCATCCCTATCAACGAACTGTCCCGGCATCCCATGGGTGCCACGGTGGAGGTCGCCTACGATCCGGGAAACCCCCGGCGGGTCCGTACCGTCGAGGACTGGAACGACCCCTATGGCCTCCAGCTCGGCATGGCGGCGGGCTTCGCGCTGCTCTCCCTGGGCATCGCATGGCGCGGATGGCGGTGGCCCCGCCGGCTGCGCCGGGTCGCCGCCTACGCCACGACGCCGCGCCCTATGGTCCTGGCCTCGGTCACGGTCTCCGGCCGGGCACCCACTCATTGGGCCGTCCTCTGGGACCGCGACGCCCCGCCCTCGGCTCACCCGGTGCTGGCCTTCCGCCTCGCCGACGCCGACGATGCGCCCGAGGGTGCGGTCGACGTCGATGTCTTCGCCGAACGCCGGCGCAAGGCGGCCGGGTACGCCCGGACGCCGGACGGCGTGATCTGGCCGGCCGGCAAGATCCGACCGCTGAGCCGGGCCGTCCGCCGAGCGGTCGACAAGGCCGAACAGGACCTCCCCGATCCCGAGGACGACTGGCTCGGCCCCGCTGTCACTCCGCCCGCCGGCGCTGCTCTCCCCGATCTCCGGGGCGATCTCCCCCCGCTGCCACCGGAGCTCTTCAAGAAGGTCCGCCGCAATGACGGCTGGTCGCCCAAACGCCTCATCGGCCTCGTTCCGCTGGTGTTCGTCGTCACCGGGCCGTTCGTGTTGCCCGAGGTCGTGGAGTCCCGACGCCAGATCTGCCCGAAGCCCCCGCCGGCGACGCCCGGTGAGGCCGGCGTCCTGCCCGCTGGCGCCCTGGCGTCGACGCTCCCGACAACGCTGTCCGGATACACCACGGGGGCCGAACGGGAGCGGGGCATCGCCTCGTTCGCCAACCCGGCCACGGCCGCCGCCCTGGTCAACGCCGGCTTCGTCGGTGGGTACGAGCGGAACTTCGTGGCCGGCGCCCTCACCGTGAAGCTGGAGGTGTTCCAGTTCGACTCGGACCTGGGACCGGTCCGCTACGAGTCCAGGCGCCTCGCCAGCCAATGCACGTTCGGCCCCGACCGCCTCCCGGTCCCTGCCGGCGTCAGCGGCGCCATCCTTCCGGCCGAGCGCCCCATCCACCGGATGACCTTCGTCCGTGGCAGCCGTGACTACATCGTCAACATGGAGGGGTTCGGGGTGTCCGGGGAGGCCGAGGTGCTGGCCCGCCTGCTCGAGACCGCCCGCTGACCTCTCAGGGGTTGTGCATCAGGGAGCGGAAGCGGGAGCCCAGCCACGGCTTGCGCCCCCACGCCAGCAGCTTCCCTCTGGCGATGGCCGCCCACTGGCTCTGGCGGTTCGACGCCACGGGTAGGAGGGCGGCGGGGTCGGCGACGATGTGGCAGTCGACCCTGCGAGCCGCCGGCGCCTCGATGGACAGGGCGCCGTCGTAGGCGAAGTGGTAGCGGTTGGCGCCCCGGATGCGGATGTCGTAGGTGGCCCGTAGGCCGGCCGCCTTGGCCTGGTCGACCATGCTCCGAGGGTCGAGGGCGGCGATCACCGGCCAGATGAAGCCGTCGAACACCAGTGCGGCGTGGGCCGGGTCGATGGGCCACGGCCGGGTCGCGCTCGGGATCGGCACCCACGCCCCGCACCGTGAGATTCGGCCTGCCCCCAGACGTCGTCGAGCGGCGACAGGCTCGGGCGCTCGGCCAGCGCCGGCACCATGCCATGGAGGTCGGCCATGTCCTCCCGGGCCGGGCCGGGGACGATCACCAGGCCCTGGGTCAGGTGCATGGCGACGTCGCCGACCGTCCACCGGCCGGCGGCGTGGGCGCCGGGCTTCGGATCGATCGTACGAGGGCGGCCCCGCGCGCCTCCTCCTCGCGAGGGCGGCCAGCGCCTGGTCCCATTCGACACCCGGCAGGCTGGCGGCGCTCATGGCCGGGGACGCTATCCCGGCGCCGATGCGGGGATACGGGCCGGGCCGCCGGCGTGGACCAAGTCGTGCAGCACCGGGCCCGGGTCGCGGGCGAGGGGTGCCACGAAGCCGCGGTGGAACGCCTGGCAGCAGCGCCGGCTCAGCCATGGGCCGACCACGGGCAGGCCGAAGGGCCCATGGGACCCGGCCAGGCCCTCGCCGAGGCTGTCCAGCTGGCGGATGAACTGGCCCTGCGGCTCGAGCATCTCGACCAGCGCCTGGCCCACGGTCTTCCCCCGGTCACCCACCATCGGGGTGTCCCACAGGGTCTCGGCATCCGGCGCCTGCCAGTTCTGCGGCGGGTTGTCCGCCGCCACCGCCGGCACCCGCATCTCCGCCAGGAATGCCGGCCCCCCGGCGCCGGTCGCCCGCCGCACCTCCTCGTACAGCGCCTCGTCCCGCAGTGGCGACCCGGCCGCCCCGAGGCGGTAGGCGACCTCGATGTCGTCGTTGCCGGCCCGGACGGCGGCGAGTGCCAGGTCCGCCGTGACGCCCTCCGCGATGGAGCCGTCACCGAACACCGCGCCCCCGCCCTCGACCCGGAGGCCGTGGGCGTTGTCCCAGTCGTGGAAGCACCGGGCAACCAGATCGCCCACCGAGAGCTCCGGATAGGCGCTGGTGCGGCCTGCGAGCTCGGATTGCGTGCGGCGGTGCAGGTACCGCGGCGGCAGCAGCCGCATGGCTGCGCTGACCTCCCGAAGGGCAGCGGCGGTGTCGGACGCCACCCGGCGCTGGAGCGCGGTCCAGAACCCCGGGTAGCGGGCCTTCCAGTACCGGCGGATGGCGGCGACCGGCGTGCGCAGGTGCCCGGACGCGAAGGAGTCGGTGAGGTAGTGCTGAGCCGCCGCCTCCCGGGCCATGGCCCGGGAGAGGTCGCCCCGGCGCCGGCCGAGGTCCCACGCCGCATCCAGCGCCGCCCGGTGGAGATGGCGGTAGGCAGCCGGCGCCGAGGGGAGCCCGCTCCCGGTGGCGGCGTCCGACGGCCCGGGAGCCACGAAGTGGTCGTCGTTGACCGCAGCCAGCGACAGGTAGCGGTCGCGCACCGCACGCTCGACGTCGCTGCGATCGGCGCCGAGGCTGAACTCGAAGTGCCCGAACCGGCCATCCGGACCGAACCGGTGGTCGACGACACCCTCGTCGACCGTCGCCACCTTGAGGGCGGCGACGAGCTCGTCCCGGCTGCCGAGCCGGGTGCCGCCCTGGCCCATGGCCGCGGCCATGGAGAACAGCGCGTCGGGCGGGAAGAAGTCCCCGCTCAGCGCAACGACGTCACCGAAGGTGAGCCAGAAGGCGTCGCCGGGCGACTCGCCGCCGGCGTTCACCATGGCGCCGCCGGTGGCGGCGTCGCCGACGGCGCGGTGCTCGTGCGACCTCACGGTCCCTCAGTGCCGGCCGTGGAAGACGTCGGTCTCCGAGGCGTGCCATGCCGGGTGGTCGCCGGCGGTCTCCACGTTGAAGCCGTACTCGTACACCATGGCCCCGCCGTAGACGCTGCCGAGGGAGACGAGCAGGGCGATCACGACGGAGAGCACCCAGATGACGGCGCTGGGATAGGTCCGGTCGTAGTCCGCCAGGCGCAGGCCGATGTCGACCAGGGCCAGGACGGTGACCAGGACCATGATCGACGCATGGGCGTTGATGGTGCGACGGGCCTGGGTGCCCTTCTCCGACGACTTCCACCAGTCCCAGAACCCGGTGAGGGCGGCGAACACCGAGACGGTGGCGCCGCCGATGAACACGAAGGTGCCGGCCCGGAAGAAGTCCCGTGACCACCCGTTGTCCCGCCCCAGAAGGGAGATCACGTCGAAGGCGGCGGCGAGGATGTACGCGGCGACCGGGATGTCGGTGAGTGGCGGGTGCAGGGGCTTGCCCGCCCATCCCCTCGGCCCCTTGAACTTCCGCCCCCGCAGTGTGAGCGCGGGCCGGAACGAGAATCGCCTCATCGTCAGTCCTCCTCCTGTCCCCTCCAGACTATCGCTCTAAAAGAGAATGTAAAGAGTTTTAGAAGGTCTGATCTGGCTGGCAGTCAGGGCACCAGTAGGCGGTGCGCGACTGCTCGCCCTGGCCGCGTGACCTGATCGGCGTGCGGCACCGCCGGCAGGGCCGGCCCGTGCGGCGGTACACCCATCGCTGGGGCCGCCCGGGGGACGGGGCCGGCCGCCCGCTCCCATGGCCGCTCGAGCCCAGGCTCTCGCCCATGATGCGGGCCGCGGTCGAGACGAGGGAGTCGAGCTCCTCGTCGGTGAGCGACGAGACCGGTGCCCACGGGCTGCGGCCCTCCAGGAACAGGGCCTCGCAGCGCCAGATGTTGCCGATCCCGGCGACGACCCGCTGGTCGAGCAAGAGCTCTCCGAGCGCGGTCTCCGGGGGCCGGCGGCGGGCACGCCCGCGGATCTCCTCGAGGTGGAGCGGTCGGCCCAGGATGTCGGGGCCGAGGCCCGACAGCGACGGGTGGTTGGCCTCCGCTCCCGGAGCAAGCAGCTCGACGACCGGCGCGTTGAAGCACACGGCCATGCGGGTGCCGCAGGTGAGCGTCAGCCGGGCCTGGCCGGCCGGCCGCTGCCAGCGCTCGCCGGCGCTGTAGACGTGCCACGACCCCGTCATGCGCAGGTGGGTGTGCAGGACGTGGCCGGAGCCGAACCGGATGAGCAGGTGCTTGCCGCTGGCCTCCACCTTCTCCACCGTCTCGCCGACCATCGGCAACGCCGCCCCGGTGGCCTCGGTCACCTCCCGCCCGGCCAGCCACCGCTGCAGCGTGGAGGCGGTGCGGAAGAGGACGTCGCCCTCAGGCACTTCGGCCTTCAGGCACCGTACCGAACCAGCCCCCTCGGTGTCGGGACGAAGCCGGCCGCCTTCAGGACCGGTTCGAGGCCGTCGTCGTAGCGCTCCACACTGAGCCGGCGGAGCCGCCCGCTGGTGACGAGAGTGCCCAGCGCCGCCACGGCGGCATCCTCCCACGTGCCGTCGTGGGGGCGTAGGGCGACGAGACCCTTGGCGCCCTTCTCGACGTAGAGGCTGGGCATCCCGTCGAGGAGGACGACGTAGGCGCCGGCCACCCGTCGCGGGCCGTTGACCGGCCACGGGAGCGACAAGCCGTACACGTTGGCCGGGTCGGTGGCCGCCAGGACCAGCGTTGCCCTGGCGCGGTCGCGGCGATCGGCGCGCAGGCGGTCGACGGCGCCCGGCAGCGCGAACTGCGCCCCGCCGAGGCCGGCGACGAAGTACCCCCGCCGGCAGCGGCCGGACTCCTCCATGGCCCGCAGCACCGGGTAGACGCCGGCGAAGCCGCGGGGGTGGCCTTCGCCCCGGACGGCCTCTCTGGTCAGCACCCCGTGGCGGTCGAGGAGGGCGGTGGCCAAGGCGTGCCGGCGCTGGGTGGAAGTCACGTCGGTCGCCGGGAGGTCGGCCTCCACGAGCGACCAGCGCCCCTGGGCCTTGGGCGGGCCCAGGACGGTGAGCGATCCGACGCGGGGCCGGCCCGACCGTTTGGCGGCTCTGGCGCGGCTGCCGCCGGCGCCGGCGAAGGCCCGCAGGGCGGCGAACGAGTCGTTGGTGACCTCGCCCGCCCACACCAGGTCCCACAGGGCGTCGAGCGACGCCCTGTCGTCGATGCCCGACAGCTCGCGGAAGAACGAGGCGCCCCGGCGTTCCAGGAACTCACGCAGCCGGTCGTGGTCAGGACCGCTCGGAACCTCTCCGACCGCAGCCGCCCGCAGCAGGGGGGCCTGGCCCCGGAGGAACAACATCACCTTGCCGTCGTCGCGCCCGAGGGGACCGGCGCCGACCCACACCACCTCCCCCGCGGCGGCCAGCTCGTCCAGCAGGCGGGGCGAGTAGTCGGCCACCCGCGCCGCCAGCACGTCGCGCTCCAGCACGGAGGCGGGGATGGCCACACCCTGGAGCTGGCGCACCACTTCGAACAGCCGGTCGAGGCCCCGGGCCTCGGCGCCGACCCCTTGCCACGCCGCCAGGAAGCCGGCCAGGGCGCCGGCGTCGACCGGCTCCACCTCCTTGCGCAGGGCGGCCAGCGACCGCCGGCGCAGCTGGCGGAGCACGTCGGGGTCGCACCACTCCCGGCCCGAGCCGCCCGGGCGGAACTCTCCCCGGAGCAGGAGGCCGGCGTCGGCCCGGGCGGCCAGCAGCGACTCCACCACGCCGGCGGGCAGGCCGAACCGCAGCGCCGGCTCCTCCGTCCGGAACGGGCCGTGGGTGCGGGCGAAACGGGCGAGCAGCGAGCCGAGCGGGTCCTCGACCGGCGCCAGGAACACCTCGGGCAGGCCCGGCGGCGCCTGCACGCCGAGGGCGTCGCGGTAACGGCCGGCGTCCTCGGCCGCGACCAGGCGGGGCTCGCCGGCGATGCGCACCTCGACGGCCCGGCGGTCGCCGAGCAGGGTGGCGGCGAAGTCTCCCGTCGACCGTGCTCGCAGCTCCTCGACCGTGAGGTCGCCGAGCCGGCGCAGGAGGTCGTGGGCCTCGTCGGCGTCGCGGGCCCACCACCGGTCGTCGAGGGCCTGGAGGTTGTCCTCCAGCGCCTGCAGGGCATCGGGGTGGATCAGTTCCCGCAGCTCCTCGGCGCCGAGCAGCTCGGCCAGCATCTCCCGGTCCAGGGTCAAGGCCTGGGCCCGGCGCTCGGCCAGGGGGGCGTCGCCCTCGTAGAGGAAGTTGGCCACGTACTGGAACGCCAGCGACTGGGCGAAGGGCGAGGGCGAGGGCGTGTCGACCGACACCACCCGCACCGTCCGGGCCCGGATCGCCGTCATCAGCTCGGTGAGCGCGGGCAGGTCGAAGACGTCGCGCAGGCACTCGCGGTAGGTCTCCAGCAGGATCGGGAAGTCGCCGTGCCTCGACGCCACCGCCAGCAGGTCGGCGGCCCGCTGGCGCTGCTGCCACAGCGGCGTGCGGGAGCCGGGCCGCCGGCGGGGCAGGAGCAGGGCGCGGGCCGCGTTCTCGCGGAACCGGGCCGCGAACAGCGCCGAGTTGGCCAGCTCGCCGACGACCAGGGCCTCGACCTCCTCCGGCTCGAGGAGCACGGAGTCGACCGGCGGCGACTCGTCGGCCTCCGGCAGGCGGACGACGATGCCCTCGTCGCTCCACATGGTCTGGACCTCGATGTCCAGGCGGTCACGGGCCCGGGCCTCGATGGCCAGCGCCCAAGGTGCGTGGACCCGCCCGCCGAGGGGCGACAGCGCGCAGATCCTCCAGTCGCCCAGGTCGTCACGGAAGCGCTCGACGACGATCTGGCGGTCGGTGGGCAGCACGCCGCCAGTCGCCTGGCGCTCCTCGGCGAGGTAGGACCGGAGGTTCGACAGGGCGAGGGGGTCGAGCGAGCACCGCTCGGCGAGGGCGTCGTCCGTCCAGCCGTCGACCTCCCGCAGGAAGGCGCCGATGGCCCGGCCCAGCTCGGCGGGCCGGCCGAGGCCGTCGCCGTGCCAGAACGGCATCTTCCCGGGCTCCCCCGGCGCCGGCGTGACCACCACCCGGTCGCGGGTGATCTCCTCGATGCGCCAGGTGGTGGCGCCGAGCAGGAACGTCTCCCCCGCCCGGCTCTCATAGACCATCTCCTCGTCGAGCTCCCCCACCCGGTTGCCCTCAGGGGTGAAGACCCCGTACAGGCCCCGGTCGGGGATGGTGCCGCCGCTGACCACGGCCAGCATGCGGGCCCCGGCCCTCGCCCGCAGCGTGCCCTCGGCCCGGTCCCACACGATGCGGGGCCGCAGCTCGGCGAACTCGTCGGAGGGGTAGCGGCCGGCCAGCATGTCGAGGACGTTCTCGAGCAGGGCCGGCGTGCAGTCGGCGAAGGGGTAGGCGCCGGCCACCACCTCGGCGACCTCCTCGACCGTCACATCGTCGACCGCGCACATGGCGACGATCTGCTGGGCCAGCACGTCGAGGGGGTTGCGGGGGACCTTCGTCTCCTCGATGAGGCCGGCGACCATGCGCTGCGCGACCACGGCCGCCTCCACCAGGTCGCCCCGGTACTTGGGGAAGATGCGGCCCCGGGACGGCTCGCCCACCTGGTGGCCGGCCCGGCCGATGCGCTGGAGGCCGCTGGCCACCGACGCCGGCGACTCGACCTGCACGACGAGGTCGATGGCCCCCATGTCGATGCCGAGCTCCAGGCTGGAGGTGGCGACCAGGGCCGGCAGCCTGCCCGCCTTCAGCGAGTCCTCGATCTCCAGCCGCTGCTCCCGGGCGACCGAGCCGTGGTGGGCCCGGACGAGGTCTTCACCGGCGAGCTCGTTGAGGCGGGCGGCCAGGCGCTCGGCCAGCCGGCGGGAGTTCACGAAGATCAGCGTCGACCGGTGGCTGCGGATGAGCGCGAGCAGGACCGGGTGCATGGCCGGCCAGATGGAGTGGCGGGCCTCGGGGTTGCCGGCCGCCGGGCCCGACAGCAGCGCGCCGTCGCCGTCGTCGATCGGCTTGCCGAGCTCGGCCATGTCCTCGACCGGGACGATGACCTGGAGCTCCAGCGGCTTGCGCACGCCGGCGTCGACCACGGTGACGGGCCGCGGCCGGCCGGCGGCCCGGCCACCCAGGAACCTGGCCACCTCGTCGAGCGGCCGCTGGGTGGCCGAGAGGCCGATGCGCTGGGGCGGTCGCTCGGTGAGCCGCTCCAGCCGCTCCAGCGACAGGGCCAGGTGGGCACCCCGCTTGGTGCCGGCGACGGAGTGGATCTCGTCGACGATCACGTGCTCGACCGTCCGCAGCATCTCCCGGGCCTGGGAGGTGAGCAGCAGGTACAGCGACTCCGGCGTGGTGATGAGGATGTCGGGCGGGTGGCGGGCCAGGTCCCGGCGGTCGGAGGCCGGCGTGTCGCCCGTGCGGGTGCCGACCCGCACCGCCGGCACCGGCAGGCCCCGGCGCTCGGCCTCCAGGGCCATGCCCGCCAGCGGTGCCCGCAGGTTGCGCTCGACGTCGTAGGTCAGGGCCTTCAGGGGGCTGACGTAAAGAACACGGAGGGCTCCGGCCCCGGTGGGCCCCTTCGGGGCGCTGATCAGGCGGTCGAGCGTCCAGAGAAAGGCGGCCAGGGTCTTGCCGGACCCCGTGGGAGCGAGGATGAGGGTGTGGTCGCCCTTGCTGATGGCCTCCCAGCCCTGCTCCTGGGCCGAGGTGGGCGCGGCGAAGGCAGCCTCGAACCAGGCCCGGGCGACCGGCGAGAAGCGCTCCAGTGACGCCATCCGCCCTCCAGGCTACGGCGGGGGTGTGACAATGACGGCCTAACGGCCGCTCCCCCGCCGGCGGCGCCACTCTTCGATGCGCTCCTCCTGGGTCTGCTCGCGGGCCGGCCGCGCTGCCGCCGGCGCGGCCGGCGCCGCCGCCGGGGCACGCACCGCTCGCTCGCCGTCGCCACCCCGCAGCGCCATCAGCGCCCCCAGCACCAGCCCGTAGACACCGAAGGAGAGGGCGTACCACTCGGGCGTGAAACCCTTCTCGGTGACCAGCGGCTGCACCAGCGGCAGCAGGAAGTACTGGAGGAGGGCCCAGCCGGTGAGGGCGAACAGGAGCCCGGCCAGCGCCACCCGCCACCGAGCCTGGGCCCGCACCAGCGCCCCGAACACCGCGCCGAGCGCCACCGTGAGGACGAGGAGCACCGCCACACCCAGCACGAACGCCGGCAACGAGAACTCCAGGATGTTGGCCAACGGCTTGCGGCCGGCGACCAGGGTGGCGAGCACCCGTGGCGGCGAGTGCCACGGCAGGTCGAGGGCCGGCGCACCGACGAACATGGCGAAGCCGCCCATGACCAGCCCGGCCACCGCCCCGGCCGCCGCTCCTTCGAGCGGGCGCCGGCTCCGGGCCGGACCGATGCCGCCGACGGCCACGAAGGCGGCGCCGAGCAGCAGTGTGCCGATCAGGGCGTAGAGCAGGCTGATGCCGCCGGGGAAGCCCCGGTCGGCCTTGCCCGGGCGCACCCGCCACACCACGCCGGAGTTCTCCTCCAGCACGAGGCCCTTCTCGCTGACCCGGGCGATGCCCCAGTCGGCGATGTACATGTGCCCGTCCGGCCCGAAGGTGACGTCGGACGGGTGCTCCAGCCCGCCGCCGCTGTGGCGTGAGGCCTGCCCCGGCGTGTCGTTGACGATGTAGTCGTCGACCGCGCCGGTGGTGGTGTCAAGCCGCACGACCTTGACCCCTTCGGGCCGGTCGACGGTGCCGGTGGCCGGCGTGAAGTCACCGAAGAGGGCGATGAAGGCCGTGGTGCGCGGGCCCCAGGGGTCTCCCGGTGAGAAGGCGAAGCCGTTGGTCGCCTCGTGGGGCCGGAACTTGGCAAGGGGCCGGGGCGGCGTCTCGGTCGGGTGGTTGGCGATGATGAACCTCGTCGGCGGCTTGTTGGGCACCTGGAACCGCTGGTCGGTGACCGGCACGTCGCAGGCGAAATCCGGCCAGCCGTACCAGCTGCCCTGGTCGATGCGGTACACGCAGTCCCAGGCGTCCTCGATGGGGCGTGAGCCCCGAGCGTCGAAGCCGTGGTTGGTGACGTACAGCGCACCGTCGGGGCCGATCTCCAGGCCGTAGGGGTTGCGCAGCCCCCAGGCCACCACCTCGAGGTTCGACCCGTCCGGGCGGGCCCGCAGCACCGCACCGTTGCACTTCGGGTTGCCGGGGATCCGGGTGCCCGGCGCCAACTCGGTGCCGTACGGGGCGTAGGGGCTGGTCCGCTCCCGCTCCGGGTCGTTGCCGAGGGGGTTCTCGGAGTCGAAGACGGCGTCGGTGAGCACGATGTCGCGGCACGGCACCTCGTGCAGCTGGCGCCGCTTCTCGTCGGTCAGCCAGCCGAACACCGCGTTGTCCGGCCCGACGACGCCGGAGTTGGTCACCGTGCCGATCGACAGGTACAGGAACCCGTCGCGGAACACCATCTGGTTGGCCTGGTGGTCGCCCATGCCGGGCAGCCCGGTGATGATGTTGCGCAGCCGGCCGTCCTCCACCACCGAGACGGTGCCGGCGTGGGCGGCGTAGACGCGGCCCTCGTGGAAGGCGACGGAGGTCAGGGGGATCTGGTCCCCGAAGGCGGCGCCGTCGACCAGCACCGTCTTGCGGCCGTCGGGCTCGATCCGGCTCACCCTGGCGTCGCCGCCGCCGCGGTAGCCGGACTCGGCGATGAGCATCCGTCCCTGGTCGTCGAAGGCCACCATGGTGGGCGCCGCGAGATCCTTGACCACGGCCTCGATCTTGAACCCCTTCGGGACGTCGATGTCCGCGGTGCGGATGGGCCGTGCCTCGGCGCACGCCACGAGCAGGACGACCATCAGCACCGCGGCGCCAGCGAGCCGGCTGCGAGCACCTTGCACCCTGGTTCCCAACGGACCCTCCCAGACGTCGACGTTCTGACTTGGTGGCTCGTGGGAGGAGTTCCACGGAGTGCAACGAGGCGCGCGGCGGCCACCTACGGCTGGCTGCTCAGCCGGCCCAGTCTTACCCACGCCGGCCGCGGAGCCGAAACGCTGTAGCGCCGCTAATCGCATGGCGCCGGTACGGTGGGCCGATGGACTACGTCCGCTGGCAGGACCGGCCCCAGCTGCGCCGGCCCGTGCTCATCGCCGCCTTCGAGGGCTGGAACGACGCCGCCGACGCCGCGTCGAGCGCCGTCCGCTACCTCCGCGACCGCTGGTCGGCCCGGCCCTTCGCCACCATCGACCACGAGGACTTCTACGACTTCACCGCCACCCGCCCCCAGGTGCGCCTGGTCGACGGGCTGACCCGGCGGATCGAGTGGCCGGAGACCGAGCTGTCCTGCGCCGCCCTGCCGGGGACATCACGTGACGTCGTCGTGCTCCTCGGTCACGAGCCCCAGCTCAAGTGGCGGACGTTCACCGAGCAGATCGTGACCGTGGCCACCGACTTGAGGGTGGAGCTCATCGTCATCCTCGGCGCGCTCCTGGCCGACGTGGCCCACAGCCGGCCGGTGCGGGTGACCGGCACGGCGGCCGACGCCGAGCTGGTCCGGCGCCTGGGTCTCGGCCGGTCGACCTACGAGGGCCCCACCGGCATCGTCGGCGTCCTCCACGAGGCCTTCAGCAGGTCACACCTGCCCTCGGCCTCGCTGTGGGCGGCGGTTCCCCACTATGTGGCCGCCACCCCGTCGCCCAAGGCGTCACTGGCCCTGGTGGAGCGGGCCGTCGACCTGCTGTCGACCACCGTCGACCTGGAGGATCTGGCCGTCGCCGCCGACGATTACCAGCGGCAGGTCGACGAGGTGGTGGCCGCCGACGAGGACGTGGTGGCATACGTCCGCCGTCTGGAATCGAGTTCCGACGACGACGACGCCGCCGACATGGAGACGGTCAGCGGGGACACCCTGGTGGCCGAGCTCGAGCGCTACCTTCGCGAGCAGCGGGGCGACTGACCCGTCACCCCTTGACCCCGTAGGCCGCCAAGGTGGCGGCGGCGTCGGGGAAGACGGTGCCCGCCGCCTTCACCAGGTCGGCCTGGCGGGCGATGCGGTGGGCGTTCTGGGCGACGTAGACCCGTAGCGCGCAGTCGACGAGGTCCGCGTCGCCCAAGGCCGCCAGCGCCTGGGCCCCCTGGGTGTAGACGCCGGCGCTGTAGACCTGGGGCTTGTCGGCCCAGAACGTCATCGGTTCTCCGACCATGTTCTTGGCCGCCGGCGGGATGGTCCGCGCCCGGAACGCGGCCAGGCGGTTCTCGACCCGGGCCTCGGCCCAGCTGGCCAGGCCCTCGTCCAGCCACGGGTCGCGGCCCTGGTTGTTGCCGACCAGCCCGTAGAACCACTGGTGGCCGACCTCGTGGCTGGTCACCGCCAGAGTGTTCTGGCCCTGCATGACATGGGCCGGGTACTCGATGCCGCCTCCCAGCTGCGGGGTGATGGCAAAGGAGAACGTGGGCCAGGGATAGGGGCCGAAGCGCTTCCCGAAGTCCTCCATGGCGACGACGATCCGCTCCAGGTAGGCCCGGGGGCCGTCGTTGTCGACCGTGCCCCGGTGGATGCCGACGGTGACCTGCACCGGCTGGGGCGCATTGGCGACGGCGGTGAGCGTCTCGAAGCGGCCGACGGACATGGCCACGTCGCGCATGGCAGTCGCCGTGAACCGTCCGGGCCGGGCAGGGTCGGGCGTGCCACTGGCCAGGACGTCGTAGCCCTCGGGCAGGACGACCGTCAGGTCGAAGTCGGCGGTCGGGGCGGTGGACGCCTCGGCGAACCCGCCGGCCGGCGGATCGGTGGCCCATCCAACCCCGGGCTCCCACGGCAGGATCGGGAAGAACGACCCGAGGCGCATGGCGTCGCCGTTGCGGGAGATCCGGTCGTTGGCCGCCCCCGGCACCCGCAGCTCCCACGGCATGCTGACGTCGACGGCCTGGCCGGCGCGGAACGTCGACCCGGTGCGCACGACGAGTGTCGTGGGGTCGTCGAGGGCGCTGTCGACCGGACGACCGGCGATGGTGACCTGGCCGGTCTCGAGCTTGGCTGCCGCCGGTGCCGTCCTCGGGCCGTTGGGCCACAGCCGGAACACGAGCCGGTCGGTGTCCAGGTCGGGCGTGAAGAGGACCCGCAGCTGGCCGTTCACGGTGCCGCCGGCCGGGTTGACCTCAGCCCGCAGGGTGTACTTCGGCCGGGCGGGGTCGGGCGCGGCGCGCGCCGGGATGGTGGGGCAGGCCGGCGTGGTGGCCGGCGCCAGAGTGGACGTCGTCGTCGGCGCCGGCGCGGTGCCGGGGGTGGTGGAGCTGGAGGCCACGCCGCGGCCGGCGGCCGGCACCGAGTCGCCTGTCGAGCAGGCGGCCAGGGCCAGGGCGATCGCCAGCGGAATCGCCCGCCTCATCATGGGGCAATGCTGCCAGCCGTAGGGTTGCTCCGTGCCGCGCCTCGTGCCCACCTGCGTCTGGAAGGCTTCGCCCGAGCTGCTGCTCCGGCTGGACGAGGCGTTCGGCGAGCCGGTGGACACCTACGTCAACGGGTCACAGGTGTGGCTGCGTGACGACGGGCCGGGTGGTACGGCCCTGGAGTGGCGGCTGCACCCGGTGGCCGGCTACCGCCGGCCGCCCGGCCTGGATACCGAGGCCGTCTTCGACGTCGTGACCGCCGCGCTGGCCACCGGCGAAGACCCGCCTGTGCCCCTCGACCGGTTGTGGGAGGGACTGGAGGCCTTCGCCGCCTACGACGACGAGGTCGAGCCGGCGACGCTGGCCGCGGCGTGCACGGCGTCGCTGGGCCTGGCCCCGGATGCGTCGGGCCTGGCCGACCACGACCTCATCGGCGACCAGTGGGAGCGGTCGCGCGGAGCCACGTCGATCGTGGCCGCCCTGTTGGAGCAGCTGGGCTAGTGCCGCTTGCGACCGAACAGCCGGCGGGGCGGGTCCTGGCCAGGTGGGGACGTAGCCGGCTCCGCCGCCGGCTCGTCGGCGGGCTCGGGCTCGCCGGTGGTCACCGTGACCATGTCGACGGCTTCGGTGGGAGGCCCGCCGTCGTCGTCGGCCGGGGTGGCGGCGAGCACCTCGGGCGCCGGCTCGGCGGCCTCCCCGGTGACGACCACGACATCGGTCTCGGCGTCGGTGGCGACAACGGCGGCCGCGTCGGCGTCGATGACGACCGCCACGTCGGCCTCGGGGCCGGCGTCGAGGACCACGGCGTCGCTCTCGCCGGCGGCCCCGGCTTCTACGACCGTCGTGACCTCGGCTTCGCCGGCGACGACGACCACGGTGTCGTCCTCGGGCTGCCTCTCCGGCTCGCTCTCGGTGGTCGCTGCACCCTCTTCGAGACCGGTGGTCGCTGCTCCCTCATCGAGACCGGAGGTCTGGGTGGCGCCGGCATCGGCCGCCTCGTCGCCGCCCCCCCGCCGGCGCCGGCGCCGGCGCCCGGAGCGCTCCATGTCGAGCACGGGAGCGATCAGCGCCTCTTCGACGACCTCGCCTTCGGCGGCCGGCGCCGGGCCGGGCTCCTCGTAGGCCCGGACCTCCCGCAGGTTCGCCGCCGGTGCCGGCGGCTCGCCGACACCCGCGGGCACCGGCTCCACCAGAGCGCTGTAGATGCGGGCCCAGCGGATCCGGTCGCCCTGGATGCCCATGACGAACACGCCGGCCACCTCGGCGTCCTCGCCGGCGCCGTGCAGCTCGAGCCACACCGTGTCGTCGGCCGCCGCCGAACGCAGGACGGTCAGCCGGAACCCGGGCTCGGCGTCGAAGATGGCCTGCCAGTTGCGGCGCACCTGGTCGGCGCCCCGGAAGTTCCGGCTCGGGTACATGGGCTGGATGCTGTCGAAGTCCGGGTGCAGGCAGGAGTAGACGCCGTCGGCGTCGTGGCGGTTGCAGGCGTTGACGAACCTGGTCACCACGTCCATCGCATCGCCGAGTCCGGCTCGCTTGCGCTTCAACAGGGCCATGTGCACCTCATCATCATCGTGACGGTAGCCCGTCATGGCGGCGCCACGGCGGGTGCCGGGGTCGGTCGAAGACCACGTCGACGATCTCGCCGCGGATCGCCTGGAAGGCCGGGACGCTCCAGCGGGCGGCGCCGGCCAGGGGAGACGGCAGGCCGTCCTCCGCGAACCAGCCGACGTCCGTGCACTCGAGCGGGTGCCGGCGCAGCTCGCCGCCGACGACCCGGCAGTAGAAGACCAGCGAGTACAGCGGCACGGCGGTGAAGCCCAGCCGGAGGCCGTCGAGCACGGCGATCAGCCGAACCGGCTCGACCTCCATGCCGGTCTCCTCGAAGACCTCCTTCACCGCCACCTCCGACGCCGAGTACCCGATGTCGGCCCACCCGGTCGGGTACAGCCACACACCGTTGTCGGCCCGCTGGACCAGCAGGATCTCATTCCGGTCGTTGCCGACCACCGCGCCGACCGCCACTTTGGGCGTGACGTACCCGGCCACGCCGGCGCCGACCTGGCGCATCCACTCCTGCACGAGCGGGCCGGCCTCGACCGTACCGCCGCCGTTGTCGCCGGCGGCGGCCCGGATGTCGGCGGCCACGTGGAGGACCTCCTCGAAGCGCTCCCGCTCGTAGAGGTTGGTGGTGAAGGCCAGGCCGGTCTTTGCGATGCCGGCGAGCGCCTCGCTCCACCGCAGGAGATCCGGAGGTGCCGTCACTGCCGAAACGCTACCCGGCTCATCTGGGACAATGGGCGGGTGGGCGTTCGAGAAGACTGCCGGCACTACTCCAGCCGGTCACTCCGCACCGGCGACACCGTCGACCGTTGCCGGCTCGACGTGGCCCAGACCATGCCCTTCGCCTGCCCGGAGGACTGCCTTTTCTTCGAACCCCGGCCCCTGAGCGACGCCGGCTGGCACCGCCCGCCGGAGCCACCCCGCTAACCGCCATCGTTCTGGTTGCACTTCCCCGCCACTATCGCGGGTAACTGCAACCAGTTCGCTAGGCGAGGAGTTCGTCGATGCGGGCGAAGAAGTCGGAGCGGGGCAGGACCTCGGCGCAGCCGGCGGCCCGCGCCGCGTCCATGACGTCGCGGCTGGTGTGGTTGGCGAAGCCGATCACCTTGGCGTCGAGGCCGGGCAGCACGTCGACGACACCCGGTCGGGTGAGGTCGACGACGACCACTTCGGCGGCGCCTTCGCCGCAGAGGTCGGCCAGGTCCGCGGGGCGGGACACGAAGACGCAGTCGCCGGCGGCGGCGACCTTGGAGCGGTCCATGACGTCGGGGACGTAGGCAACGATTCGGCTCATGGCAGGTGCCTCCGGCGGTGGGCGAGGGCCTTGGCCGCCCCCCACACCAAGCCGGGCTCGGCGAGGGCGGGGTCGACGTCGGTGAAGCTGGCTGGGGACAGATCGTAGAGGTCGCCGGGCTCCAACCTCTCCCGGAAGGGGTCGCGCTCGACCGGCGGCACGCCGGCGCCCCGCAGTACCTCGGTCGGGTACCGGACCGCGGCCCGTAGCAGCGACAACGGCGTGGTCCACTGCTCGTCGATGTCGGCGGCGAGCAAGGCTCGCACCTGGGCGCCCACCTCGCCGGCGGCCCGGCGCCCCGCCTCCCGTGCCGCTTCGGCGGTGCCGGCGTCGGGTGCCTCGCCCGTCCAGGCCACGATGATCCGCGTCACCGACCGCTCCACCCAGCCGGGCAGCGCGACCTCGACAGCGTCGGCCAGCGCCGTAGCATGCGGCTCCACCGGCCCATCGTAGGGAGCGACCTCGGATGACCGCCCGCCCCCAGCCCATCCCGCCCGGACCGGGCCAGGAATCGGTGTGGGACTATCCCCGGCCGCCGCGGGTGGAGCCCTGCCGCAGCCAGGTGGAGGTCGTCTTCGCCGGCGTGACCATCGCCGTGACCCTGGCGTCGTACCGGGTGCTGGAGACCAGCCACCCGCCGAACTACTACTTCCCGCCCGACAGCGTGATCCCGGGCATCTTCCGGGGATCGATCAAGACCACCTGGTGCGAGTGGAAGGGGGAAGCCCGCTACTACTCGTTGGTGCACCGGGGGAAGGCGGTGGCCGACGCCGTCTGGTACTACCCCGACCCCCTGCCCGGCTACGAGGCCATCGCCGGCTACTACGCCTTCTACCCGGCGCTGATGGAGGCGTGCATCGTGGACACCGAAGTCGTCCTGCCCCAGCCCGGTGGCTTCTACGGCGGCTGGATCACCCACGGCCTCGTCGGCCCGTTCAAAGGCGAACCCGGCTCGATGGGCTGGTGAGTCAGGGGGCGATCTCGTCGAGGGGGCGGCCGACGAGCTCGGCGGGGACCCGGTCGACGGTGCACGTCATCCGGATACGGCCGGGGAGGATCTCGGCGTCGGCCACGCAGGGCAGCAGCGGGATGCGGGGAATGCGCAGCGCCGGCACGTTGAAGCCTGACACCGACAGCCGGAGCCGGTTGTCGTCCACGGAGGCGGTGGCGGTGATCGTCTGGCCGGCGACCCGGACCCTCGCCCGGCCCGACTCCAGGGTCACCGGGAACCCGAGCCGCTCGGACAGCTGCTCGGCCGTCACCTCCGCCGTGGCCGTCCCCCGGTCGAGGTCGTTGAGCACCACCTTCTGCTCGGAGAACAGGCGCTCGCGGTCGAGGGTCACGCCGTGGAGGTCGAGCGCCACCCGGGCCAGGGTCAGCTCCTCGACGGCCACCTCCGAAGCGGCGACCCGGATGCGGGAGACGTCACCGGCCGTGAGCAGCCGGGCGAGGAAGGGGAACGAGTCGATGCGGGCCGAAGTCTCCCCCGCCGGCCCGGCGGCGATGACCACCCGGTCGCGTATCTGCGACTCGGCGACGGCCCGAGCGCCGACGTCCGCCGCCACCAACACGCCGGCGACGAACGCCAGCACCAGGAGCTTGCGCAGGAGGGCTACCCGCTCAGCTCTCGACGACGTCGCCGAGGCGGTCCACGGCCACCCCGGCGTCGACCAGCCAGGAGAGCGCCTTCTCCACCGACTCCCGCTCGCCGGCCAGCTCGCAGACGATCCAGCCGACGTCGTCGGTGATGTTGGCCCGCCGGATGTTGGGTAGGACGTCGAACTCACGGACGAGGCGGCCCATCAGTGGCTGCTTGATGAGCTGCTCGGGGAACGTGAGCTTGACCCGCAGGTTCGTCACGGCCCCGAGCATGACCACCAAACCGGGCCGGCGTCCAGATCCGTACAGAGGAATATCATGTCCTGCAGCTGACTTGATACATACGCGCTCAACTTAGCTATGCTCTGCTGCAACGGAACTCCGCCAGCGTCCGTCCAGATCGTTCTCGGGAGGAAGATCCCATGCCCAAGGCCGTAGGTATCGATCTCGGTACCACCAACTCGGTCGTCTCCGTACTGGAGGCGGGTGAGCCCACCGTCATCCCCAACGCCGAGGGTGGCCGCACGACA
>DATLHA010000056.1:0-6184 GCA_035540095.1 Acidimicrobiales bacterium | reverse complement strand
GCCGCGGCCGTGGGCTTCCTGCGCCTCGACTCCGCACTGGTGGCCATGAGTGACGAGGCCGCCTCGGCGGCCAAGCGGGTGATCGCCTCATCGTCGGCCGCCGAGGCCCTGGTGGCCGACGTGGTCGCCAAGCTCGCCGCTCTGCGCAAGGGCTATCCCGGCGGGGCCACCCTCTACCGCATCGGCGTGCTGGCCAGCCGGGTGAGCCCGGCAAGCGCCGATCGGATCCGCGTCGAGCTGTGGCACGTCGGCGTCATCAGCCCGCCGGCGGCGATGCCCTATGAGGAGTGGAGCACCCAGCGCTATGAGCTGGTGTGGGAGCGCGACGACTGGCGGGTGGCCGGCGAGGCATCCACCCCCGGGCCCCGGCCGCTGCCATTGCCCCGAGGCGAGCCCTCCGGTCCCGGCCAGCTCGAGGCCGCCCTGGCCGGCTTCGGCCCGGTGGGGGTGGCGCGATGAGCGTCGTGATCTTCGCCGCCCTACCCAACCCCGTCGAGGTGGCCACCGGCCCCGCCGGCGCGGCGGCCAGCGCCGTGGGTGGCGCGGTGGGCGGCTACATGGCCGACAAGGCGGCCGATGCGTTCCTGGAGCCCATCGGCAAAGCCATCGTGCGGGGCCTGGCCGGGGCCGCCAAGAAGGTGGGCGACGAGGTGCTGCACTTCATCACCAACTCCGCCGCGGTGAACTTCGACGAGGGGTGGTGGGCCAACGACCGGGCCCAGACTCTGGTGCGCCAGATCGGGACCCTGGCCCTGGTCCTGACCCTGCTGTTCCTGCTGCTGGCCGTCGTCCAGGGCCTCTTCGCCGGCGACGTCGGCGGCATGCTGCGGGCCACAATGCTCGAGGTCCCAGTGACCATCGCGGCCACGGTGGCCCTGGTGGCGGTGACCCAGCTGCTGCTGGGCTTCGTCGACGGGGCATCGGCCATGGTGCTCTCGGGGGTGCCTGAGGCCCTGGGCCACTTCTTCGCCGGCTTTGGCGACGATGCCACCATCGCCACCAACGGCTTCGCCGGGATCCTCATGGTGGCGGTGTTCCTGCTGGGCGCCATCCTGGTGTGGATCGAGCTGGTGGTCCGCTCGTCGCTGATCTACCTGCTGATGGCCGCCGCCCCGCTCACCTTGGCCGCCCGGGTGTGGCCGGCGGCCCGGGGGGCGTGGCGGCGGCTGGCCGAACTGGGCTTGGCCCTGATCGTGTCCAAGTTCGCCATCGCCCTGGCCCTCGGCCTCGGCGCCGCCGCGCTGGCCGGCGGCGGGCCCAAGTCCGGCGACCTCGCCACCAAGGCGGGCATGGACCTCGCCGCCATGCTCACCGGGGCCTCCCTGATGCTGCTGGCCGCCTTCACCCCCTTCATCGTGCTGCGCCTGCTGCCCATCGTGGAGGGGGCGGTCGTCGCCCAGGGCATCAGCCGTAGCCCGGCACGGGCGGCCCAAAGTGGCATGCAGGCGGCCTACTACGCCCAGGGCCTCAAGCGCATGGCCGGCGGAGGGGCAGGCCGCTCCGGCGGCACCGCCACCCCGGCCCCCGCGCCCGCTTCCTCTCCTGGCGGAGCCGGTGGCGCTCAGCCAGGGGCCGGAGCCGGTGGGGCATCTTCCCGTGCAGGCGCGGGTGGTGCCTCCTCGGGTGCCGGTGCGGGTGGAGCGTCGCGGGGCGGCGGTGCTGGCGGCAGCTCTTCGGGTGCCGGTGCAGGCGGCAGCTCTTCGGGTGCGGGAGCCGGTGGGGCATCCTCCGGGGCAGGCGCCGGTGGTGCGCCGTCGGTTGGGGGTGCGGGCGGCGCGTCCGAGGGCGGCGGTGCTGGCGGCAGCTCTTCGGGTGGCCGCGCCGGAGGCGCCGGAGGCGCTGGCGGGGTGGCCGGCGCCGTTCCCGTCGGGGCCATGGCCGCCGGCGGCGCCGCCCGCTCGGCCAGGCGGGTGGCAACGTCGACGGTGAACGGCACACGTCGAGGACCCTCGACGTGAGCGAGGCCCGCACCTACCGCCTCTCCGCCCCCGACCGCACCGGGGCCCTCCTGGGCCTCAGTGGGGCCCAGGTGGGGGCCCTGGGCCTGGCGGTCGTCTTGGCCGTGTTGGCCGGCTCCATGGGCGCTGGCGTGGTGGGCATGGCCGTCCCTGTGGCCCTGGCCAGCGTCGTGGCCTTCGTACGGTTCGGCGGCCAGCCCCTGGTCGAGGCGGCGCCGCCGGGTATCCGCTTCGGGCTGATCTGCCTGCGCCGGCGCCGTCGCTGGCAGGCGCCACTGTTCGCCGCCCTGGAGGAGCGCGACACCCCCGCCCTGCCGCCCACGCTGGCCGGCCAGGAGTTCCTCACGGTCGACGCCGGTGTAGGCGGCCTGGCCATGACCCGTCCCGGGCCGGTGGTGGTGGTCGTCGACCCGGCGAGTGGGACTTATGCGGCCACCCTGCGGGCGTGGGGGTCGGAGTTCGCCCTGGTGGCCCGGGGGGAGCAGGACTCACTCCTGGCCCGGTGGGGGGTGGCCCTGTCGAGCTTCTGTCGGGAACGGGGCGTGGTCGCCTCGGTGCGGTGGTCGGAGTGGGCCGCCCCCTCCGGCGCCGATGAGCAGCTGGAGTACCTGAAGTCCCAGGGACACGACGACGACAGCGATCCCGCGGTGCGCAGCTACCGCGGACTGCTGGAGGGCGCCGGCCCGCTGGCCACCCGCCACGAGGTGCTCATCACCGTGACCGTGGCCGCCGACCGGGTGCCGGTGGCCTCCCGGCACAGGAACAACCGCAAGGCCGCCTGCGTGGAGGCCCTGCTGGGCCAGGTCGACCAGCTGTCCAAGCGCTGCCGCAAGGCCGGGCTGTCGGTGTCGGACCCGCTGTCGCCCCACGAGCTGGCCCGGGCCCTGCGCGTGCGACTCGACCCCACCGTGGTCCGTCGCCTCGACCGCCGGGGCCGGTCCCTGGGCGACCTGGCCGGCCTGGTCAGCCCAGCCAACGGCGGCCCCATGGCCACCGAGCTGGCCTGGAAGCACTGGCTGGTCGACGACTCTTACCACCGCACCTTCCTGGTGGCCGACTGGCCCCGCCAGGACGTGGGGCCGACGTTCATGTCCGACCTCATCCTCTACGGGCAGGTCCGGCGCTCGGTGGTGGTGATCTACGAGCCCGTCCCACCCCGGGCCAGCCAGAAGGCCATCGAGGCCGCGGCGGCCAAGCTGGGATCGGACGAGGAGCACCGCCAGCGCACCGGCTTTCGGGTCGGGGCCAGCCATCGTCGGGCCAAGGTGGCTGTCGACGAGCGCGACGAGGAGATCGCCGCGGGCTTCGGCGAGTTCGCCTACGCGGGGATCGTGACGGTGTCGGCCCCCAGCCTCGAAGAGCTGGAGAAGGCCTGCGACAACCTCGACGACGTGGCCGCCAGCTGCATGATGGAGCTGCGCCCCCTCAACGGCCGCCACGACCTGGCCCTGTCCGCCTCCCTGCCCCTGGCCCGGGCCCTGGTCCACAAGCGGGCCAGCTGATGCGCCTCGCCCTTGCCCCCGGGTTGCGGGTGCCCCGCCACCGGGCCACCACCGCGCATCTGTGCGCGGTGTACCCGTTCCAGGCCGAGCCCGGTTTCGGGGCTCGGGGGGTGTACCTGGGCACCGACTACGTCGCCGGCGAGGGCGCCTTCTGTTTCGACTGCTTCCAGCTCTATACCGACAAGGTCATCACCAACCCGAACATGATCATCATCGGCGAGCCGGGGTCGGGGAAGTCGAGCTTCGTCAAGTGCCTGCTCTACCGGTCGGTGGGGGCCATGCGCTCGCCCAACGGCGGCCCCCGGTGGTGCGCCGTGGTCGACCCCAAGGGCGAGTACGGGTTGCTGGCCGATGCCCTGGGCCTGGCCCGGGTGCGGCTGTTCCCGGGGGGCAGCGACCGCCTCAACCCCCTCGACGCCGGCCCCGGCGCCGCCCTGCTCGGGCCCAACGCGGTGGCCGACCGGCGCACGGCCATGGTCGGTGCCCTGCTGGGGGCGGTGCTGCGCCGGGATCTCAACCCGCTGGAGGACGCGGGGGTGGGCTGGGCCATCGGTCACCTGCCCACCTCGGCCACCGGGCGCCAACCGGTGCTGTCGGACCTGGGCCACCTGCTGGCCAACCCGACGGCCGAAATGGTGGAGCGGGCCGGGTGTGGCAAGGACGACCTGATCCACGGCATCCGCGACGCCCGCTTCGCCCTGGGCAAGCTGCTCGACCGCGATCTGCGGGGCATGTTCGACGGCCCCTCCACCGTGCGCACCGACTGGTCCGGGCGGGGCCTGGTCCTGGACCTCTCCGCCGTGCACGGCAACCGGGCCGCCCTGCGCCTGGTCATGATCGCCACCACCGCCTGGCTCCAAGCCCTCATGGCCTTCCCCGAGTCCGAGGACACCCCCCGTCGCTACCAGGCCCTCGACGAGGGCTACGTGCTCCTCGGTGACGAGCACACCGCCCGCTACCTGGAGTTGTCCTGGAAGCTGTGCCGGCTCTACGGGGTGGGCAACATGTTCATCGGCCACCGCCTCTCCGACCTGCGGTCCCAGGCCGACGACGGCACGGCCACGGCCAAGATCGCCGAGGGCCTGCTGGCCGACACCCAGACCCGGGTCATCTTCCGCCAGTCCAGCGACCAGGTCGAGCTCACCCAGAAGGCGCTGCAGCTCACCGACCTCGAGGCCGCCCTGCTGCCCGACCTGGCCCAGGGCACAGCCCTGTGGAAGGTGGCCGGGCGGGCCGCCGTGGTCCAGCACGCGGTCGCTCCCGACGAGTGGGTTTTCTGCAATACCGACAGCGCGCTCGCCGTTTAAGTCCGCCCCGAACCCGACGAACCGTCGCCAATACCGAAGCGGAGGATCAACGCCATGACCACCACCCCGACGTCGACCACCGCACCTCCCTTCGACCCGGTGGAGCCCGACAGGGACGGTGGCCCGACCGTACTCCTGCTCGGCGAGCCGGCAACCGGCAAGTCGAGCGCGGCCAAGTGCATCGTGGGCCGCCTCGTGGCCTCGTCGCCCCGGGGGCCCCACCAGGTCGGCGTCGTCGATCCCCGGGGAGAGTACGGGGCGCTGGCCGACGCCCTCGGACTGCGTCGGATCGTGCTCCGACCGGGAGGCCCCGAGCGCCTGAACCCGCTCCACGCCGGTCCCGGGGCCGGGAGGGTCGAGGTGGAGGCCCGGCGTCACGCCGTCGTGGCCGCGTTGTGTGAGATGTCGCTAAGCCGTGAGCTCAGCGCGGCGGAACAGCGGGTGGTGGCGGCCACGGTGGGGGTCTTGCCCTGTTGGCCCCACGGCCAGCCGGTGCTGACCAACGTCGTCGCTCTCCTGTCCGAGCCCTCGGCCGAGATGATCGAGTGGGCGACCGAGGAGGCTGACAACGACCAGCTGTGCGAGTGGGCCGAGCCCGTCGAGCCGGCGGAGATGGTCCAAGTTGCCGCCCAGCTCGCATGGGCGCTTGGTGCGCTACTCGACCGGGAGCTGCGGGGCTGCTTCGATGCGGTCACGACGGTGCCGACCGATGGCCCTGGAGCGGTCGTCGACCTGTCCGCCTTCCGCGCCGAGGAGTCGACGCTTCGCCTGGCCACGCTGGCCACCCTGGCCTGGGTCGAGACCGCCGAGGCCACCTGGCGCGTGAACGTCATCGACGACGCGTGGGTGTTGCTCGGTGACGAGCAGGCCACGCGCTACCTGGTCGACTGGTTGGAACGAGCCGATGCCGCGACGAACATCGTCATCACCCACCGGCTCTCGGATCTGCATCGGCCCCGTGTGGCCGGCCCACTCCCTGGGCGCTGGCCAGCTCGGCCGCCCGGCGATGACGGACCCTCACTGGTCGTCCGGGCCGAGGTGTTCGCCGGCGCTTTCACCACCCGAGCGGTGTTCCGTCTTTCCCACCCTGGCGACGTCGCCTTGGTCCAGAGCGCGCTGCACCTCAGCCTGGAGGAGGCCGGGCTCATCCCCCATCTGGGGCTGGGCCAGGCGGTGTGGAAGGAGGGCGAGGGTGCTGCGGTCGTGGTGCAGTACCGCATCGGGGCTGACGAGTGGGTGTTCTGCGGCGACTCGCACGCCATGACGGTGTAGCGGTGGAACCCCGCCCTCCTTCCACACCGCCTGGCCCAGCCCCAGATGGGGGATGAGCCCGGCCTCCTCCAGGCTGAGGTGCAGCGCGCTCTGGACCAAGGCGACGTCGCCAGGGTGGGAAAGACGGAACACCGCTCGGGTGGTG
>DATLHA010000055.1:0-24399 GCA_035540095.1 Acidimicrobiales bacterium | reverse complement strand
ACCAGCTGGAGGACCTCGGGGCGCTCCAGCGGGCCCTGCTCGACATCAGTTTCGGCAGGCACGGCCGCAAACGCTCCTCACTTCGGGGACAAGAAACCGGCGAGAGTGTACCGGCACCCGACTTTGTGCGCTTGTGAACGGGGCTACTCCGGCGTGACGGCCCGCCGGATGCTCCCGACCAGGTCACCGGCCACCATCTCCGCCGCCAGACCCACCGCGTTGACGATGGCCCGGGACGACGACGACCCGTGGCTGATGATGCAGATCCCGTCCACCCCGAGCAGGGCGGCCCCCCCGTAGGTGTCGGGGTCGAGCTCCGCTTGGAGCGGGAGGAGCGCAGGGAGCAGCACCTTGGTGGCCGCCTTGGCTTCCTCGGTGGAGGTCATGGCCCGGAGGAGGGCGTCGACGACCACCCGGACCGAGCCTTCCAGGGTCTTGAGCACCACGTTGCCGGTGAAACCGTCGGTGACCACCACGTCGGCGGCATCGGTGAGCACGTCGCGGCCCTCCACGTTGCCCACGAACCGCCCGGTCGAGAGCACCCCCTGCTCGGCCAGCAGGAGGTGGGCCGCCTTGACCAGGTCGTTGCCCTTGCTTTTCTCCTCGCCGATGGACAGGAGCCCGACGGTGGGCTCGTCCTTTCCCAGGCGCAGGACGGCATAGGCGGCGCCCATCTGGGCGAACTGCAGGAGCCACGGCGGCGTGCACTCGGCGTTGGCCCCGCTGTCGAGGAGCACGGTGGGGCTCGAGCCCGGCACCGGCAGCATGGTGGCGATGGCCGGCCGGGCCACCCCGCTGATCCGCCCCATGCGCAGCAACGCGCTGGCCATGGCCGCACCCGTGTTGCCGGCGCTGACCATGGCGGAGGCCCGCCCGTCCCGCACCGCTTCCGCCGCCCGCACCATGGAGGCATCCTTCTTCCGCCGCACCCCCTGCATGGCATCGTCGGCCATGTCGATCACCTCGGAGGCCGCCCACACCTCCAGCCCGCCTGGGTCGGCAATGTCCTCAGGCCGCCCGACCAGCACGACCGGCACCCCGAACTTCTCCGCCGCCTCCCGAGCCCCGGCAATGATCTCCGAGGGCCCCTTGTCGCCCCCCATCACGTCAACGGCGATAGGCAGCTTCACATCGAGAGAGGCGCCGGTCATGGCGCCAGAATTGCCGGTGGCCGCTGGATGCCGCCAACGGCGGCCCCCCCGGCTACCGGCCAGAAAGGCACGGCGAAGGGTGGCCGGCTCTGCCGGTCACCCGCAGCGCAACTGCCTCGCCGAGGAAGCTCCGCTTCCGAAGGCGACTACTCAACTTCGATGGCCTGGCGGCCGCCGTACCAGCCGCAGTTCCCGCACACCACGTGGGGCAGCTTGGCCTGCCGGCACTGGGGGCACATGCTGCGAGGCGGGCTGCCCAGGCGCCACGCCGACGCTCGCCGGCTACGGCTCTTGGCCTTGGAGGTCTTCTTCTTCGGGACAGCCATGAGGGGACGATCTTACTCGTCGGCGGCGAGGCGGAGCACATCGAGCGCCGCCCACCGGAGATCGGTCTCCGCCGGTGGGCAGTCGCAGGCCCCCAGGTTCAGATCGGCCCCACACGTCGGGCACAGCCCCCGGCAGTCCTCCCGGCACAGTGGGGCCAGCGGCAGGTCCAGCACGAGCGCCTCCCGGGCCAGCGGCTCCAAGTCGATGAAGTCGTGGCCCAGCCGGTAGGTCTCCCCTTCACGGTGGTTGGCCTCGAAGAGCTCCTGGACATCCGCTCGCAGGCTGCCCTGGACCGGCTTCAGGCACCGCCGGCACGGCCCCTCCCATGCGCCCTCCACCGTCCCGGTGGCCAGGAGCCCGTCGGACACCCACTCCAGGAGGACGTCGACCACGACTGGGAGCTCGGTTCGCAGCGTCGAGTCGACGACGATCACCGGCCCGGGCAGCCGCCCTTCGACCCGCTCCCTACGCCGGGAGCCCGGCTTGTTGACCAGGCCGGCGACATTGACGACGAACGGCTTCATTGGACATCACCACTGATCCTGGTCGAAGAACACCTCGCCGGTGTCCGGCTCGGCGTTGGCCGCGATCTGGTCGCTGTTGTCGGCCTCGGGCAGAGGTGCTACCCGCAGCTTCTGCCTTCCACCCACCACCGTCTTCGTGATCCGCTCGAGGACGATCTCGAAGCTGGCCAGCTTCTGGTCGACGTAGTCCTCGGCCTCGTGCTTGAGCTTGCGGGCCTCGTCGTTGGCCTCCTCGAGCGTGCGGCTGGCCACCCGCTGGGCCTCCCGCACCAGCTCGGTGCGCTGGACGATGCGCTCCGCCCGCTCCCGGGCCGCGTTGAGGATCTCGTCACCCTCCCGCTGGACCTTGGCCAGGTACTCCTGGCGCTCCTTGAGCAGCCAACGCGCCTGGCGCATCTCCTCGGGGAGGCGGGCGATGGCCTCCTCCAGCATCTCCACGACCTCGTCCTTCTCCAGCCGGACGGTGGAGGACAGGGGCATCTTGGGGGCGGAGTTCACCAGGTCCAGTACCCGCCGGAGCAGGACCTCGGTGTCCATGGCCTCGCTGTGGCGATCCGGGACGATCACTGGTTGAAGCGCTCCTTCAGCCTCTGGGCGACGGGGGCAGGCACCATGGACGATACGTCGCCACCAAACCGTGCGACCTCTCGCACCAGGCTCGACGACAGGAACGAGTGCTCGGGGGCGGTCGGGAAGAACACGGTGGCGATCCCCGACATCCGCTCGTTCAGCTGGGCCATCTGCAGCTCGACGTCGAAGTCGGAGACGGCTCGAAGGCCCTTCACGATGGCCTGGACGCCGTTGGCCATGGCGAAGTCGACCAGGAGCCCGTCGAAGGAGGCGATCTCGACGTTCTCCACGTGGGCGGTGACTTCTGCCAGCATGGCCTGGCGCTCCTCCAGCCTGAACAGCGGCGCCGCCTTTCTGGGGTTCCCGACCGCGGCCACCAGCACGTGGTCGAAGAGCCGGGCCGTGCGTTCGATGACGTCCAGGTGGCCGAAGGTCACGGGGTCGAACGAACCAGGTATGAGCGCCTTCGGCATCTACCCCTCTTCCGGCACTGCATCGTCTACCGGCCGTGCGCCGGCCTCGGACCGGGCGAGCGTCACCACCGTATCGCCGTAGCGCTTCGAACGGAGCGGGCGCCAGTCCGGCGGGAGATCGATGTGGGCGGCGGCCTCGATGGCGACCAAGCGGGCGGGGAGCACCGCGAGCAGGCGGGGCCAGCCGTCGAAGGCATACGGGGGGTCGGCGAAGGCGACGTCGAAGGTTGCCGGCGCCCGCTCCGTCAGGTAGCGGATGGCATCGGCCTGGACGACCCGACCCCGCTCCGCCATGCCGGTGACCTGCAGGTTCGCCTTGATGGCGGCCACCGCCCGGGCGTCGGCGTCGACGAAGGTGGCTGCCGTGGCGCCACGGGACAGCGCTTCGATTCCCAGGGCGCCCGTGCCGGCGAAGAGGTCCAGCACAGTGGCGCCGGCGATGGCGTCCATGCTCCCGAGGGCGTTGAACAGGGCCTCGCGGACCCGTTCGCTGGTGGGCCGGACCTGGCGCCCGGCCGGCGCCTGCAGCCGTCGCCCACCGGCCACGCCTGCGACCACCCTCATGGCTCCACGGTAGCCCGGACCGGATACTTCCATCCGGCACCTAGATGTGATTCGCCACTATTGCATTCCGCCCGTTCGCCGACGAGCATCATTCGACCGCGCGCGGGGAAGGACGGGCCCGACGACGGCATGAGGACGGGGAGCCAGACCTGCACCATCTGAACCATGGCGACTGACGGTCCGGCACCGGGCGGGCGGGCGTGGACCCGCGGCGAGATGATCATCGTCTTCGCCGGGACCCTGCTCGTGGTCGACCTCGTGTTCGCGCCCTGGCACCGCTTCGCCATCGACGTCGATCTCGAGCAGTTCGGCATCGCCCTTCCGTCGTTCCGCATGGACCGCCGGGGAATACAGAACCCACAGGCCTTCTTCGGCATCGCGTCTGCGGTGCTCGCCGCCCTCATGGTCGTGCACATCGTGGCGGCCAAGTTCTCCTCGTCGGTCCCCCGGGCCGAACAGCTGCACCTGGTCGGCGGAGCGGTCGTCCTGGGCCTGGTGGTGGCCAAGTTGCTGGCCAACAACGACTTTCTGGGTATGGGCGCGTGGGCGGGGATCTGCCTGGCCGCAGCCTTGGCCTACGGTGGGTTCCTTCTGAGCCAGCAGACCAGCGCCGGCACCGGCCGGAGGGTGCCGACGCCATGATCGTTGCAACAGTCGCCGGTTGCCGCCTAGCCTGCGGAGCGCCGGACCACGGGAGGACACGAAATTGACCAGGCGGAGCGCACGTCAGCCGGCTTTCCTTGCCGTTGTCATCGCCATGCTCGTCGGCCTCGTGGGAGCAGCGTTCGCACACGATTACGAGCCCGTCCTGCCGCCGTTCCCCGACCCGCGTTTCACCGACCCCCAGCTGCTGGTGACGCCGAGCGACGACCTGGTGTCGGGGCAGGTCGTCCAGGTCACGGGTCGGCGCTTCGGGGCCAACGCCGTCGGCGGCACCCTCCAGCAGTGCACGGCCGATCTGAGCCTGTGCGAGGCGCCTCGCGGCTCGTTCACCACCGGCAGCAACGGCGAGTTCAACCCCATCGGGGCACCGGACAGCCCCAACGACCCCGCCACCATCCCCGTCGACTTCACGGTGATGTCCACCTTCACCGCCACCAACGGCACGGTGGTCAATTGCGTGGTGACGCCGTGCGTCATCTTCGCCACCGTCACCACAGGGACGGAAACCCGCTCCGCGGCCCACCACATCAGCTTCCGGAGTGAGGCGACGACGACCTCGACGTCCACCTCCACCTCGACGTCCACGTCCTCGACATCCACGTCCACCTCGACATCCACGTCCACGTCGACGTCGACCTCCACCACGGTGGCTCCCACCACCACCAGCTCGTCGACCTCGACGTCCACCTCCACCCCGACGACCACGAGCCCGACCACGAGCACGAGCACCTCGACCAGCACCACCGTGGCGCCGGTGACGACGACGACGTCGGTACCGACCGTCTCGGTCTGCGGCCAGCTCCGGTTCCACCGGGCGGTCGTCAACGCCCAGCTCGACGCGGCCAGGGCGGCGAACCCGTCGATAGCCCCACAGATCGAGGCCTACCGGACCGTCGTCAACACCCGGATCGACCAGGAACTGGCCGCTCGGGGGTGCAACGCCGGCGCATGATTGCTTCGCCGAGCCGCCGGGAATACCGTGACGTCCGGTCACGCGCCTTCATAGAACTCTGATGCCCACCACCACGTACCCCTCAGGAGTCAGGACCGCCCCATGAACCGTCTCGTACGCCGCCAAAGAGCAGCGCTCGCCCTGTTCATCGCCTTGACCGTGAGTGGTGTGGGCGTGGCCCTCGCAGACCCTCAGGGCGAGCAGCCGGGTGTCACCATCGACGTCAGCCCCAACAACGGGCAGAACCTGCCCGACACCCAGACCGTCACGGTGACGGGCGCCGGCTTCGGCTCGAACCAGAGCGGGCTGATCGTCCAGGCTGCCGAGCTGCCGAACGGGACCACCGCCCTCTCGAACACCCTGGGCACGTTCACGTCCAACGCCGCCGGCGCCTTCACCACGACGGCGACCGTGACCCGTACCTTCGTCGCCGCCGGCACGGGCGAGACCATCGACTGCAATGCGCCCGGCGTGCAGTGCTACGTCCAAGCCACGTCGACCAGCGGCCAGTTCCAAGCCCTGCACACCATTTCCTTCGCCGGCGGGGCCGTCACGACCACCACCAGCACGACGCTTCTGCCGACGACCACCACCAGCACGACGCTTCTGCCGACGACCACGAGCTCGACGATCGCCCCGACGACCACCAGCTCCACGGTGGCGCCGACGACCACCACGATCGGCGGTGGTCCCGTCACCACGGTGGGGCCGACACAGTGCGCCCAGATCCGTGCCGCCCGGGCCCAGCTCAACGCTCAGATCGATGCCGCCAGAGTCTCGATCATCCAGTCCGGCCTCTCGCCGCAGCAGCAGGCCGCCACCCTGGCCCAGCTCGAGGCCATCCGGGCCCAGGGCAACGCCCAGCTCGACGCCCTCCTGGCGGGCTGCCCGGCGCCGTAGGCCGGTCCTGACGGGCTGGAGAGCTCCGGCCTTCCTTCTGGCTGCCGCGCTTCCCTCCGCCTGTGCGGGAGGCGCGGACGGCGCCGCCCTACCTCCGAGTCCCACGTCGGTCGACGTGGTCATGACGGAGTACCGCTTCGAGCACCAGGTCGAGATCCCGCCCGGGCGGACCGTGTTCCGGGTGGTCAACGCCGGCGCCGAGCCCCACTCGTTGGTGCTGGTGGAGCTGGAGGCGGACGTGCCACCGATCGACGAGCAGCTGCGGTCACCGAACCGCCGGGGGGCCCCCACCTACGCCCAGGTGCCGGAGCGTCCCCCGGGCAGCCGTGACACCTTCGCCGTGGACCTCGGGCCCGGCCGCTACGCCTTCATCTGCTTCGTGCGGGGCCCCGACGGCGTGCCCCACTCGCTCAAGGGCATGAGCTCGGAGTTCCGCGTCGCCTAGTAACGGTTCGCATCTATATGCACTACACACTCATTGACCATCCGTCACAAGGTGCTCGATGATCGGTGAACGTAAGACAAAGTGGCTGGTGGCCGGGTTTGACGGTGTTGGCCGTCCCGAGACGGCCGACCCTTAGGGAGGAAACGTGGAATCACGAAGCAGAAGAAGGCGCCTTGGCGCGCGTGGGGCGGCGGCAATCGTCTTCTCCGCTCTCGCCGGCGTCATCGCGGTTGCGTCGCTGGCCTGGGCCTGCACGGTCGTGGCCGGCAGCACCTGGTACTCCGACGGGACCAAGTCCAAGAGCGGCCCCGTGGGCACCACCATCCGTGCCTACGCCACGGGAGCCATCCAGGGCGTGCCCTACCACCTGGTGCTGGGCGGCGCCGGCAACACCGGCCACGACACCCACGCCTGCATGGTGACCTTCGACGTCCTGAACCCGACGCACGTCTTCGCCGGGGCGAACGGCCTCATCGGCACCGTGCGGGGCACCGTCAGCGCCACCACCGCGCCCGGCACGTACCAGCTGTGCTTCAAGGACGCCACGCCCAACAACTCGACGGGTACCGGCGGCGCCACGTTCACTGTCATCTAGCTCCGGCCGGATCGACGCTTTTCGCTCGGCCACACCCAGGCGGGCCTCCCGCCTGGGTGTGGTGCATCGCCGGGCCGGTGTGACCCGTCCGGCGCTCGTGGCCGCCGCTGGGCTCTGCCTGCTGGGAGGGGCGTTCCTTCCCCTTCCCGGTGTCGCCGCCGCTGACCGACCGTCTGTCATTCCCGAGGTACCCGTGACCGCCACCGACCTGCGCCGTGGGGAAGCGAACAACTCGCCGGCGCTCGCCGCCGATCCCACCCAGCCCCGCTTCGTGGCCCTGGCCCACCGCTCCGATGCCCCCGAGTTCTCCTGCGGGCTCCAGGTATCCGGCGACGGCGGGCGGGGCTGGCAGCCCGCCAACCCGGTCCCGGCACTGCCCGAGGGCGCCGAGAAATGCTACGCCCCCGAGGTGGCCTTCGACCGCACGGGCCGGCTGTACTACCTGTTCCTGGGCCTCCAGGGCCTGGGCAACAGCCCGATGGGAGCGTTCCTCACCAGCTCCACCGACCGTGGCCGCACGTTCTCCCCGCCCCAGATGGTCCTGGGGCCGGAGAACTACATGGTCCGCATGGTCATCGACCGCACCAGGGGCGATGCCGGCCGTATCCACCTGGTCTGGTTGAGGACGTCCTCCCGCCCGGGCCTCGGCGGCCTGCCGGCGGGCGCCAATCCCATCGTGACGGCCCACTCCGACGACGGCGGCCGCACGTTCACCGAGCCCGTCCAGATCAGCGACCCGGCGCGGCCCCGAGCCGTCGCCCCCAGCGTCGCTCTCGGCCCGGACCGTGCCGTGCACGTGGCCTATTTCGACCTGCGTGACGACGCCGTCGACTACCAGGGCCTCGAAGGGGCCGTCTGGCAGGGAGAATGGTCGGTTGTGGTGACCTCTTCGACCGACGGCGGCGAGCGGTGGAGCCCTGGCGTGGTCGTCGATGACCGCCTGGTCCCTCCGGGTCGGGTGATGCTCATCTTCACCATGCCGCCGCCGGCGCTGGCCGCCGACAGCGACGGGCGCCTCTTCGCCGGCTGGTGGGACTCCCGCAACGGCGACCCCGACGTCTTCGTGGCCCGCTCGCCCGACGGCGGCCGCTCGTGGGAGGCGCCGGTCCGGTTGAACGATGACGCGGTCGGCTCCGGCTCCGACCAGTACCTGCTCCGGCTCTCCGTCGCCGGCAACGGCCGGGTCGACGCCGTCTTCCTCGACCGGCGCAACGACCCCCGCAACCTCAGCAACGACGCCTACCTGACCTACTCCACCGACAACGGCCGCACCTTCGCCCCCAACCTCCGCCTGACAGCCAAGAGCTCCGACTCCCGCATCGGACAGGCCTACTACGTACCCTCGGCCCAGGGCCTGGTCGAGTTCGGCTCCCGTCTCGCCATCCTCTCCCGCCCCACCGCCGCCCTCGCCGCCTGGCCCGACACCCGCAACGCCACCTTCGGCAGCACCCAGCAGGACGTCTTCGCCACCGAGGTCCTCCTGCCCGGCAAAGACGACGCCGGCCCGGACTGGATGCTCTTCGGCGCCGCCGCCGGCGTGGTGGTGCTGATCGCCGCCGGCGTGACGGTGGTCAGGGGCCGGCGCAACGCATTGGAAGCGGCGTGAGGTCCACCCGACGTCGAAGGACCGTGCTCACCATCGGAGCGACGGCTCTGGTCCTGAGCGCTGTCTGTTGGACCACCTCTGCCGGCGCCGCAGACGGGCAGCTGACAAGGATCGGGGGCAATTCCGCCGGCTGTCCCACCGACGCTGAGATATTGGAAGACCTCCGAAAGCCTGAGGCAGAACGGTTGAAAAGGACCTACATCACTCCCGGCTTCAGCAAGAGCCAGGGCATACAGGCGATCGCCTCGGATCTCTCCTCGGCCGACCCGTACGTCCTTTCGGCCGGGCAGATCTTCCAGGGCACGAAGATCATCGCCGAAAGCCTCACGGTCGGAGACGACACTGCCTCGGCAGGGAGGTACTACACAACCGGGATGGCGGTCCATCCCTTGGGTGGCTCTCTCTGGGTCGTGCAGGCGTACAGGGGCGACGGGGCTCCCGGTCGCGTGCGCCACGTCGATCTCACAACTCACGAAGTCACGACAGTCGCACAGACAGGGCGAGAACCCACCGCAGTCGGGGCGGACGGCAAAGGGAACCTTTACGTCACGGAGCACACCGGGGACGTTTACATGGTCGGCAGCGGAGGAATGGCCCTCCAACCGGTCTCCGGGCCGACCGGCATTGCCGTGGACGTGATGGGCACTGAGATCTACGTTGCGGGAGCTGAGGGCGTCTACCGTCTCGCCGGGAGCTCGAAGCAACTCGTCGCCGGCAGGACGGTCACCCATGCGGACGGGACGTCCGCGGTCACCAATCCCAGGGCGGTGGCCCTGGGCCACGAGACCGATGGGAAGACCGTGGGAGCCAGGTACTTGTACATAGCGGATAACGGTCGTGTCGTTCGGGCAGACCTCCAGACGCAGCCGCCTACTATCACGACAGTGGCCGGAGGGGGCTCCACGTTCGTCAGCACCACCACCTCCGACGCGCGGACCGCCAAGCTGGAGCCGCTGGGCTTATCGCTGGCTGCCAACATGGCCGGGCAGGTCTTTATCGCCGACAGCGAGCAGTGCGCCGTCTTCGCACTTCAGACGCCGCCCGCATTCAGGCTGAATACCGTCGTGACAAATCCCCCGGCGGTGACGAACACAACTGCACCGACCGGAGGGAGCAGGACGGGGGATGCGGACAAGACCGCCCCCGACCAAGCGGGGGCGACCAACGGCGGCACGCAGACAGAGACAGGCGCCGCCGGCCAACAGTCGGCCAATACCGGCGCACGCACGGAGATCGTCCCCGGAAGCCAAACGAACGTGCAGCCGCAAGCGCAGACCGAGTTGCGGATCATCGATCCGGGCAACGTACTGACGACGCCCGAGCAGGCGGCGCGGCCGACGGTCGACGCCGTTCCCACGCCGTCACCCACCGCCCAGTTCACGCCCTCCCCGACTCCCTCTCCTTCTCCGACGCCGGCTCCGGACGCCGGCGCCGGCGCCCTAGCGGACCCCGGCACATCTACCGCCGGCGTGAGCGCCGACACCGCCCCTGCGGTACCGCCCGCGCCGGCCGCAGCACCGCCGGCGCCGGCCTCGGCTCCCCCGCCGGCCGCGCCGCAGCCCGTGTCCAATGTCGGCCTCGCGCATGGCGACTCGGCCGCCCCGTCGCGGGGCGCCACCCGCTACGCCATGGTCCGCAACGACGACGAGCAGTCGATCGCCGGTCTGGCGATGGCCGGTGCCGGCGCCGTCGTCGCCATCTTCCTCTGTGTGATGTTCGTCGCCCCCGGGGCGTCCTCGAAGCCGAGGCCGAGGCCCAAGGGGGCGTACTAGATGGCGAAGACCACCAAGACCAAGCCTCGCCGCCGGGTCAAGCCGGCGCTCGTCGTCCTCGGCACCTCGCTCGTCGTGCTGGGGCTGCTCTATGCCGCCGCACTGGCATATGTACAGCCGGCGGCGCCCGGGCGGGAGATCACCCTCGACGCCTTCCAGGAGCGCATCCCCAACGGCGACGTCGAGACGGCCAAGTTCCTCGACCAGGATTCCCGAATCACCGGGAAGATTCTCCTGGTACCCGACGAACCGCTGGTGCGCTACTGGGTGTCGTATCCCCGCAGCGACGCCGCCACCAACGACCTGCTCAAGGCACTGCTCGACTCTGACGCCCTGGTCGAGATCGACCCCCAGTCCACCAAGGGCCTCGTCCGGTTCCTCGCCCAGTTCCTGATGCCGTTGGTCATCCTGGCCAACCTGTTCGCCCTGCTCTTCTACCTGGTTCGGAGCAACGCCGGCGGCACCGAGGAGTTCCTCGACTTCGGCTCGGTGGGCGACAAGATGCTCGGCGAAGGCGGGCGGGGGCGCACGACGTTCCTCGACGTCGCCGGCTCCGACGAGGCGGTCACCGAGCTGGCCGAGGTGCGCGACTACCTGGCCGAGCCGGCGGCGTTCAAGCGCATGGGCGCCCTGCCGCCCAAGGGCGTGCTGCTGATCGGCCCGCCGGGATGCGGCAAGACCCTGCTGGCCCGCGCCGTTGCCGGCGAGGCCAATGCCAACTTCTTCTCCATCTCCGGCTCCGAGTTCGTCGAGTCCCTCGTGGGCGTGGGCGCCGCCCGGGTGCGTGACCTGTTCCGCCAGGCCCGAGCGTCGGCGCCCTCGATCGTCTTCATCGACGAGCTCGACGCCGTGGGGCGCCAGCGGGGCGCCGGCATCGGCGGCGGCCACGACGAGCGGGAGCAGACCCTGAACGAGCTGCTCGTGCAGATGGACGGCTTCTCCCCCACCGAGGGCGTGGCCGTGCTGGCCGCCACCAACCGGGTCGACATCCTCGACCCTGCGCTGCTGCGGCCCGGCCGCTTCGACCGCCACATCACCATCGAGAAGCCCGACCGGGCCGGCCGGCTCGACATCCTGTACCTCCACGCCAAAGGCCGGCGACTGGCCGACGCCGAGCGCCAGCTCCCGATCATCGCCCGCCAGACCCCCGGCTTCACCGGGGCCGACCTGGCCAGCGTCCTCAACGAGGCCGCTCTTCTGGCGGTGCGCGAGCGGTCGCAGGCCATATCGTCCGCCCACCTGGAGGAGGCGGTGGAGCGGGTGGTCGGCGGCCCTCGCCGCAAGGCCGTCATCATCCCCGACGCCGACAAGCGCCGCATCGCCGTGCACGAGGGCGGCCACGCCATCGTCGCCGCCGCCGCCGGGCAGGCCATGGCCCTGGACAAGCTGTCGATCATCGCCCGGGGCCGAGGCGTCGGCCACGTCGCCCTGGCCAGCGAGGACTCCATGCTCCCCACCCGCGACGACCTGGAGTCGCGCATCGCCATCGCCATGGCCGGCGTGGCCGCCGAGGAGCTGGTCCTGGGCCAGATCTCCACGGGCTCGGAGTCCGACCTGGAGCGGGCGACCAACGCGGCACGAGACATGGCCGGCCGCTTCGGGATGAGCGACCGCCTCGGCCGGGTGCGCATCCTCCGGGAGGAGCGGGAGGTGTTCCTCGGTCGCGACTACCTCCTCACCAAGGACGTGTCGCAACCGACCCTGGAGCACCTCGACGCCGAGGTCCGCCGCATCCTCGACGAGCAGGAATCCCGGGCAAGGGCCATCCTCGTCGCCAACCGAGAGATCTTGGAGAACCTGGCCTCCGCGCTGGCGGCGGCGGAGACCATCCAAGGCGACCGGCTGCGGGATTACCTGGACACCGTCCGGCGCCCCCCATCCCGGAACTCGCACAGCCGCACGCCGGCGGGCACCAACAACTCCTCAGCGCACGACGGCGCCTCGGAGTGAGCCGGCGGCTCGCCGCCGGGCTGGTGTTCGGCCTGGCCCTGTCCGCCGCCGCACCGGCCCCGGGGCTGGCCCAGCGCATCCCTCCCCCGAAGCTGACCGTGACGCCTCTGACGCTCGACGTTCCCTGGACCTTGTGGGGCGTCTCATTTCCTGATCCTGATGTCGGCTACGCCGTCGGGTCGTACCACACCATCTTCAAGACGACCGATGGGGGCGCAACGTGGGCCAGGCAACAAAACCCACTGCCAACCCGGGATCCAGGCCCCGACCGGATCGGTGTCGACGATCCCGGCGTACTGGCTCTTACGGCAGTGTCCTTCGTGGATCCGGCACATGGTGTGGCCGTGTCGGGCAGCGGCAGCGTCGTGGTGACCGACGACGGGGGGACGACCTGGACGGCGCGGGCGACGCCGGCGCCGAGCACCGTACCGGTCACGTGGCCGGAGGCCCGCCCGCCCGCGGCATGGTCGTTCAACGGCGTGTCGTTCACCGATCGCGATCACGGATACGTCGTCGGTCATCTTGGACTCATCCTGGCCACAGCGGACGGCGGGAGAACGTGGGAGTACCGAGGCGATCCTCGCTACGGCATCCTTCACGACGTGGCCTTCGTCGACCCGTTCCACGGCCAGATCGTCGGTCGCAACACCGGCCGGCCCGACGCCATCCGGTACACCACCTTGGGCACCAACGACGCCGGCGCCGCCTGGCAGCACAACCTCGCCGCCACGGACGACGACGCCTCTGCCCTGAACATGCAGGGCGTCGCCGTCACCGTTCCTATGCACGCCGTCGCCGTCGGCGACGCGGGGCGGGTCTTCGTGACATTCGACGAGGGCAAGACGTGGAGGATCCGCCGCAGCGGAACCACCGAGAACCTGCACGATGTGGCCTTCGCCGACAGGCGCCGCGGCGTCGCGGTCGGCGGCATCAACTTCCAGGGTGACCTGCGCGCCGTCCTTCTGGCCACCAACAACGGCGGCGAGAGCTGGACAGAGTTCCCTCAGCCCGACGTTGGCTACTTCACCTCCATCGACTTCGCCTCACCGACGACGGCGTTCGCAGTCGGATGCGCCGACACGGTCCGGAACGGCGAAAGCGGTTGTGACGCCGCGATCACGAAGATCGACTTCCCCGAGCTCGACGCCTCCGTCGAGGAGCCGGTCTCCTCAGGAGGGACCCGGCTTCCGCTTTACCTGCTCGGGACGGCGGCGCTGGTCGCCGGCGCCGGCCTCCTGGTCGCCCGCCGGCGCTAGGCGCTGGGGCGCCGGCGCCAGCAGCTGGTCGGGCTGGCGCAGCAGGCGGAGCTGGCCCGACAGGCGCACGTGGAGGACCCAGTCCTCGTCGGTGAGGGCGTCGACCTGCGCCGGCGACAGGGTGGCCGTGCTGGTGCCGGCGGCGTCGGGCCCGAGGCCGAGCCGGTCGAGCGCCTCCTCGTCGACCTCGCCTCGCGACCGGTCGATCTT
The DNA here is from genome assembly GCA_035540095.1 of Acidimicrobiales bacterium. Classification (GTDB taxonomy): domain Bacteria; phylum Actinomycetota; class Acidimicrobiia; order Acidimicrobiales; family AC-14; genus CADCTB01. Next base: position 10,441 of record DATLHA010000055.1, on the reverse strand, counting down.
CACGAACACTGACAACGGCTCATCGGCGGCGGCGCCGGCCAGCGCCGAGGCCAGCGGTGCGTCGACCTTTCTCCAGTCCACTCGGCCCAGGCTACAAGCCCTTGGCCGAGATCAACCCGTAGCCCCACTTCTCGTCCCAGGTGCCCGCCGGCCGTCGGGGGATGGCGGACCTGGCCTGCAGCAGCGCCTTGACCGCCTCGGGGTCGAGCGTGGGATCACGCTCCAGGAGCAGGGCGACCATGCCGGCGACGAAGGGGCAGGCCATGGAGGTGCCGGCGTTGATCCGGTTCAGCTGGTCGAGGAGCACGGCGGGGCCCACCCCGGAGTCACCCGACAGCGAGGCGCCGATCATGGCCCCCGGGGCGGCGACGTCGGGCTTTCTGGCGCCGTCCCGGCGCGGCCCCTCGCTGCTGAAGTCGGAGATGGTGTTGAGCTCGAGGGCCGACTGGTGGGGGTTGCCGAAGAAGTCCTCCCACTTGTCCTTGGTGGTGAAGGACGCCACCGTGATCGCCGACGTGCAGCAGCCCGGCGAGCCCACCTTCATGTTGTCCTCGACGGCGATGCCGGTGAACTGGCCGACCCGCTCGTCGATCGACCACAGGTCGACCAGCCCGTCGCCGGAGACCTTGACCCCCTTCATCTTGATCCGCCACGTGCCCGGGGCGCTCGGCGGCGTGCCCGGGGGCGCGGTAGGCGCCGGCGCAGGCTGGATCTCGACGAAGAAGTTGATGTCGCCGTTGGCTGGGTCGGGCCCGGGGGTGGTCACCCGGACCGCTCCCAGCTCCAGCTGGTAGATCTTCGCCGGGTTCTCGTTGCCGGTGATGACGGGTTGGGCCGGCGTCGACTCGTGGTTGGGCGCCATGACCGACACCGTCATGCGGTCGCGCCCCTTGTACCAGCCGTTGAACGCCGCCACCCACGGTCGCTGCTCCGCCGCCGGCCGGGGGATGGAGGCGGCGAAGTTCCGCACCCCGCCCTTGCGCACCTTGCCCTGGGCGTGGATGTTGTCGTTGCCCTCGTTGCCCGCCGCGCAGCACACGATCCGGCCGGGCCCGGTGAGGCTGTCGATGACCATGGAGAGCGAGTCCGTGCCGTCGTGGGCGTCACCGTGGCCGCCCAGGCTGAGGTTGACCACCGCCGGCCGCCCCAACGTGGCCGCCACCCGGAAGATGTAGCGCACGGCGTCGGCGATGTGGGCGGTCATGAGATCCGACTTCACGATCACCAGCTCGGCCTCCGGCGCCACTCCCTCGTAGACCGGGTCCTCGGCGGCGGCGATGCCGGCGACGTGGGTCCCGTGGCCGACCGTGTCGTGGGAGATGTCGACCATCGGGGGCTGCAACTCGGCGCCGTACCCGCCTTCGGCCACCCCGGGGCCGTTCAGCGTCTGGTCCCAGACGCGCAGGATGCGGCCGGCGAAGGCAGGGTGATCGGTCTCGATGCCAGTGTCGACGACGCCGATGACCACGCCCTTGCCCGACAGCTTGGTCTTCTTGCGGAAGGCGGGCACGCCGACCTTGGTCTTGGCCACGTCCATCAGCAGGCGCAGGCGGCGGGCGGGGACGATGCGGGTCACCGCCGGGTTCTCGCTCAGGGCATCGAGGGCGTCGAGGTCGACGATGCCGGTGCGCACGCCGCCGGCGGCCTGGTTGATCTCCACGCCGGACACGGCCAGGTCGGCGGGCTCCGCCTCCTCGTCGCAGTGGACGAACACCACGATCCGCGGCGGCTTCGACACCACCTCGGTGGAGACCAGCCCCAGAGTACGGGCGTGCAAGGCGAGCGCAGGGCGCCCGCCGGTCTCGAAGTCCGCCAAGGCGGCCGCCAGCGCCGGGCTCAACTTGCCGTAGTCCACGTGGACCCACCTTCCGTCGTGGTCGTTGTCCGGGCGAGGGTAACGCGAGGCTGCAATACTGCGCTTACGACGGACCGACCACCGCAGCCCGTGTCGCTCGACCACCACGGCGGGAGCCGCCCCCGGGGGCTCGACAACCTGCCGCGCTCGGCCTCCTTCGACGGGCGGTACGGGCGCATGTTCCGGGAGCTGCCGGCCTTCGCCCCCTCCGACTCCGCCCTCAAGGCCCTGGCCGACTCCATGGCCGACGCGCCGGCGGGGGCGGCGGGCGACAACCCCGACCTTCCCTCCGGGTACACCTACCTGGGTCAGTTCGTCGACCACGACATCACCTTCGACCCGGTGTCCAGCCTCGACCGGGTGAACGACCCCGATGCCCTGAACACCTTCCGCACGCCCCGCTTCGACCTCGACTCCCTCTACGGCCGGGGTCAGGCCGACAGCCCCTACCTCTACGACCAGGACGACCCGGCGTCGCTGCTGGTGGGCCGCAACACCGACACCGTGGAGCACGAGCCGGTCGACCTGCCCCGCAACCACCAGGGACGGGCCCTCATCGGCGACCCACGCAACGACGTCCACTTCATCGTCAGCCAGCTCCACCTGGCCTTCATCCGGTTCCACAACGCCGTCGTGGACCACCTGCGCTTCCGCGTGGAACCGTCGTCGCTGTTCGAGGAGGCCCGGCGCACGGTCACCTGGCACTACCAGTGGGTCGTCGTCCACGACTTCCTTGTGCGCCTGGTCGGCGCCGAGATGCTGGGCGAGGTGCTCGTCACCGGCAAGCGGACGGGCAAGGCCAGGGCCGACCTGTCGTTCTTCACCTGGCGCAACAGGCCGTTCGTGCCGGTGGAGTTCTCCGCCGCCGCCTACCGCTTCGGCCACAGCATGGTGCGGGGCGAGTACCGCATCAACGACACGCTGGAGGTCCTGCCGATCCTCACCGACATCCGGGTGGCCAACCCCCTGCAGCACCTCGGCGGCTTCCGCACCCTTCCCAAGGGCTGGTCGGTGCAGTGGAAGCACCTCTTCGACCTCGACGACGCCACCACGCCCCAGCTCGCCCGGCGCATCGACACCAAGCTGGCCGAGCCCATGCGCAAGCTCCCGCCGGCGATCGACAACGCCCGCCGGTCGCTGGGGCTGCTCAACATGCTGCGTGGCCGCTCGCTCCAGCTGCCGTCGGGCCAGGCCGTCGCCGCCGCCATGGACAGCGAGGTGCCCAACGGTGAGCTCGGCCTCACCGGCGAGACGCCACTGTGGTTCTACGTCCTACGGGAGGCGGAGGCGCTCCACGAGGGGCGCCGGCTCGGCCCGACGGGTGGCCGGATCGTCGCCGAGGTCCTCGTCGGGCTGCTCAAAGGCGACCCCTCGTCGTTCCTGCGCCAGGCGCCGGCGTGGAAGCCGGACCTGCCCTCGGTCGAGGCCGGCACGTTCACCATGGTCGACCTCCTCCGGTTCGCCGATGTGGCGTAGGCCGGGGGCGGCCGCGGTCGCCCTGACCATGCTGGCGGTGGTGTTCGTCCTCGGCGCCGGGCCGGCGCCGGCGGGGGCCGAGGCGCGGCATGCGCAGGCCGGCGGATCCCAGCCCATCACCACCACCGGGGGCCTGCGGGTGGATCCCGGCATGGAGGAGACCGCGGATGCGCCGCCCACCCAGCCCTCGGCCGGAACGAGCGGCGGATCGCCAGGCCACGGAGCCACTCCTGGCGACGCCCAAGGGACGGATCCCTCGTCCACGGGCCAACCGTCACGCGACTCGTCGTCGGCGCTTCAACTGCTGGTCGGCATAGGCATGGTCATGGCCGGCAGTGTGTGGTTCGTGCGGCGGAATCGCCTCCGTGCGTCGGCCGATCCCGCCGACGAACGCCCGGACACTGTCAAATGGGTAGATGTCGAGAGCAGTTATTGACGGTCCGGAGCCACCGCCAAAACCCTTGCTCCCGGGTCGAGCTCTCGACTAGACCACTCAAAATGAGGATCCTGGGATCGCGGCCCCGGTCAGCAATCGCCGTTCTTGCCGGACTGATGTGTGTCGCAGGAACGGTCGTTTTCACCGGTGGCCAGGCGGCCGGATTCGGTTCTTCCACTCCTCCGCCGCTCCCCTCGATCAGCGCGGGCGGCTACATGACCTGCGGCGTGCAACCCGACCTCACCGCCACGTGCTGGGGTGACAATGTGAGCGAGGGCCCCGGCCAAGCGACTGCTCCCGCCGGCGTGCGCTTCATCGAGGTCAACGCTGGCTATAACACGGCCTGCGGCATCACCTTCGAGCGGACCATCGTCTGCTGGGGCAACAACAACAACGGCAAGGTGACCAATGTGCCGGTGGGGATGTTCTCCCACGTGGCGCCGGGGTTCAACTTTGTGTGCGCATTGCGCCTCGACGGCACACCGGTGTGTTGGGGAGCCGACGATGCCGGGCAGGTGTTCAGCACCCCGACCACCGAAGTGTTCACCCAGCTCACCGTGGGCATCCGGCACGCATGCGGCTTGCGCCCGAACGGCACCATCCTGTGTTGGGGAGCCAACGCCGACGGCCAGCTCAACGTGCCGGAGGGGACGTACAGCGCGGTGAACTCGGGCAACTTCACCGTCTGCGCCATCCGCAGCACTGACTCGACGGTGGTCTGCTGGGGCCGGAACAACGGCGGCCAGCTCAACGTGCCCGGCGGCGCCTTCACCCAGATCAGCGTGGGCTTCGCCCACGTCTGCGGGCTCCGCCCCGACCGCACGATCACCTGCTGGGGCCGAAACACCGAAGGGCAGAGCAGCCCCCCCGCCGGTCAGTACACCCACGTGAGCGCCGGCACGTTCCACAGCTGCGCCATGCCCGTCAGCGGCCCGCCGGCGGTGTGCTGGGGGAACAATGCCGCGGGCAGGGTGCAACCCTCGCTGAGCCCGACCCAGCCGCCTGGGGGCACCGTCGGCTCCCCCTACAACTTCCAGCTGGTCATGGCCACCACCCTGACACCGGCTCCGACCTACAGGGTCGTCGGGGGCAGCCTGCCGCCCGGCGTGACGTTGACCCCGCAGGGCCAGTTGACCGGCACTCCCACCACCCCCGGCACCTACGAGTTCACCGTCGCTGCCTCCACCGCGCTCTCCCCGCCGGACTGCCCGGTCGGAGCCACCGGTGACTTCGCGTGCACGCCAGGCAACCCGAACTCCATCGCCACCGCCACGCGGACGTACCAGATCGTCGTGACCGGCGCCGGCACCAGCACGAGCACCTCGACGAGCACGAGCACCAGCACCAGCACGACGACCAGCACCAGCACCACCTCGACCAGCACGACGAGCACAACCATCCCGACGACCACGACGACCACGGCACCGGCGGCGTGCGCCACCCTCCAGCAGCAGAGGGCGGCGTTCAATGCCGAGATGGACGCCCGAGCGGCCCTGGGGGCACAGTACGGCCCCGCATACCTGGCCGCTCTCGACCAGGCCCGGGCCACGGGCAACGCCCGCTACGACCAGCTGCTGGCCGGTGCCGACTGCGCCGTGCAGGCCACCTGACGAATCGGGGAACCGGCGGTGTGGCGTAGGGCGGCGGCCGGTCTCGTCCTCGCCGTGGTGGTGACGATCGGGGTGGCCGGCGTGGGGCCGGCGGCGGCGCAGACCCAGGTCGCGCTCTCGCCGGCGAGCGGGCCGCCCGGGACCGAGTTCGTCGTCACCGGCACCGGCTTCGCCGCCCTGCCCGTGGAGATCCGCTGGGGCGGGTCATCGGGGCCGGTGATCGCCACGGCGTCGGGCCCGGACTTCTCCGTGAGTGCGGAGGTGCCGCCGGACGCGCCGCCGAACTCCCATCAGGTGGTGGCCATGGTCACCGACGGCAGCGCGGTGTCCTCGTCCAGCGCCTCGTTTCAGGTGACCACCGGCGAGGCGCCCGCTCCGCCGGCGCCGGCGCCCGAGGAATCCACCACCACGACAGAGCCGCCGACGATGGCGCCTCCCGGCACGGCACCCCCCGCCGGTCGTAGTGCGGTCGAGCCGCCGACGGCGGGCCGTGGCGGCCTGGCGGGCGGCGTGGACGGCGGCGTGGACGGCGGCGCGATCGGCACGACCAACGGCGGCGGCGCCGGCGCCAGCCCGTCGGCCGGTGGCGGCGCCACGGTCACATCGTCGGCGACCACGGTTGCGGCCGGCGTGGCGGCGGACGCCATCCCCACACTCCCGCCGCTCCCCGGCGCCGAAACGGGGACCATCCCGGTGGCGGGGCAGGCCGCGCCCACCGTGCCCCCGGCGCGGGACGGCGGCGAGACTGCGGCGGTGCGGAGCCCGGCTCGAGACAGCCAGTCGGCCGGCGCGGTCAGCAACCCGGCCCTGCTCATCGCCGGGCTTGCCATGGTCTTCGCAGGAGGCGTGTTCCTGGCGGTGCGCAACCGCCAGCGGGCCTAAGCCGGCTTCTCCGACTGGCCGGTCCCGTCGTGGGTGGCCGGCGGCTGCTGGCCGCTCTCGGCCACGTCCCTGCCCCATGCGACTTCGGCGGCCCGCTCGGCGACCGGCCGAAGGCCGGCGTCGGCATCTTCCGTGCTCCCCAGCTCGCCGCCGACACCGCTGACCGACGTGCCGGCGCTCTTGGAGTCGCCGCCGGTGCCGGCGAGGGCAGTGTCCTGGTCGGTGCTGTCGTTGGCGCTCATCGAGTGCTCCTCCCCGCCGGCGCACAGCCGGAAACGGTGCAATAGGATTCTGGGGGACGCGTACGCGCCAAAAGGGAGGCTGAGTCGACATGCCGATCCTTCTCGCCCTGGCCATCGTCGTCTCGGCTGGCACCCTCTATCTGGCGGCGACGAGGCCCTGCATGGGCCACCACGGGCACCGTCACTGGCGCCTCCGGCGCCACCACCGCAACTGGTAGTCGTCAGCTCTTGAACAGGAACTCCGCCTCCTCGGGCTCGACCAGGAGGCGCAGCTCCTCCTGCAGCACGTCGTGGCCGGCGAGCGTGGGATCCCGATCGACGATGGAGAAGGCGACCTCGCGGGCTCGGGCGACCCACTCCTTGTCACGGCGGAGGCTGGCCAGCTTGAGGTCGCTCTGGCCCTTCTGGCGGGTGCCCAGCACCGTGCCCTCCCCTCGGATCTCGAGGTCGATCTCGGCCAGCTCGAAGCCGTCGGTGCTGGCCTCGATCGCCTGCAGCCGCTTCTCGGAGTCCGGCGTGGTGGCGGCGCCGAGGAGGTAGCACCACGACTGCTCGGCGCCCCGTCCCACCCGGCCCCGCAGCTGGTGGAGCTGGGCCATCCCGAAGCGGTCGGCGTCCTCGATGACCATCACCGTGGCGTTGGGCACGTCGACCCCCACCTCGATCACGGTGGTGGCCACCAGCACGTCGACCTCGCCGGCCCGGAAGGAGGCCATGACCGCCTCCTTCTCCTTGGACGGCATCTGGCCGTGGAGCAGGGCCAGGCGCAGGTCGGGCCACACCTCGTCGCGAAGGCGGGCGAATTCCACCGTCGCCGCCTTGGCCTGCACCTTCTCCGACTCCTCGACCAGCGGGCACACCACGTAGGCCTGGCGGCGGGCGGCCACCTCCTCCGACACCCGCCCGTAGGCCGCGGCCACCTCCAAGTCGCCCCGGGCCCATTTGGTCACCACCGGCGACCGCCCGGGGGGCATCTCGTCCAAGACGGTGACGTCGAGGTCGCCGTAGACGGTCATGGCGGCCGTGCGGGGAATGGGGGTGGCGGTCATGACCAAGACGTCGGGGTCGTCGCCCTTGCCCCGCAGGGCGGCCCGCTGCTCCACGCCGAAGCGGTGCTGCTCGTCGATCACTATGACGCCCAGTGCCCGGAAACCGACCTTCTCCTCCAGCAGGGCGTGGGTGCCGATGAGCAGGTCGACCGACCCGTCGGCCAGCGCCGAGAGAACCCTCGCCCGCTCCCCCGCCGGCGTGCGGTTGGTGATGAGCTCCACCCGCAGCGGGCGGTCGCCCGTGAGCGTGCCCGGATCAGGGACGGTCAGGCCGCCGAGGACGTGGCGCACCGACAGCCCGTGCTGTTCGGCCAGAACCTCGGTCGGGGCCATGAACGCCCCCTGGTAGCCGCCCTGTACGGCGATGAGGAGGGCGGTCACCGCCACCAGGGTCTTGCCGGACCCGACGTCGCCCTGCAGGAGGCGGTGCATCGGGTGGACGCCGGCCAGGTCGCCGGCGATCTCGGCGATGGCCCGCTGCTGGGCGCCCGTCAACGGAAAGGGCAGCCCGCCGTGGAACCGCTGCACCAGCTCGCCGTCGACCACGTGGCGGATGCCCTTCGACTCCCGCTCGACCGCCCGCTTGCGCATGACCAGGGCCAGCTGGAGCCGCAGCAGTTCGTCGACCACCAGCCGCCGGCGGGCGGCCTGGGCGGCGGCCATGGACTCGGGAGCGTGGATGGAACGGAAGGCCCACGTGCGGCCGACGACGTCGAGGCGGTCGCGCCACTCCTCGGGGAGGGGGTCGGCCATGGGGCCGGCCCGGACCAGGGCCTCCTCGACGAAGGCAGCCAGCTCCCAGGTGGCCAGCCCCGCCTTCTCCGACTGCTGGTAGATGGGCACGATCTTGCCGGTGCGGTCCCCCACCAGGTCCACCACCGGGTTGGTCATCTGGGGCCGCCCCTTGTAGCGCTCCATCTTCCCGAAGAAGACGGCCTGGGTGCCCACCGAGAGCTGCTTGGCCCGCCACGGCTGGTTGAAGAAGACGACGTGGAGGTAGCTGGAGCCGTCGAAGACGTCGACGTCGACCATGGCCCGGCGCTGGCGGGTGCGGCGGGACTGGACCCGCTTCACCGTGGCCAGCACCATGGCCTCCTCCTGCTCCTTGAGGCCGGCGATCGACTCCTGGCGGGTGCGGTCCAGGTACCGGCGGGGGTAGTGGGTGAGCAGGTCGAGGACGGTCCTGATGCCCATGGCCTCGAGGCCCTCGGCCTTCTTCTCCCCGACCCCCTTGAGCTCGGTGACGGGGATGATCGCCAGCTGGCCGAGCCTGCGGCCTCCCGGCACGTGCCTACTCGGCGCTGAAGAGGTAGGCGGCGAGGGGCTGGCCGCCGTCGTGCACCTCCACCGCCGCGTCCGGTCGGTGCTCGGCCAGCCAGCCGGTGATCTTCTCGGTGACGTCGGGCTCGGACCCCTCGCCCGCGATCAGGGTGATCACCTCGTGGGTGTCGGAGACCAGGCGGTCGAGGAGGCCGCAGGCGGCGCCGGCCACGTCGGGCGCGACGACGGCGATCTTGCCGTGGTCGAGACCCAGCCAGTCACCCTCCTTCACCGAGCCGGCCGGCGTGCTCGTCGCGTCCCGCACGGCGCGGGTGACCTCCCCCCACGCCACCCGTGCGGCGGCCTCCACCATGGCGGTGACGTTGCTGTCGACGTCGGCCGCAGGGTCGTAGTCGAGCAGCGACGCGAGGGCCTCGGCCACGCTCCTCGTGGGGACGACCCGGGCGGGGCGGGACCCGAGCTTGGCCGCCTGCTCGGCCACGGGGACGACGTTCTTGTTGTTGGGCAGCACGATGACGCCGTCGCCCGTCGCCGCCTCGATGGCGTCGAGGATCTGGGCCGTCGAGGGGTTCATCGACTGGCCGCCGGCCACCACCTCCTGGACGCCGAGCGAGCGCAGGATGTCGTCGATGCCGGCGCCGGCACCGACGGCCACGACCGCGGTGGCCACGTGCTCGCGCTTCCTCCGTTCGTCGGCCACCTGCTGGTGGAGATCGGTGACCCGGACCTTGCGGGGCCGGCCGCCGGCGTCGAGGGCGGCCTCCACCGCGGCGCCGATGTCGTCGGTGTGGATGTGGCAGTTCCACAGCCCGTCGCCGCCCACCACGACGATGGAGTCGCCGACCGCGTCCCACGCCTGCTTGAAGCCCTCGACGGCCTCGTCGGGTGCCTCCAGGAAGTACATGACCTCGTAGCGGCCGCCCTCGCCGGCCTCGTGCGGCGCATCGTCGGGGTCCATAGCCGCGGTGACGGCCACCGCCGGCCAGCCGTCGTCGACCGGTTCGGGCAGCGGCCGCCCGTCGGCCACGTGAAGGAGGGCGTCGATCAGGAGCACGAAGCCGGCGCCGCCGGCGTCGACCACGCCGGCCTCCGCCAGTACCGGCAGCAGGTCGGGCGTGTGCTCGAGGGACGCGGCCGCGGCGGCGGCCGCCGCGTCCAGCATCTCGACGAGGCCGGCGGCACGGGCCTTGTCCGCGGCGCAGGCCGCGTCGCGGGTCACGGTGAGGATGGTGCCCTCGACGGGACGCATCACGGCGGCGTCGGCCAGCCGGCTGGCGCCGAGTAGGGCGTCGGCCACACCGCCGGCGCCCACCTCCCCACCACCGAGTCCCTCGGCCAGCCCCCGCAGGATCTGGGACAGGATGACCCCGGAGTTGCCCCGGGCGCCCATGAGCGCCCCGTGGACGACGGCCTTCTGCACCGCGGCGCCATCTGCGGCGTCCTCCAAGCCGGCGACGACCGACTCGAGGGTGAGCGCCATGTTGGTGCCGGTGTCGCCGTCGGGGACCGGGTAGACGTTGAGCCGGTTGAGCCGCTCGCGGTGGCGCCGCAGCAGGTCTCGGTAGGCGACCATGGTGGCGCGCAGGTGCTCGGGGGCCAGCTTCTCCATC
>DATLHA010000054.1:0-7082 GCA_035540095.1 Acidimicrobiales bacterium | reverse complement strand
TCCCAGGGCCGCTCGGGCCCCCCACTTGCGCCGGCAGGTGGAGCACGGCCACCCACAGCCGCGCCGAGCCCGGGTAGCGGGCCAGCAGCTCGGCCCGCCCGCCGCCGGGCAGAGCCAGGGACTCCCCGGTGACGTCGGTGCGGAAGGGCAGCGTGCCCGGCTGGGCGGGCTGGCGCAGCTCCACCACCCACAGCCCGGCGGGGAGGGGAGTGGAGAGGTGCAGCTCCACGACGCTGCCGTCGGGCCGCACCGCGTCGAGCGACGCCGGCAGCGTGCCCGAGGTGTTGATGACCAGGAGGTCGCCGGGGTCGAGGATGTCGGGCAGGCTGCGGAAGAGGGCGTGCTCGGGCGGGGCGCCGGCACGGGACACCAGCAGGCGGACGTCGTCGCGGGCCAGCCCCCGGGCCTCGGGCGGCTCGTGGGCTTCGAGGTCCGGGGGCAGCTCGAAGACGATCGGCGGGGCGGCGGTGAGGGTGGCAGTCATCCGGCAGCGGTGTCGGCTCGGGCCTGGTAGCGCCCGCTGGGCGCGTTCTCGTCGATGAGCTTGAGGATGCCCGGAACGCTCTGCTCGGGCGGGGGCCGGTCGGAGACGTCCTCGTCAGGGAACGCCTCCTGCTGCATCCGGGTGTTCATGTCGCCGGGGTCGACCCACCACACGTTGAGCTCGGGGTGCTCGGCGGCCAGCACCTTGGAGAGGTGCTCCAGCGCCGCCTTGGACGAGCCGTAGCCGCCCCACCCCTCGTAGCCTTCGACGCCGGCGTCGGAGGTGACGTTGATGACCGCGCCCTGCGGCGATTGGGCCAGCACGGGGAGGGCCCGCTGGATGAGCGCCAGCGGGGCGGTGACGTTGACCTCGTAGACGGTCCGGAAGGTGTCGAGGGGGTAGTCGGCCAGCTTGGGCTGGGGGCTCGGCCCCAGAAGGCTGGCGTTGTTGACCAGCAGGTCGGGGCCGCCCATGGCCCGGGCCGCCTCCACCAGCTGCTCGCGGTGGTCCTCGTCGGCCACATCGCCGGCGATGGCCACCACCTCCGTGGTGCCGGAGAGCTCCTCGGCCACCTTCTGCAGGGCCTCCCCTCCCCTGGCGTCGAGGACGAGGTTCCAGCTGCGCTCGGCGAGGCCACGGGCGAGGGCGAGGCCCAGGCCCCGCGACGCCCCGGTGATGATGGCGGTCGGCATGGCCGCTTAGACCAAGGCAAATCTGTTTTTATTCCCGGGTTGGGAGATTCGCGGCGTCCGAGCGGGCGGGATCGACCACACTCGGTCCCTTGTCCCCGCTGGCCGCCCTCGCCATCATCGGGGCCGGCCTGGCCGCCGGCACCATCAACACCATCGTCGGCTCGGGGTCGTTGCTCACCTTCCCCACCCTGCTGGCCCTGGGCTATGCGCCGGTCGTGGCGAACGTGTCGAACACGGTGGGACTGGTCACGGGCTCGATCAGCGGGGCCATCGGCTACCGCCGGGAGCTGGAGGGCCAGGCGCCCCGGGTTCGGGTGCTGAGCGTGGCCGCGCTGGCCGGCGGCCTGGCCGGCGGGCTGCTCCTGCTGGCCCTGCCGGCATCGGTGTTCGAGAACGTGGTGCCGGTCCTCATCCTGGTGGCCTGCGTCCTGGTGGCCTTCCAGCCCCGCCTGGCGGCCCGCCTGGCCGCCGGCGACCGGCCGGCCCGGCCCCGGGGGGGACCATGGCTCTTCGTCGCCGTGTTCGGCACCGGCGTCTACGGCGGCTACTTCGGCGCCGCCCAGGGCGTGATCCTGATCGCCCTCCTCGGCATCTTCATCGACGACGGCCTCCAGCGCCTCAACGGCCTGAAGAACGTGCTCGCCGCCCTGGTCAACGGCATCGCCGCCGTGCTGTTCATCGTGTTGGCCGACGTGGACTGGGCCGTCGCCGGCCTGCTGGCGGCCGGCGCCATCTGCGGCGGCCAGCTCGGCGCCCGGCTCGGCCGCCGCATCCCCGCCGGCTTCCTCCGGGCGGCGATCGTCGTGGTCGGCGTGATCGTGGCCGTCCGTCTGCTGGTCTGAGCGCCTTGCCTTCGCGGCTAGTGTCCGGTGCACAAGCGACAGATGTGGGGGACTGATGACGGCTGATCCGAGCGTGCTCGTCCGCGCCCCGGAGCTCGTCGAGCTCCTGTGCTGTCCACGGGACCACGGACCGCTGGAGCCGAACGACGGCGGGCTGGTGTGCGCGGCCTGCGGCACCCACTTCCCGGTACGGGACGGCATCGTGTCGTTCCTCTCCGCCCAGGAGCTGAGCGACCAGGACCACCGCGAGCGTTCGATGCGCGACGAGGAGAGCGTCTGGTACGACCCCATGTTCGAGGGCTACACCAACGCGGTCGAGGTGCCGGCGGCCGTCCGCCGGGTCGGGCACCCTGAAGGCGTGGTGCTCGACGCCGGCTGCGGCACCGGTCGCATCACCGAGGCCCTGGTCGCCCTGGGCCGGCCCATCATCGCCCTCGACTACAGCGAAGCCTGCCTGCGCCGCATGCTGGCCCGTACCGAGGGCGCGCCCGTGCTGGCCGTGCAGTCCGACATCCGGCGCCTCCCGGTCAAGGAGGGCGCGGTGAGCGCCTCGACGTGCATCGAGACCTACTCGCAGTTCCGGTCCGAGGACCGGGCCCGGATGCTGGCCGAGTTCCGCCGGGTGCTGGAGCCAAGCGGCTGCCTGTCCGTCTCCGCCTTCAACTACAACGCCGTGTTCCGGATCTGGAGCCTGCTCGGCAACGAGGGGGCCCGCCAGGGCGAGCACATGCTGGGCGGCGACTACTTCTACCAGCGGTTCACGAGGTCCGAGATCCGCCGCGAGCTCGAGGCCCAGTTCGACGTCGAGGAGCTCACGGGGATCCGCAACATCCCGGCCCGCAGCATCGCCGGCGGCCTGGCCAAGATCCGCCTGCGCTCGGCGGGCGACCGGTTCCTCCGGTTCATGACCGACCGGGGCCACGCCGCCGACTTCTGGCTGGAGTCCACCCCGCTGGCCGGCGCCCTGGGGTTCTTCTGGCAGGCGAAGTGCCGGCCTCGGAAGGACTCCACCTAAACAGTCGGGGGGCACAGCCCCCCGACGGCCCCCCCAAGGTCAAGGCCCCAGTCGGGGGGCAGGCCCCCCGACGACCCCCCGAAGTCAAGGGCCGACAGTCGGGGGGCAGGCCCCCCGACGACCCCCCAACGTCAAGGGCCGACAGTCGGGGGACAATCCCTCCGACGGCCCCCAACGTCAAGGGCCGACAGTCGGGGGACAATCCCTCCGACGACCCCCCAACGTCAAGGGCCGACAGTCGGGGGACATCCCTCCGACGGCCCCCCAACGTCGAAGGCCCCCAATCGGGGGGCACGGCCCCCACGGTCCCCAACGTCAAAGGCCGACAGTCGGGGGGCAGGCCCCCCGACGGCCCCCCGAAGTCAAAGTCAAAGGCCCCCAGTCGGGGGGCAGGCCCCCCGACGACCCCCCAGAGTCAAAGTCGAAGGCCCCCAATCGGGGGGCACGGCCCCCACGGTCCCCAACGTCAAAGGCGACCGTCGGGGGGCAGGCCCCCGACGGGTCAAAGGCGCTTGTTTCTTGTCTGTTCGTTGACCTTGCGGTCGGCCCGGACGATCGACCACAGCAGGGCGAAGCCGCACGCGGCGGCGACCAGGAAGCACAGGATGGCCAGCCTCGGGTAACCGAACAGCTTGGACGCGGTGTCCACCTGGATGAGCAGGGCGGCGCCGATGATCAAGGCGGCCACCACCAGGCCCATGGTCACCCGGTTGGCCAGCTTCTGGAAGCCCCGCATCAGCTCGGCCTGATCGAAGGCGTTGACGTCGAGGTGGAAGGTGCCCTCGGCCATGGCGTCCATGACCTTGTTGACCCGCGCCGGGAACTGCTCGACGAAGTCCCGCGCCTCGAGCAGGGCCGAGAAGGCACTCCCCGACGACGGCCGCATCTGGGTCTCGAGGATGTTGTCGGTGTGGCGGCGGATGGCCTGGCTGGGGTCGAAGTCGGGATCCAGCTCCCGGGCCACCTGGTCGAGGTTGAGCAGGGCCTTGCCCAGCATGGACAGCTCGGCGGGGAGGCGCAGGCCGTAGTCGCCGGAGATGCGCATCAGCTCCATGACCATGGATCCGGCGTCGATCTCGGCCACCGTCTGGCCCTGGCTGCGCTCCACCATGTCGGCGGCGCGGGTGACGAACCCATCCTCGTCGAAGTCCTCCAGCGGCCGGCCCAGGGCCACGGCGGCGTCGGCGGTGGCCTTCCCGTCGCCGTCGCTGAGGCCGAGGAGGAGCTTGATGAGCAGCTTGCGCATCTCGCCCGGGACCCGGGCCACCATGCCGAGGTCGATGAGGGCGATGCGGTTGTCGTCGGTGAGCAGCACGTTGCCCGGGTGGGGGTCGGCGTGGAAGAAGCCCTCGACGAGGATCTGGTCCAGGTAGGCCTCGAAGAGCTGCTCGGCCAGCACGCAGCCGTCGAACTCCATCTTGGCCAGCGGGCCCATCTTGGTGATCTTGCGGCCGGGGATGTAGTCCATGGTGAGGACGGTGCCGGTGGTGTAGTCCTCGATGGGCTCGGGGATGACCAGCCGGTCGTACTTGGACACGATGCCGGCCAGGTGGGTGAGGTTGGCCGCTTCCCGCCGGTAGTCGAGCTCACCGTTGAGGGACCGGCGGAACTGCTCCAGCAGCTCGCCGAACCCGTACTTGCGCCCGGCCTCGGAATGCTTGTCGGCGAACTCGGCCAGCTCGGACAGCGCCTCCATGTCCTCGGCGATCCGCTCCTTGATGCCCGGGCGCTGGACCTTGACCACGACTCGGCGACCGTCGCGGAGCACCGCCCGGTGCACCTGGCCCAACGACGCCGAGGCCAGTGGGGTGGCGTCGAAGGACTCGAACGCCCTCGACAGCCGTACGCCCAGTTCCTCGGTGACGATGCGCTCGACATCGGCGAAGCCGAACGGCTCCACCGAGTCCTGGAGGCGGCTCAGGGCTTTGGCGTAGGGGGGCGGGATCAGGTCGGCCCGGGTCGACATGAGCTGGGCCAGCTTGATGTAGGTCGGCCCCATCCGCTCCAGGTCGTCGGTGAGCTCCTCGGCCTTGGGCGGCACGTCGCCGTCCTCGTGGAAGTCGGCGATGTCGTCGAGCCCGGCCTCCTTCACGAGGTCGGATCGGCCGTACTTCACCAGGAGGCGGGCGATGTCCTTGTAGCGGCCGGCGTGCTGAGGTCGGAGAGAAACAGACATGTGTGATCGGGATGTACCCCGATCGTCCCGATCTAGTCGGTAGCGTTCCGCCGGCGTGCTGCTCATCGTCCGCCACGGCCAGACCCAGGCGAACGCCGACGGGCTCATCCTCGGCCGGGCCGATCCGCCGCTCACCGACCTGGGCCGGCGCCAGGCCGCCGCCCTGGCCCGAGCCCTGCCGGCGCCGGCGCGGGTCGTCTCCAGCCCTCTCCGGCGGGCACAGGAGACGGCGAGCGCCTTCGGTGGCCCGGTTGAGACCGATGACCGCTGGATCGAGTTGGACTACGGGCAGATGGACGGGACGCCGGCGGCGTCCATCGGCGACGACCTCTGGGCCCGTTGGCGGGCCGACCCCGACTTCGCCCCTCCGGGCGGCGAGTCACTCCGCGCCCTCGGGACCCGGGTCCGGGCCGGCTGCGACGAGCTGGCGGGCGAGGCGGCCGAGCGCGACATCGTGGTGGTCAGCCACGTTTCCCCCATCAAGGCCGCGGTGGCATGGGTCCTTGGCGTCGGCGACGAGGTGGGCTGGAAGCTGTTCGTGGAGGACGCCGCCGTCTGCCGGATCGGGATCGGCCCGTTCGGTCCCGTGCTGACCGCCTTCAACGAGCGCCACCCGCCGCCCGGCTGACCACGGCGAAGAACCGCTGGGCACTCTGCTCCCACGTCGGCAGTGACCGTCCGCGGGCCCGTGCCCCCTCCCGCAGCCGGGCCAGCAAGGCCGGGTCCCCGGCCAGCCGGGCCAGGGCGCCGGCCAGCGCCGGCACGTCGCCGGGGCCGACCAGGAGCCCTTCCCTGCCGTCTTCGGCCAAGTGGGGCAGGTTCCCGGCCCGCCAGCCGACCACCGGGCAGCCCAGCGCCATCGCCTCGCCGTAGACGGTCCCGTACGGTTCCCGCACGCTGGGCAGCACGAAGGCGTCCGCCGCGGCCATGAACGTGGCCACCCGGGAGCGCGGCAGCGGGCCGTGCACCACGGCTCGCCCGGAAACGCCGGCCAGGCGGGACCGCACCCGGGACGAGTACCGGGCGTCGACGTCGTCGCGGCCCACCAGGTGCAGGGTGGCGGCGTCCGGCGAGAGGCGGGCGAAGGCCTCCACCAGTTCGACGATGCCCTTGCGCTCCACCCAGTTCCCCACCGCGAGCAAGCCCAGTCGCCGGCCGAGGCGGAGGTCGGGCAGGGGATCCTCCGGCTCGGCCAGGTCGGAACCGGGGGCGACGACCTCCAGGCGCGACCGATCGACCCCGCCCGCCGCCAGCTCCTCGGCCAGGGCCTCGCTGGCGGCGATGACGCGGGCGGCTCGGGCGTAGACGGAGCGGTCGAGGGGTGCCTGGAGGCGGGTGCGGACCACGCCGTGGTCGATGCCCCCGAAGCCCTGGTGGACCACGGCCACGACCGGCACCGCCGGCCGGCGAATGCGGAGCGCAGGAGCGACGAAGGCGGCGGCGATGCTGTCGATCAGCACGACGTCCGCCCCGCCGGCTCGGCGCAGGACACCGCTGCCCCACAGCGCCGGGAGCGGGAAGGCGCGCCGCGGGAACGAGACGAAGTCCACCGCGGCCCCGTGGTCCGGCGCGGCGTCGGCCATCCGGCGGTGGTAGAGGTAGCCGCCGGTCAGCTGTGACGGCGAGCCAAGGGTCACGAGCGAGACTGCGAGCATGCGGGTCGTCCACGTCGCCCCGACCGCCTTTGGTGCGGACGGCCTCTACGGCGGTGGGGAACGGTACCCCCTGGAGCTGGCCCGGGCCGTCGCCGCCCACGTCGACTGCACCCTGGTCACCTTCGCCCGCCGCGGTCGGCCGGCGCAGCGGGAGGACGGCGGCCTTCGGGTGCGGGTGCTGCCCGCACGCGGCCACCTCCGCCGCCACCCCGCCCACC
>DATLHA010000053.1:0-10858 GCA_035540095.1 Acidimicrobiales bacterium | reverse complement strand
CTATGCCGCTTGCCCTTCACCGCGAGCTTGGCCTCACCGACGACGAAGCGGAGGCCATCACCCGCCTCCTCGGCCGGCCGGCCAACGACCTCGAGCTGGCCATGTACGCGGTCATGTGGTCCGAGCACTGCTCCTACAAGTCGTCACGCGTCCACCTCGGCCGCCTGCCGTTCGAGGCGCCCTGGGTGCTGGCCGGCTTCGGTGAGAACGCCGGCGTGGTCGACGTCGGCGACGGGATCGCCGTCGCCCTGCGCATCGAGAGCCACAACCACCCCTCGGCCATCGAGCCCTACCAGGGGGCGGCCACCGGCGTGGGCGGGATCATCCGGGACATCTTCACCATGGGCGCCCGCCCCATCGCCCTCCTCGACTCCCTGCACTTCGGCCCCCTCGACAACCCCCGCAACCGCTGGGTGATGGAGGGCGTGGTGAGCGGGATCTCCGGCTACGGCAACTCCGTCGGCGTGCCGACCGTGGGCGGCGAGCTGTCGATCCGGGAGTGCTTCTCCGGGAACCCGCTGGTCAACGTGGCCTGCATCGGCGTCATGCGCCACGAGCGGCTGGTGCTGGCCCGGGCCCAAGGGGTGGGCAACCTGGCCGTGCTCCTGGGCTCCTCCACCGGCCGCGACGGCATCGGGGGGGTGAGCGTGCTGGCGTCGGCGGAGTTCTCCGAGGGCGACGAAGCTAAGCGGCCGAGCGTGCAGGTCGGCGACCCGTTCGAGGAGAAGCGCCTGATCGAGGCCTGCCTGGCCCTGTTCGACCACGACCTGGTCGTCGGCATCCAGGACCTGGGCGGCGCCGGCCTGTGCTGCGCCACCAGCGAGATCGCGGCCAACGGCGGCCTCGGCATGGACGTGGACGTGCGCACCGTCCCTCTCCGGGAGCAGGGCATGGTGCCGGCGGAGATCATGACCAGTGAGTCCCAGGAGCGGATGCTGGCCATCGTCGAGCCGGGCGACCTCGACGCCGTCCTCGACATCTGCCGGCGCTGGGAGGTGCGGGCCACGGTCGTCGGCACCGTCACCGACGGCGACAAGCTGCGCATCCTCGACGGCCCCGGCGGCGCGGTGCTGGCCGACGTGCCGGCGGCCACCCTCCACCACGACGCCCCGAAGTACCGCCGGCCTCTGCAGGTGCCTGCCGACTTCGACGCCCGCCGGGCCGACGACCCGTCCCGGCTGCCGGCGCCGGCCGACTGCGGCCCCGCCATCCTCGACTGGCTGGCCGACACGTCGTGGGTGTGGTCGCAGTACGACCACCAGCTGTTCCTGAACACCGTGGAGGGCCCGGGCGGTGACGCCGCCGTGCTGCGCCTGAAGGCGCCGGGGCTGCCGGCGTCGCGCCGGGGGCTGGCCCTGACCACCGACAGCAACAGCCGCTGGTGCGCCCTCGACCCCCGCAAGGGCACCGCCCTGTTGGTGGCCGAGGGGGTCCTCAACGTCGCCTGCGCCGGCGCCCGGCCCCTCGCCGTCGTCAACTGCCTGAACTTCGGCAACCCCGAGCACCCCGAGGTCATGTGGCAGCTGTCGGAGGCCGTCGACGGCCTGGCCGACGCCTGCCGGGCCATGGGCGTGCCCGTCGTCGGCGGCAACGTCAGCCTGTACAACTCCTCCGACGGCGTCGACATCGACCCGACGCCGGTGATCGGCGTCCTGGGGGTGATCGACGAGCTGGCCCGCCGGCCGCCCGGCGCCGGCCTGGCTGCGGGCGGCCACATCCTCCAGCTGGGCGACACGCCCCCCACCCTCGCCGGGTCCCGCTGGGCCGAGGCCGCCCACGACCACCGGGGCGGTGAGCTGCCTGGAGCCGACGCCGGCGCCCACGCCGCCCTGTGCCAGCTCGTGCGCGACCTGGTCGACGCCCGGCTGGTCGACGGCGTCCACGACGTGAGCGACGGTGGCCTCGGGCTGGCTCTTGCCGAGATGGCGGTCCGGTCGGAGACGGGGTTCGACGTCGACGTCGACGGCGGCCACGCCGGCCTGTTCTCCGAGGCCCCGTCCCGGGTGATCGCCTGTGTGCCGCCGGCCGCGCTCGCCGACGTCACCGAGCGGGCCGGCGCCGCCGGCGTGGCCGTGCGGGCGCTCGGCACGGCCGGCGGAGACCGGCTCGTGGTGCGGGGCCTCGTCGACCTGGCGCTGGCCGATGCCGTGGCCGCGTGGACCGGCGACCTTCCGGGCAAGCTTCAGCTGATCGACATCTGAGGTTCTCCGACCGCCTCCCTGCGTCGGCAGAACCCCTTGATGGCCGAGCCGCTGTGGGAAGATGGCGCAGTGGAGGAGGGGGCAGTCGAGGCCGGTAGCGAGGACGACACCCCAAAGGAGGCCTGCGGGGTCTTCGGCGTCTACGCGCCGGGCCATCCGGTGGCCCACCTGACGTACCTCGGCCTCTTCGCCCTGCAACACCGGGGCCAGGAATCGGCGGGGATGGCGGTCAGCGACGGCGACACGCTCACCGTGGTGAAGGACATGGGCCTGGTTTCCCACGTCTTCGACGGGCGCACGCTGGCCCCGCTCCAGGGCCACCTCGCCGTCGGCCACGTGCGGTACTCGACGACGGGGGCCAGCAACTGGGGCAACGCCCAGCCCATCTACCGGGAGACCGGCGACGCCGGCTTCGTCCTCGGCCACAACGGCAACCTGACCAACACCGCCGCCCTCACCGCCGAGGCCGGCATCCTCCCGGGCACGGTCAACAGCGACAGCGACGTGGTGGCCGAGTTGGTCCAGCACGCCATGCAGGCCGCCGGCCCCGGCGCCCGCAGCGACGGCCGTGACCTCGAACGGGCCCTGGTGCAGGTCCTGCCCAAGCTGCAGGGCGCCTTCTCGCTGGTGCTGATGGACGACTCCCACGTCGTCGGCGTGCGGGACCCCAACGGCTTCCGGCCCCTGTGCCTGGGCCGCCTCGACAACGGCTGGGTCCTGTCGTCGGAGACCACCGGCCTCGACATCGTGGGCGCCCACTTCGTACGCGAGCTCGACCCTGGAGAGATGGTGGTCGTCGACGCCACCGGCACCCGCTCGATCCGGCCGTTCGACCAGGTGCGCATCGAGCCCAAGCTGTGCCTGTTCGAGTTCGTCTACTTCGCCCGCCCCGACAGCCGGCTCTACGGCCAGACCGTCCACACCGCCCGCCAGCACATGGGCGAGGCGCTGGCCGAGCAGGCGCCGCTGCCCGCCGACCACGTGTCGCCGGCGCGGGAGGCCATGGTCATGCCGGTGCCCGAGTCGGGCATCCCGGCCGCCGAGGGCTACGCCCGCCGCAGCGGCATCCCCTTCGGCCACGGCCTGGTCCGCAACCGCTACATCGGCCGCACGTTCATCGCCCCCGGCCAGGACAAGCGGACCCAGAGCGTCCGCATGAAGTTCAACCCCATCCGGGAGAACATCGCCGGCAAGCGCCTGGTGGTGATCGACGACTCCATCGTCCGGGGCACCAGCACCCGGGCCGTGGTCGCCATGCTCCGGGAGTCCGGCGCGGCCGAGATCCACCTGCGCATCTCCTCGCCGCCCTACCGCTGGCCCTGCTACTTCGGCATGGACACCGGCACCCGGGGTGAGCTGATCGCCGCCAACCTCACCGTCTCGGAGGTCCGGGACTACCTGGGCTGCGACAGCCTGGCCTACCTGGAGCTCGATCGGCTCGTCACCTCCACCGGCGTGGCCAGCCGGGGCTTCTGCGACGCCTGCCTGACCGGGAACTACCCGCTGCCGGTGCCCCAGCCGCGGGTCGACGACGAGCTTCCCGAGGTCGATCTGGTACATCCGAGTGGGTGAGACCTACGCCGGCGCCGGCGTCGACATCGGTGCCGGCGAGGAGGCCGTCGAGCGGATCAAGGCCGCGGTGCGGTCGACCTTCCGGCCCGAGGTCATCGGCGACGTGGGGGGCTTCGGCGGCCTGTTCGCCTTCGACCCCACCCGCTACGTCCACCCCGTGCTGGTGGCCGGCACCGACGGGGTCGGCACCAAGGCCGTCGTCGCCCGGCTGGCCGAGCGGTACGACACCATCGGCATCGACCTGGTCGCCATGTCCGTCGACGACATCGCCGCCCAGGGCGCCGAGCCCCTCTTCTTCCTCGACTGCATCAGCGCCGGCCGCCTCGACCCCGAGCAGATGGAGCACCTGGTGGCCGGCGTGGCCAACGGGTGCAAGGAGGCGGGCTGCGCCCTCATCGGCGGCGAGATGGCCGAACTGCCCGGGATGCTGGAGCCGGGCCACTTCGATCTGGTCGGCTTCGCCGTGGGCGTGGTCGAGCGCGACCGCCTCATCACCGGCGCCCACGTGGCGCCCGGCGACCGGCTGATCGGGCTCCCCTCACCCGGGCTGCGCTGCAACGGCTACTCCCTCGCCCGGCGGGTCCTGCTCGACGTCGGCGGGCGGTCACTCGACGGGCCGGCGTGGCCCAAGGCCCGTCACTCCCTGGCCGAGGAGCTGCTGCGGCCTTCGGTGATCTACGCGCCGGCGCTGGTGAAGCTGTGCCATTCGGTGGAGGTCAAGGGGCTGGCCCACATCACCGGCGGCGGGATCCCCGGCAACCTGGTGCGGGTGCTGCCCCCTCATCGCGGCGCCATCGTGCAGCGGAGCAAATGGGAGGTCCCCGAGATCTTCGGTGAGATCCAGGCCGCCGGCGACATCGGGCACGAGGAGATGGCCAAGGTGTTCAACCTCGGCATCGGCATGATCGCCGTCGTGGCCCCTCGCGACGTCTACCGCACTCACGACATCCTGCGCGACGCCGGCCACGACTCGGTCGACATCGGCGAGATCGTCGAGGGCGACCGGCAGGTCCTGCTCAAGCTCTGAGCGTTCTCCGTACGGAAACGTTGCCTTCCCGACGCTCTGGGCTCTCCAGGACGAGGGTCAGAAGGCGTCGGGGGTGAGGACGGCGCCGTCGGCCAGCGGTCCGCCGGCGCCCGCGCCGCCCCAGACGATCAGCTGGCTGCCGGTCCAGACCATGGCGTGGTGCTGGCGGGCGGCGAGGAGGCTGAGGGGCATGCGGGTCCAGGTGCCGTCGAAGGGGTTGTACAGGGCTCCGTCGCCGCGGACGACGGAGTCGAAGCCGCCCCACACCAGCATCTGGCGACCGGTCCAGACGGCCCGGTGGGCGCCCCGGCCGCTCAGGGGCGGCGGCGCCATCGGGGCCCAGGTATCCGACGGGGGGTCGTAGGTGGC
This sequence comes from Acidimicrobiales bacterium, assembly GCA_035540095.1. Classification (GTDB taxonomy): domain Bacteria; phylum Actinomycetota; class Acidimicrobiia; order Acidimicrobiales; family AC-14; genus CADCTB01. The sequence goes on along the minus strand of DATLHA010000053.1, from coordinate 5,689 downwards.
ACCGTCGCCGTAGAAGCACGGCGTGCAGGTGGCCGACCGGCCGAAGCCGCCCCAGACGAGCAGCTGCTCGCCGGTCCAGACGGCGGCGGCGTTGTCCCGTGGGTCGAGCGAGGCCGGCGGCGCGGCCATCGCCGACCAGCTGTTCGTGGCCGGGCTGTACACGGCGCCGTCGGCGAAGTAGCTGCCGCCCTCGGTCGCCTCCGACGAGCCGCTCCAGACCATCATGCGGTCGGTCGTGGCAACGGCGCGGTGGCCGAGCCGGGGGGCCAGCGGAGGGACGGGGAGGGCGGCCCACTGGCCGTTCGCGGTGTCGTAGGACGCGCCGTCACCCAGGGCGCCGCCGCCGTCGCCGGCGCCGCCCCACACGACCATCCGGTTCTGCAGGAACACCGCGGTGTGGCCGAACCGCCCTTGAACGGGGGACGGCGCCAGCGGGGTCCAGGCGTTGGTGAGCGGGTCATAGGCGGCCCCGTCGCCCAGGGCGCACACCCCCTGGCAGCCCTCCCGCTCCCCGTGGCCGCCGAAGACCAGCATCGTGGTCCCGGTCCAGACCGCGCTGTGCCCCCGGCGGGGAGTGATGGGCGCCGGCGGCAGCGGCGTCCACGTGCCGGCGGCCAGGTCGTAGGCCGCGCCGTCGCCCAGAGGCCCGGCATCGCCGGCGCCACCCCACACGATCATGGCCTTGCGGGTCCAGACGACCGACATCTCGCTGCGGCCGGGGATGCCGGCGCTGGGCAGCGCCGTCCACGCCCCCCCGGCCGGTGCGTCACGGTCGACTTCGGCCCGCCCGAAGAACGCCACCGCGCCGACCGCCACAAGGGCGGCGACGACGGTCCCGATCAGCCCACGGACGAGACCGCGCAACTAGGCCCGCAAGCGGAGGAGGGCGCCGTCGTCGTGGTTGGCTTCGGCACCGGCGCCCTCACCGTGAGGGCCGTGGCCGCCCCAGATCACCGCCTGGTCGCCGGCCCACACCATGGCCTGGCCCTGCCGGGGCAGGAGCGGGCCGGCGGGAAGGGTGGCCCAGGTGTCGGACTCGGGGTTGTAGGCGGCGCCGTCGTTCAGCTCGGTGGTGTTGAAGCCGCCCCAGACGAGCATCTCCCGGCCCGTCCACACCGCCCGGTGGGCGCCCCGGCCGCTGAGCGGCCCGGGGGACATGAGCGTCCACCTGTCGGCGGCCAGGTCGTAGATGGCCCCGTCCTCGTGGTTGCAGGGATTGCAGGTGTCGTTGCGGCTGTAGCCGCCCCAGACCAGCATCGTCTCGCCGGTCCAGACACTGCTGAAGGTGTCGCGCCCACCGCCCTCCCGGGTCTCGGGGAACGCGGCCATGGGCGTCCAGGAGTTCGACGCCGGGCTGTAGACGGCGCCGTCGGCGAAGTACTTCCCGCCCTGACCCTCGCCCGACGAGCCGCCCCACACCAGCATCCGGTGGGCGGTGGCCACCGTGCGGTGACCGATGCGGGCCTCCAGCGGCGCCGGCGGCAGCACCGTCCAGGCGTCGGCCGCCGGGTCGTAGGACGCCCCGTCGGCGGACGCCTTGCCGCCCTCCACCGCCCCGCCCCAGACCACCATCCGGTCCTGCACCCAAACTGCGGTGTGACCGCTGCGGCCGGCCACCGGCGCCGGCGCGATGGGCGCCCACCTGTCGGTGGCGGGGTCGTAGGACGCCCCGTCGCCGAGCGAGCACTGCGGCTGGCAGCCGGCGCCTCGGGCCAGGCCGCCGAAGACGATCATCTTCGAGCCGGTCCACACCGCCGAGTGGTTGGTCCGACCCCCCAGCGGCGAGGCCGCCACCGGTTTCCAGGTGTTGGCGGGCATCTCGAGCACGGCGCCGTCGGCCGCCGGCCCGGCACTGGCGCTGCCACCCCAGACGATCATGCCCCGGCCGGTCGACACGAAGGCCATGCCCGTGCGGGAGCTGAGGCCGGCGGAGGGCAGCGGGGTCCACGCCGCCGACACGGTGCCGTCCCCGTCACTGTCGCTGCCGGAGGGCCGCAGGAAGACGACCGCCGCGATCACCACGGCCAGCACCACCCCGCCGATGAGCAAGGGCCGGCGGTCGGGCCCTGGCTCGGCCCGGGGGGCCAGGGCGGTGACCGCCTGCTTCTTGGCGCTTCCGGCGTGCTCCTTGCACGAGATGCCCATCGAGGTGCGGACCGCGCAATCGGCGCACACCGGCGTGCCGCATGTGCGGCAACTGAGATTGGTCTCCGCATTGTGCTGCGTGCAGGTAGCCATGGCCCGCATCATCGCACCGCCGGGCAGGGCCGGTCCGGTTACTCCTCCAGCAGGGATCGGGCGGCGGCGGCGATGTCGGCGGCGGTGATCGACAGTGCCCGCTCGAGGCCGATCTCGAACGGCATGGCGGGGACATCGGGGCCGGCCAGCCGGCGGACGGGGGCGTCGAGGTCGTAGAACGCCTCCTGGGAGACGGTGGCCGCCACCTCGGCCCCCACCCCGAAGCTGATGTTGTCCTCGTGGACGACCAGCACCCGGCCCGTCCGCACCGCCGAGGCCAGGATCGTGGCGGTGTCGAGGGGCGAGATCGTGCGCAGGTCGATGACCTCCACCGAGTAGTCGTCCCCGGCCAGCAGCTCCGCCGCCTCCAGCGCGTGGTGGCGATGCAGGCCGTAGGTGATGAGGGTCATGTCGTCGCCGGGCCGGGCCACGTCGGCCAGACCGATGGGCACCCGCCACTCGCCGTCGGGGACGAGGCCGGTGATCTTGCGGTAGGTCTTCTTGTGCTCCAGGAACAGCACCGGGTCGGGATCCTCGATGGCGGTGCGGAGAAGGCCGGCGACATCGGCCGGCGTGGACGGCGCCACCACCTTGAGGCCGGCGACGTGGGCGTAGAAGGCCTCGATGGCCTGGGAGTGGTAGGGCCCGCGGTGCCCGCCGGCGCCCCACGGGGTGCGCACCACCAGCGGCACGGAGTAGTCCCCGTTCGACCGGTAGTGGATCTTGGCCGCCTCGCTCACCATCTGGTCGAACGTCGAGTGCATGAAGTCGGCGAACTGGATCTCGGCCACCGGGCGCATCCCCGCCAGCGCCAGCCCGATCCCGATGCCGACGATCGACGACTCGGCGAGTGGCGTGTCGATCACCCGGCCGTCGCCGTAGGTCTCCTGAAGCCCGCGGGTGGCACGGAAGACCCCGCCGAGCACGCCGACGTCCTCGCCGAGGACCATGACCCGATCGTCGGTGGCCATGACGTCGTGGAGGGTCTGGCGCACGGTGTCGACCACTGTCCGCTCGACGCCCCCGGCCGGCGGGACGACCCGCTCCGGAGCAGGCTGGCGTGGACGGGCGTAGACCCGGGACGGCGCACTGGCCGGATCGGGCGGGGCCGCCGCCTCGGCCTGACGGGCGGCCTCGCTGACCTCCTCCTTGGTCGCCTGCTCGATGCGCGCCACCTCCTCACGCGACAGCAGCTCCTGCTGCAGCAGGTACCGCTCGAGGCGGGGCAGCGGGTCACGGGCGCGGGCCGCCTTGACCTCCTCGCGGGACCGGTAGACCCGGTCCTCGTCGTCGGTGGTGTGGGGCATCAGGCGGTAGGTCTTCGCCTCCACCAGCGTCGGCCCCTTGCCCGCCCGGGCCCGGGCCACGGCGGCCTGGGTGGCGGCGTAGACGTCGAGGATGTCGTTGCCGTCGACCACCACCCCGTCGAAGCCGTACGAGGCCGCCCGGTCGGCGACGTCGGGCACGGCCGACTGCTTCTTCATCCCCACCGAGATGGCATAGCCGTTGTTCTCGCACACGAACACCGCCGGCAGGCGGTGGATACCGGCGAAGTTCAGGGCCTCGTGGAAGTCGCCCTTGGATGACGCCGCCTCGCCGAACCAGGTCACGGTCACCCGGTCGTCACCCCGCAGGCTCGACGCCAGGGCCAGGCCGGCGGCGTGGGGGAACTGGGTGCCGATGGGCGAGGACCCCGTGATGATGCCCAACCGCTTCGAGCCCCAGTGGTTCGGCATCTGGCGGGCGCCGGTGTTGGGATCGTCGCCCTTGGCGAGTACAGCCAGCAGGACCTCGTAGGGCGTCATGCCCAACGACAGGACGACGCCGACATCGCGGTAGTAGGGCACGGCGATGTCGTGGCCGGCCCGCAATGCCCACGCCGAGCCGACCTGGGTCGCCTCCTGGCCCTCGGCGGGGATGTAGAAGCGGGCCTTGCCTGTACGGGTCAGGTTCCATGCCTTCTGGTCGACGAGCCGGGCCAGGAGGACGGTGCGGTACATGCCGACCACGTCGTCGGCGGACAGCCCGAGCTGGACGTGACGGGCGGGAGGGACGGGCCGGGCCGGCGCCCGATCCGGGATGACCTTGGCCATACGGCTACCTACCTACGCCGGCGGGCGGATCTGGTGGACGGCGGACAGGGCGGCGATGCGGTGCTCGGCCCGCCGGTCGGCGGCCTCCGCCGTCGTCACCCCGTCCGTCTCGGCCGCCTGCAGGACCGAGGTCACGGTGTCGAAGATGCGCCGGACGGCGGCCAGGGCCAGGTCCGGGTGGTAGCCGCCGGGAGCCAGCTCCTCGGCGATGTTGACGAGCCCGCCGGCGTTGGCGACGAAGTCGGGCGCGTAGAGGACGCCGGCCCGGGCCAGCAGCCCGGCGGCGCCCGCATCCGCCAGCTGGTTGTTCGCTGAGCCCACCACCGCCGCGCACCGTAGTTCGGGAATCGTCGCCGCGCTGAGAACTCCGCCCATGGCGCACGGGGAGTAGATGTCGCACTCCACGGCGTGGATCTTCTCCACGGCCACCACCTCGGCGCCGAAGCGGGCCACCGCCCACTCCGTGGCCGCCGGCGTGACGTCGGCCACCGTCAGCCGGGCTCCCTCCTCCGCCAGGTGGCCGAGGAGCACCCGCCCCACCTTGCCCACGCCGGCGAGGGCGACGTGGCGGCCGGCCAGGGACGTGTCGCCCCACAGGTGCTGCGCCACCGCCTTCATGGCCCACGACACGCCGTAGCCGGTGGCGGTCGAGGGGTCGCCCGAACCACCGAGCTCGCGGCTGACGCCGGTGACATGGCGGGTCTCCCGGCGGACCAGGTCCATGTCGTCCTGGGTGGTGCCCACGTCCTCGGCGGTCAGGTAGCGGCCACCCAGGTTGTCGACGTGGCGGGCGTAGGCCCGCATGAGCACCTCGGTCTTGTCCCGGGTGGGATCGCCGAAGATGACCGCCTTGCCCCCGCCGAGGTCGAGGCCGGCGGCGGCCGCCTTGTACGTCATGCCCCGGGCCAGGCGCAGGACGTCCTCCAGGCCCTCCGCCTCGGAGGCGTACGGGTAGAAGCGGGTGCCCCCCAGCGCCGGCCCGAGGCGGGTGGAATGGACGGCGATGATGGCCCGCAGGCCCGATCCCCGATCGTGGCAGAACACGACCTGCTCGTAGTCGTCCGCCCCGATGCGGTCGAAGACGTCCACCGAGGCAGGCTACCGGCCTCCCGATCTAGCGGACGACGAGGGTCGCGATCTGGTGGGTCTCGTGGAGCTGGCAGTAGATCTTGAACGTGCCCGGGTGCCTGGCCTTGAACTTCTTCTGGTACCCGCCCGGCGGCACTTCGTCCTGGATGCCGTAGCCCTCGATGCTGAAGCCGTGGACCGTGGTCGTGGGGTTGCCGACGGCGAGCGTCACGTTGTCGTCCTTGTTGACCGTGATGGTGGTGGGCTCGAACACGGCGCCGGACGGACCG
>DATLHA010000052.1:0-20103 GCA_035540095.1 Acidimicrobiales bacterium | reverse complement strand
CCCCGCCAGGTCGAGGAGATCGTCGCCTACATCGACGAGCACAAGACCATCCTGGGCGCCCCCCACATCGCCTCCGAGCACCTCGACGTGTTCGCCTGCTCCATGGGCGACAACGTCATCCACTACCTGGGCCACGTCCGCATGATGGCGGCGGTCCAGCCGTGGATCAGTGGGGCCATCTCGAAGACGGTCAATGTTCCCGAATCGGCCACGGTCGAGGAGATGGAGCAGCTCCACGTCGACGCCTGGCGCATGGGCCTCAAGGCCGTCGCCGTCTACCGCGACAACTGCAAGGTGGCCCAGCCCCTCTCCACCACCAAGAAGGACGTGGCGCCGGTCGTCCAGCCGGTGCTGGTCAAGCAGCCGGTGCGCGAGCGCCTGCCCCGCATGCGCAACTCCAAGACGTTCTCCTTCCGGGTGGCCGACTGCCACGGCTACGTCACCGTGGGCGAGTACGACGACGGGCGGCCGGGCGAGATCTTCCTGCGGGTGGCCAAGCAGGGCTCCACCCTCGCCGGCATCATGGACGCCTTTGCCATCTCGGTCAGCCACGGCCTGCAGTACGGCGTGCCCCTGAAGGCCTTCGTCGACATGTACACCAACATGCGCTTCGAGCCCGCCGGCATCACCGACGACGCCGAGATCCGCTTTGCCAGCTCCCTGGTCGACTACATCTTCCGCCGGCTGGCGGTGGAGTACCTCCCGACCGAGGAGCGGGCCGAGCTCGGCATCCTCACCGTCGACGAGCGGATGCAGCCCACCCTCCCCGGCGTCGAGGAGCACACCACGCCCACCAGCACGGGGTCGGAGATCGTCCCCGACCCCGCCGCCCACCAGGCGCCGGCCCCCCAGCTCACCATGAGCCCGGCGGCGTCCGACGCTCCGTACTGCTACGTGTGCGGCGTGGTCATGCAGCGGGCCGGCGCCTGCTTCGTCTGCAGCGGCTGCGGTACCACCAGCGGCTGCTCCTAGGGCCCGCGAGCTGGTGGCGCGCCAGCGCCACCAGCTCGGTCCGGGCTCCTAGATGAAGAACCGACCGAAGAGGCTGACGCCGGCGTAATAGAGGTGGGCGAAGGTCAGGCACACCAAGCGCACGGGGTTCAGCGTCCCGGGGTGCTGGGCCAGGCACAGGGCGCTCATGTCCTGGAGGAACCGGTCGTCGCACTGGGCCTGGGTCTGCTGCCCGCCGGCGTAGCAGAGGTCGTGGCCGGCGCAGGCGGTGGTGAAGTCGAAGATGCCGGGGATGGTGTCCGGCACGCCCGTGCACGAGCCGCCGTCGTCGAACGGGAGCGTGAAGGCAGAGACGTCGATCCGCTCGTGCGGGACCTGCTGCGCCCCGGCGGGCGTGGCGTGCATCACCAGCGCCACCACCACGAGCACCGTGCCGAACCAGCGTCTCATGCCGCCTCCTTGTGTTTCGGGTCCGAAACGTAGCCCAGCGGCGGGGAAACAGTGCATTTTGCCTATTTGCACCGGCCGCCGGATGGCGGAGAGTTCACCTCGATGGCGGTCGTGACATTTCCCATCGGACACGACGCCCTGCCGCGGCTGCCACGGCCGGTCATGGTGTGGCGGGGCCTCATCTGCGGGGTGGGCGTGCTGGCGGTCGTCGTCGCTCTGGGGCGGGCAGTTGCTCCCGGCGCCCCGCCGGCCACGGTCACCCATGCGGTGTCGGCGCCGGCCCCGGCCTACCCGTACCAGAGCACGACCCGGGTCGGCCCCTGGGGATTCACCACCCGGCATGCCGGCGACTACGTCGCCTGGCGGTTCTTCGAACGCGACGTGGCGTTCCACGCCACGATGTCCGGGCCGACCGGGACGTCGGGACGGTTCGGAGACCCCGCCACGTGGGCCACCAACGCCGCCGGCATCGGTTTCAAGGTCGACACCGTGCCGAGGGCCGGCGCCATCGCCCAGTGGAACGCCGGCGAGCAGGGCGCGGCCGGCGCCGGGCACGTGGCCTACGTGGAACGGGTCGGCCCCGACGGCTCGGTGGTGGTCGCGGAGTTCGATTGGAGCGTCCCGAAGGGGTACTCCCAGCGCGAGGGCGTGCGGGCGCCCCGCTACATCCACATCCAGGATCGCTGAGCCCCGCCGCCTAGCGTGGGGGTCGATGTTCCGCTTCCAGGGCCCGGCCGACCATGGCCGGATCCGGGAGACGCTGGCCGGCGCCGGCTACGACGACCGGGGCGTCAGCGAGCTGCTCGGCACCAACCTGTCCGCGGTGGCCGGGAAGAAGCTCCCGCCGCTGTTGCGCCGGACCGCCGGCGGCACGCCGCTGGAGACGCTGGTGCGCCTCTTCATCCTCGGCGTGCGGGTCGGCGCCGGTGAGGCCCGGGCCGCCCTCGGCGAGCCGGAGTGGTGGGCCGCCGGCGGGCTGATCACCGTCGACGGCGACGAGGTGCAGGCCACCTTGCAGCTGCGGTGCTACCAGGGGCTGGTGGTCGCCTTCGACTTCCACCGCCGGGGCGGGGCGGCGCTGGCCGCCGACTACGTCATGGGCATCAGCGCCAGCTCGCTGACCCTCGCCGGCCTCACCATCCGCCGGCCCAGCCGCTCGACGCTCGACCTCGGCACCGGCAACGGGTTCCAGGCGTTCCTCGCCACCCAGCACAGCGAACGGGTCGTCGCCACCGACCGCAACCCCCGCGCCGTCGAGATCGCCGCGTTCAACGCCCGGCTGAACGAGCTGGCCTCCGTCGACTGCCGGGAGGGCGACTTCTTCGCCCCTGTCGCCGGCGAGGCCTTCGACCTCATCGTGTCCAACCCGCCCTTCATCGTCTCCCCGGACAGTGGCTTCTACTTCCTGCACGGGGGGATGCAGGGCGACGACGTGTGCCGCACCATCGCCGAGCGGGCGCCGGCCCACCTCAACGCCGGCGGTTACTGCCAGTTCCTGGCCAACTGGGCGGTGGGGGCCGGCGAGGACTGGCGCCGCCGCCTGGCCCGATGGTTCGACGGCACCGGCTGCGATGCCCTCGTCCTGCGCCGGGGGTCCACCCCGCCCGACGAGTACGCCTCCATCTGGATCGAGGACGACGACTTCGACGCCTCGTTCGACGACTGGATGCGTTACTACGAGCGGCTGGGCATCCGGGCCATCGACAGTGGCCTGGTCACCATGCGCCGGTCCGACGGTGCGGCCAACTGGTTCGCAGCCGAGGACAGCCCGGAGACGATGACCTTCCCCGCCGGCGACGACCTGGTGCGGCGATTCCATGCCGAGGACTACCTTGCCGCCCACCCCGCCGACGAGGCGCTGCTGGCGACGAGGTTCCGGCTGTCGCCCGACGCCCGCCTCGACCAGCAGCTGGTCCCGGCGGAGGGCGGCTGGGGCCTGCTCGACAACCAGCTGCGCCGGACCGATGGGCTGCACTGGTCGGGCTACGTCGACGCCGACGGGGCCGAGCTGCTGGCCCGGTGCGACGGCACGGTCACCATGGCCGCCCTGCTGGAAGAGTTGGCGGCGACGGTGGGGCCGGACGTCGAAGAGCTCCGGGCGTCGTGGCCGGGCACCGTACGCCGGCTGGTGGCGTGCGGCTTCCTCGCGCCGGCGTAGCTCAGACCGGCGGCCCGCCGGCGATGAGCCCGGGCAGCCCGTCCAGCCAGCCGGTGACCATCAGCCAGGTGGCGCCGGAGCCGGCGTAGGCGGCCACCTCCTCCGATGTGGGGACGGCGGGGCACAGGACGGCGACGTCGAAGCCGGCCAGCCGCCCCCGCCGGCGCCGCACCTCCTCGACGGCGGCCGACAGCAGGTCGGGCGTCACCGGATCGATGCCGCGCTCGGGGGTCACCGTGGCCAGGACGAGGCCGTCGAACCGGGCCGCCCGGCGCAGAGGCCGGCGGTGCGGTGTGGTGCCGGCGACCCAGACCGGGATGGCGGCGGCGGGAAGGAACTGCGCCGCACGCACGGTGTAGTGCCGCCCCTCGTAGTCGAAGGGGGTGCCCCGCCACAGCCCGGTCACCACGTCGAGCGCCTCGTCGAGGCGGTCCCCGAGCACCGGGCGAGCCGCATCGTCACCGAAGGCGGAGAACTCCTCCATCGGGTTCCCCAGACCGACGCCCAGCACCAGGCGGCCGCCGGCCAGGCGGTCGAGGGTCACCGCCTCCCGCGCCACCTTCTGCGGCCGGCGCCGGGGGAGCGGGGTGACCATGGGGCCGAGCCGGATCCGTGACGTCCGCGCCGCCAGAGCGCCGAGCACGATCCAGGGGTCGGCGACCGGCAGAGGTGCGGCCGGGCCGGCGTAGAGGTGGTCCCAGTAGAAGACGCCGTCCCAGCCCGCGGCCTCCGCGGCCACGCCGAGGTCGACGAGGTCGGCGGGCTCGGCGAAGTTCGGGACGCTGACCGCCCACTGCATGGGCGGGGTCAGATCTTGGTGTTGGTCTTGGCGTCCCAGCCGGCGGTGACGGTGTCGCCCGGGGCTCCGTCCGGCCGCTGGCCGGTGTAGGCGATCTGGACCTTGCCGAAGTTCATGGCGACGGTCTCCACGGGCCGCTCGGCGCCGGCCGCCTGCTCCCAGCTCGATATGGAGACGTCGCTCATCGTCACCTTGAGGAAGTCCTGCTGCGACACCCCGGAGCGGCGGACGGTGAGCAGCGCGGTCTTGATCCGCCGGCGCTCGACGCAGGCCAGGAAGAGCCTCGGCGACGCCCTGGTCACCGCGGTGGTGAAGCTGAAGTCCTCCATCACCACCCGGCCGGTGGCGCCGCCGCCGCCGGGACCGGTCGCCTCCGGGCTCGACGCGCCCCAGGAGAAGCTCTCGATCTCGATCTCGCCCTTGTGCTTGGAATCGCCGCTCTCGCCGTCGATCCCGTCGATCTTCAGGAACATGTCGACCGCCACGAGCCCCGACTCTACGCGCCCGGATGCGACACTCGTCGGATGGACCCCGCCCGCCCGCCGCTCTCCGTGCTCGACCTCGCCGTGGTCACCGAGGGCGGCACGTCGGCGGAGGCGCTGGCCGCCACCACGGCCCTCGCCCAGCGGGCCGACGAGCTGGGCTACCACCGGTTCTGGGTGGCCGAGCACCACAACATGCCGCTGGTGGCGAGCACGTCACCTCCCGTGCTCATGGCCCACCTGGCGGCGCGGACGACCAGGATCCGCGTCGGCTCGGGCGGGATCATGCTGCCCAACCACGCCCCGCTGGTGGTGGCCGAGCACGTGGCCGCCCTGGAGGCGCTGCACCCCGGGCGCATCGACCTCGGACTGGGGCGGGCGCCGGGCACAAGCCAGGAGACGGCGTTGGCCCTGCGCCGGTCGGTCGACCTGCTGGGCGCCGAGGACTTTCCCCGCGACGTCGTCGACCTCATGGGCCTGCTCGGCGACGTGCGGGGCGAGGGCGGGCTCTGGGAGCGGTTCGCGGCCACGCCGGCGGCGACGTCGAGGCCCCAGATCCTGCTGCTGGGGTCGAGCGGGTTCAGCGCCCGGCTGGCGGGCCGGCTGGGGCTGCCGTTCGTCTTCGCCCACCACTTCGACCAGGGCGGCACCCTTGAGGCGCTGGACCTCTACCGCGACGGCTTCCAGGCGTCGCCGGCGCTGGAGAAGCCCTACGTCATCGTCACCGCCAACGTGCTGGTGGCCGAGAGCGACGACGAGGCCGACTTCCAGGCCGGGCCGGGACGGGTCATGGCCTACCGCATCCGCTCGGGGCGGTTCGGCCCGCTTCTCGCACCGGAGGTGGCCGCCGCCCAGCCCGACATGGTCATGGCCGCCAACGTGCCGACGAACCGCATCAACGGGTCGCCCGCCACCGCCCTGCGCCAGCTCGACCGGCTCCTGGCCACCACCGACGCCGATGAGCTGATGGTCACCACCGTGGCCCACGGCCTGGACACCCGGCTGCGCTCGCTGGACCTGCTGGCCGGCGCCTGGCGCTAGGCCTGCCAGCGGCCCCAGTCGACGAGCTCGTCGATGGGGCCATCACGACCGGGCACGCCGGCAGCCAGTCGGCGAACCTGCCGCACTCGGCGAGCTCGGCCCGGTCGCCGGCGTCGGTCACCACCACGATGCGGTTCAACTGCTGGTTCTTGGCACTGCCGGCCATGCGCCCGCCTGGAGCACCTTGTGCAGATCCTCGTCCGACACCGGCTCCTCGGAGAAGTCACGGGTGTCGCGCTTGTTGAGGATGGCCTCGTACACGTCCATGGCGCCAGTTTTCCCCGTGCTCCGGCACGGGTAGTCCCCGACGATGGGAAGCCTGAACGAAACCAATCCGTCGCTGTGGGTCGGGACCAGCGCGGTCACCCGCTTCCACGAGCTCCACGGCGATCTGTCCGCCGACGTGGTGGTGGTCGGGGCCGGCATCGCCGGCCTCACGACCGCCGCACTGCTCAAGGCCGACGGCGCCCGGGTGGTGGTGATCGAGGCGGGGCGGGTGGCGTCCGGCGTCACCGGCTACACGACGGCCAAGCTGACCGTGCTGCACGGGCTGGTCTTCGACGACCTCGCCCAGGCGTTCGGCGACGAGGCGGCCCGCAAGTACGCGGACGCCAACCTGGCCGGGATGGCCACCGTGGCCGACCTGGCCGCCCGCCACCAGCTCGACTGCGAGCTGGAGCGCCGGCCGGCGTACACCTACACGACCGACCCGGAGATGGCCGAGAAGGTGCGGGCCGAGGTCGGCGCCGCCCAGCGCCTCGGCCTCGACGCCCAGTTCACCACCGACACGGACCTGCCCTACCCGGTGGAGGGGGCGATCCGGCTGGCCGACCAGGCCCAGTTCCACCCCCGCAAGTTCTGCATCGGTCTGGCCCGGGCGGTCGACGGCGCCGGCTGCGCGGTCTACGAGGGCACCCGTGCCCTGTCGGTCGACGAGCAGGACGGCAGCTGCACGGTGGAGACGGACCACGGCACGGTCACCGCCGGCTTCGTCGTCCAGGCCACCCATCTGCCCTTCTCGGACAGCGGCGGGTTCTTCGCCCGTGCCCATCCCGTGCGCAGCTATGCCCTGAGCGCGCGCCTCGACGGGCCGGTGCCTCAGGGCATGTACCTCTCGGTCGACACCCCCAGCCGCTCCGTGCGCTCGGCCCACATGGGCGACGAGGAGGTCGTCATCCTCGGCGGCGAGAGCCACAAGGTGGGCCAGGACCCCGACACCCGGGAGCGGTATGCGGCGCTCGAGAGCTGGGCCCGCGCCGAGTTCCCGGTGCGGTCGGTCGACTACCGGTGGTCGGCCCAGGACTTCGTGCCCGTGGACCACGTGCCCTTCGTGGGCCCGGTGTCGCCGGCGTCGGAGCGGGTGCTGGTGGCCACGGGGTTCAAGAAGTGGGGAATGAGCAACGGCTCCGCCGCCGGCGTCATGCTGGCCGACCGCATCGCCGGCCGCCAGAACCCCTTCGCCGACTTCTTCGACACCAACCGGGCCAATCCCCGCCAGTCGATCAAGGAGCTGGTGAAGGAGAACGCCAACGTGGTGAAGCGGTTCGTCAGCGACCGGCTGCAGACCGAGACCCGCTCGGTGGCCGACCTGGCGCCGGGCGAGGCAGCTGTCCTGGTGGAGGGCACGGAGCGGGTGGCGGTGTACCGCGACGAGGCCGGCGCCGTCCACGCCGTCTCGCCGGTCTGCACCCACATGGGCTGCACGGTGACGTGGAACACGGCCGAGACGACGTGGGACTGCCCGTGCCACGGATCCCGGTTCACCTGCGACGGCGCGGTCATCCAGGGGCCGGCGGTGAAGGACCTCGAGCGCAAGGACGTTCAGGCGTAACGTTCCGCCCGATGGCGGCCGACCCGGCATGAACCAGCGCATCGTGATCCGGGGCGGTCCGGTCGCCGATACCGATCCGCTGCCGGTGAAGGAGGCGGCGGCCGCCGCCCTCGACTCCCTCAAGCTGGCGTGGGCGGCCGACCGGCGGGGGACGCTGCTGATCGTCGCCCTCCAGACGGCGGGCACCGTCGCGGAAGTCGCCCAGCTGCTGATCAGCCGGAGTGCGGTCGACGGCGTCGTGGAGGGCGAGCGCGGCGACGTGCAGGCTCGCCGGCTTCTCCTGCTCGGTGGCCTCGGGCTGGTCTCGACCGCCGGCAACAGCTTGCGAAGCCACTGGGGGAGCCCGGTCAGCCAAGCGGCCAACCGGCGCATCGAGGGGCGGATCCTCGACGTGGTGGCGGCCATGGAGCTGGCCGACGTCGAGGACCCCGGCTTCCAGGACAGCCTGCAGCGGGCGCTCATGGGCGCCCAGCGGCAGTCGATGCTGTTCAGCACCGCACTCTCCGTCCCCCAGGCCCTCCTCGGACTGACGGGCACTCTGGCGGCGATGACGGCCAACGACCGTGCTCTGGTCCCCCTGGCGGTCGCGGGGTCGGTGCCCCGGTGGTACGTCATGCGCAGGATCCAGGATCCGGACGCGGCCATGTGGGGCCGGGCGCGGGGCCGTGACTTTCGCCACACCAGCATGGTCCGCCACCTCCTGACCAGCACCGTGGCCGCCCACGAGCTGCGGATCTTCGACGCCACGCCGTTCCTGCGCCGGCGGTACGAGGAGCTGGCCGACGAGACAGACGCCGCCCAGGTCCGGATCTACCGGGCCAACGCCCGGCGCGACCTCCTCGGGAACCTCATGGGCCGCCTCGCAGACGCCCCGACCGCCACCCGACTCCTTGTGCGGGTGGCGCGCAAGGAGGCGTCGGTGGCCGACGCGGTGGCCGGCGGCCTGGCCGCCCGCAAGGCAACCGGAGGCGTGCAGCGGATCGTGGAGGCGGTCAACACCATGTGCCGCACGGCGGGCGCCACCGTCGAGGTCCGCAACTTCATCCGGACGCCGCCCGCCCACCTCACCGGCCGCACGCCACCCCGCCACTTCAGCCGCATCGTCGTGCGCGACCTGTCCTTCACCTACCCGGGCCGTGAGGCCCCCGTCCTCGACGGGGTCGACCTCGAGATCGCCAAGGGCGAGGTGGTCGCGCTCGTGGGGGAGAACGGCTGCGGCAAGACCACGCTGGCCAAGCTGCTGTGCAGCCTGTACCGGCCGGCGAAGGGCACCATCCACTGGGACGACGTCGACGTGACCGCATGCGACCCCGCCGGCGTACGGTCCCGGATCGCCATCGTGTTCCAGGACTTCGTCCGCTACGGCACGCTGACCGCGGCCGAGAACATCGGCATCGGCCTGCCGGCGAAGATCGACGATCGGGCTGCCATCGTCGAGGCGGCCAGGCGAGCCGGCGCCCATGCCGCCATCGAGGCGCTGCCCAAGGGCTACGACACGGTGATGTCCCGCCAGTTCGGCGGTGCCGACCTCTCGACCGGCCAGTGGCAGCGGGTGGCCCTGGCCCGCGCCTTCCTCCGTGACTCGCCGCTCGTCGTCCTCGACGAGCCGACCGCCGCCCTCGACCCCCGGGCCGAGAGGGACCTGTTCGAGACCGTGGCCTCGCTGTACGAGAGCCGCTCGGCGCTGCTGATCTCCCACCGCCTGTCCAGCGTGCGCTTCGCCCACCGCATCTGCGTGCTGGCCGGCGGCCGCATCACCGAGTCGGGCACCCACGACGAGCTGCTGGCCGCCGGCGGCGACTACGCAGAGCTGTTCGAGCTGCAGGCCCGCTCGTACCGCTGACCGGCGCGGCGGCGCAGACCGTTACAGAACCGTGACGCAATATTCCCGGCCCTCGCAACGTCGAATGCGGCATGACAACCACATCGATCCTGCGAAGCATCTGCATCGTGGTGGCCGTTCTCGTCGTCGCGGTCGCCGGCATCAGCATCACCGTGGCCAACCCTCGCGGCCCGACCGTCGTGGAAGTGGTGGCACCCACCACCTCGTCCACGACGACGAGCAGCACGACCTCGTCGACGAGCACGAGCACCAGCACGTCGTCGTCGACATCTACGACGGCGCCGGGGGCCGGCGCCCTGCGCCGGGGCGACGAGGGCGCCGACGTCGCCGGCCTCCAGCGCCGACTCCACGCCCTCGGCTACTGGGTCGGCGCCCGCAACGACGCCTTCGGGTTGCTGACCGAGCAGGCGGTGACCGCCTTCCAGAAGGTGGAAGGTCTCGCCCCCGACGGTGTCGCCGGCCCGGCCACCCTGGCCGCCCTCGACGCCGCCAAGCGCCCGAAGACCTCGGCCAGGGGCAACCTCATGGAGGTCGACAAGGCCCGCCAGGTGCTCTTCGTCGTCCGCGACGGAGCGGTGGCTTGGACGCTCAACGTGTCGACCGGCACCGAGAAGCCCTACCGGGTCAACGGCCGCACCGAGATGGCCGACACCCCGCCGGGCCACTGGACCGTCGACTGGGTGGTGAACGGCACCGACGTGGGGGAGCTGGGGGCGCTGTACCGGCCCCGCTACTTCCACGAGGACGGCATCGCCGTCCACGGCTACCACTCGGTACCGCCCTACCCCGCGTCGCACGGCTGTGTCCGGGTGACCGAGGCGGCCATGGACTGGCTGTGGGCCGAGAACCTCATGCCCCTGGGCTCCGCGGTCTGGGTGCACTGAGGTCCATAACCGCCGGGATTGGTCGATACTCGATCAATGGCTGGAAGGCGGGGGCGGGCTGCCCGCACGGCGGTGGCCGCGGCGACCGTGATGGGGGGACTCCTCGGGGGACCGGCGGGCGCGGACGAGGCCCAGGCGCCCGCCCCCGCCGAGACCACCTCCACCACGGAGCCGGAGACGACCACGACGTCCACCACCGCACCGCCCGCCAACACCCTCACGATCCTCCCGGAGACCAAGATCCTCTCCCTCACGCCGGCGGCCACGACGACCACGACCGCCGCCCCGAGACCGGTCCCCCCCGCCCCGCGCCCGAGCTCGCCGGCGCCGGCCCCGTCGGTCCGGGCCGATTCGCCGGCGCTGCGGGCCCTGGTGGAGGCGAACGCCGCCGAACGGCGGCGCCTGGCCGGCGAGATCGCCGGTGCCGAGAGCCGGGTCACCGGCATGGAAGGCGTCCTGGCCGCGACCCGGAGCGCGCTGTCGGAGGAGGAGGCGTGGGTGGCCTCGGCGGAGGTCGCCGCCGGTCAGGCCCGGGCCGCCGTCGACCAGGCGTCGGGCCGGGTGGCCCAGCTCGAGGCGTCGGCCGCCGCCGCCGCGGAGGCAATGCAGGTCAGGCGGACGCCCGTCGCCCGCCCACCGGCACGCGGCCACACGCCCCAGGACGCCGCCGTGGCCGCCCGCCAGTCGCTCGAGGAGGCGGTGACCGCCCGCGGGGAGGCGGTCCGCACCCTGGCCGACCGGGAGCAGGAGCTCGCCGCCGCCCGCCGGACCGCGGGCACCACGTCGGCCGACCTGGTCGAGAAGCTGGCAGAGCTGAGCCAGGCCCGCGACGCCCTCGAGGGCCTCCGCAAGCAGCTGCTGGCCGCCGAGCAGTCGACGCCGACCCTCGACGACGGTGGCGACGTGACCCTCGTGCCGGCGCCGAGCGCCCTGGCCACCGCCACCGTCCCCACCGGCTGGCTCCCCCTCTACGGCCGGGCCGCGGCCACCTGCCCGGGCTTGCCGTGGCAGGTGCTGGCTGCCGTCGGGTCGGTGGAGAGCGCCCACGGCCAGTCGACCGCGCCCGGCGTGCGGGACGGCGCCAACTTCGCCGGCGCCATGGGGCCGATGCAGTTCCTCGCCGGCACCTGGGCCGCCTACAGCGCCGACGGCGACGGTGACGGCGTCAGGAACGTCTACGACCCCGACGACGCCGTGTTCGGCGCCGCCCGCTACCTGTGCGCCAGCGGGGGCGGGAAGACCGAGACCCTACGGGCCGCCCTGTGGGCCTACAACCACGCCGACTGGTACGTCGAGATGGTGCTCGAACTCGCCAGCCGCTACTGAGCGGTTGCCGCCGCGAGCTCGGCGCGCTCCTGCAGGAGGCCGACGACAAGGTCGCGCATGGAGAAGACGCCGACCAGCTGGTCGGTCTCGTCGACGACCACCAGGTGCCGGAAACCCTTGTCGCGCATGACCCGGGCCGCTTCGTGCAGCTCCAGGGTGGGGGGGACCGTCTTCAGGCCGCGGGTGACGAAGTCGGCGACCGACAGGGTGGCGATGTCGCCGCCCCGGGCGATCACCCGCAGGGCGTCGCGGTCGGTGATGATGCCCGCCGGCTTGCCGTCCTTGAGCACGACGGCGGACCCGACGCCCCGCTCCATCATCCAGATGGCTGCGTCGTTGAAGCTGTCGCCTTCCTCGACGGTCAGCACTGCCCGGGTGACGAGGGGTCCGATCTCCATGGCGGTGGACCTTAGCCAAGCATCGAGCTTGTGGAAAGGATTGTGAATGTGAACACATTCACAGGTGAGGTAGGATGACCGTCGTGACGCTCGTACATCGGGTGCTGCACCCGAACCCCATCATCTCGCTCGAGGACCACGTGACCCGAGGAGGGGGGAAGGGGCTCACCGCGGCCCTGGAGATGACGCCTGAGGCGATCACCGATCGGGTCCTGGCCTCCGGCCTGCGCGGCCGGGGCGGCGCCGGCTTCCCGGTCGGTCGCAAGTGGCAGACCGTCGCCCAGAACCGCCTCGTCGACACCCCCTCGGCCGTGATCGTCAACGCCGCCGAGGGCGAGCCCGGCACGTTCAAGGACCGCACGATCCTGCGGCGTAATCCGTACGCCGTGCTCGAGGGGGCCCTGATCGCGGCCCGGGCCGTGCAGGCCGACCTCATCGTCGTGGGCATGAAGCGGTCCTTCGCCGGCGAGGTCGAGCGGGTGCGGGCGGCCATCGAGGAGATCGAGGACGCGGGATGGAACGGCGACGTCACCCTGCAGGTCTTCGAGGGCCCGGACGAGTACCTCTACGGGGAGGAGAGCGCCCTCCTGGAGACCATCGACGGTCGGTTCCCGTTCCCTCGCGTGGTGCCGACGTTCCGCCGCGGCCTGCGGGAGGCGCCCGACGACGCCCCCGTGGCGCCGGCGCTGGTCAACAACACCGAGTCGCTGGCCAACGTCCCCCGGATCCTGGCCCGGGGCCCGGAGTGGTTCCGCACCGTCGGCACCCAGGAGTCACCGGGCACCATGGTGTGCACGGTCACCGGCTACACCCAGCGCCACGGTGTCGGCGAGGTGCTGATGGGCACGTCGGTGGGCGACGTCATCGAGGAGATCGGCGGCGGCCCGCTGCCCGGCCGGCGGATCAAGGCCGTCATGTCCGGCGTGGCCACCGGGATCATCCCCGGCGACCTGCTGGACACGCCGGTCACCTACGAGCACCTGGCCGCCATCGGCAGCGGCCTCGGGTCGGGCGCGTTCATCGTCTTCGACGACACCGTCGACATGACCGCGGTGGCCGCCGGCGCCGCCCGCTTCCTGGCCGTGGAGTCCTGCGGGCAGTGCTCGCCGTGCAAGCTCGACGGCGAGAACCTGACTGAGCGCCTGCTCAAGGTCACCCAGTCGGTGGCCACGGAGTTCGACATGGGCGTCATCCGCAAGCGCATCGGCACGGTGGCCGACCGCTCCCGGTGCTACCTGGCCACCCAGCAGCAGGTGCTGCTGGACAGCCTGCTGAAGCACTTCCCGGAGGAGTTCGAGGGCCACATCACCAACGCCCTCGACCCCGTGGAGTACGAGCTCATCGCCGAGCTGATCGACATCCGGGGCGGCAAGGCCTACCTCGACGAGCGCCACCGCCAGAAGCAGTACGACTGGTCGTACTCCAAGACCGATTCCGGCACCGTGCCCGTCGAGCGCTTCGTCAACGCCGTCCCCGCCTGGCGGGCCTAACCCCTCTCGTTCTGGTTGCACCTACCCGCGATAGAGGCGGGGTAGTGCAACCAGAACGGGGCGGTCAGGCCAGTTTCTCGAGCTTGTCGCCGGCGAGGAACCAGATCTCCACGCCGTCGAGGATGCCGCGGTAGCGGGACAGCCACCGGCTGAGGGTGTCCCACTCCTCGCCGAAGACGAGGAAACGGCGGTGGGCGTTGCCGGCGTGGCCGACGATCAGCACCGCCTCCGAGATGGCGGCCGACTTGGCTTCCCAGGGGCCGCGGTCGGCCAGCCACACCACGTCGCCCACGATCCGCCCGTTGCCGGAAACCAGCTCGAAGGTCTCGGTCACCCCGCCGGGGAGCAGGGCCTGCCGGCGCTGCAGGATGGTGCCCCACCGTGAGGACAGAACCCGGCGGGCGTGGGCGGGGAACGTCTTCTCTTCACCGGCCGGCGCCGGCGCCGGCGCCGGCCGGCGCAGCGGGGCGGTGATGGCGGCGGCCCCCACCGGCCGGGTGCCCCCGGCCATGTTCCGTACCACCAGCCCCTGCGCCTCGAGCTGCTTGCACGTCTCGACGATCGCCGGCCGTTGGACGCCCAAGGCCTCGGCCAGCTCCCCGTCGTCGAGCGACGCGCCGTTGGCGAGCAGGTGCTCGACGATCCGGTCCCCCAGTGATGACACGGGCCAGAAGGTAACGCCGGTCAGGCGCCCCGCACCACGACGAGGCGGTCGGTGCCCGACTCGGCGCCCCAGACCTCGCCCGGACGGCCGAGAATCTGGCGGACGTTGGCGTTGGCCGAGTCGGACGGGAAGCTCCGGAACTGCTCGGTCCGGGGGTCGAAGATGACAAGGGCGTTGGCGCCGAAGTCGCTCAGCCACACCCGGTCCTTCTCGTCCACGTACACGGCGTAGGCCTGGGGCCGGCTGCCGGGCAGCTTCCACTCCCGCCAGTCGCCGGTGGACGGCTCGTAGACACCCACCTGGCCGGCGTTCCACTCGCTCACCCAGATCTTCCCGGTGGAGTCGGACCACACCCGCCGTGCGCCCTGGCGGGCGGTGGGCGGGTCGATCGGCGTGGCCTCGCCCGAGGCGGTGTCGACCTTGGCGATGTGGCTGCCGGCCAGCGATGCATAGAAGACGTCGCCCGCCGGCGTGGCCGTGATGCCGTAGGGGCCGGCGCCCCGAGGCGCGTTGAACACCTCGACGTCGCCCGACCGCGGATCGACCCGCCCGTAGAACCCGGACTGGCCGGTGAACCACAGCACGCCGTCGCGCCCGAAGGCGGCGGTGTTCATGTTCACGTTGCGGGTTCCGGAGGGCAGGGGGAACCGGCGGACGTCGTTGGTCCTCCCGTCGACCCGGACGACGGCGTTGAGGCCGCCGTCGGTGACCCACGCCGCGCCGTCGGGGCCGGCGATGACCCCGTGCGGGGCCGAGCCGGCGCCGAGCCTGACCGAGGTGACGGCACCGGTCGCCGGATCGAGTCGGCCCAGCTCGCCGATGGCCTGGGCGGTGTACCAGACCGATCCGTCGGGCGCCGGCGCCACGTCGTGGGGCCGGGACCCGGCCGGCACCGGGTAGTAGGTGACCTTGGGCTCGGCCGGCGCCGGCGCCGGCAGCGGGGTGACGTTCAGGCCGGGGGTGTCGGCCTCGCGTGGGGCGACGGCGACGGTCGTCGTCGGCTCCGGGGTGGCGGCGCCGTCGGTGCCGGAGCCGCACGCCCCGGCGACCAGGGCGAGGGCGAGGAGGCCGGCGCTCGCTCTCACAACCGGGCCAGGAACGACGCCACGGCGGCGTTGAAGTCGTCCGCCGCCTCGAGGTTGGACAGGTGGCCGGCGTGGGGCAGCACGGCCAGCTCAGAATGCGGGATGCGCTCCTGCATGTCCCGGGCCACGTCGGGGGGCGAGAGGGCGTCGTCCTCGCCGACGATCACCAGCGTCGGGACCGTGACCGACGCCAGCTCCTCGGTGGCGTCGGGGCGGTGCTTCATCGCCTCGAGGGCGCCGATGAAGCCGATCGGGGGGTTGGCCATCAGCCGGCGCACCTGCTCCACGAGGTCGAGTCGGTTGGCCCGGGTCTCCTCTGAGAGGAGGCCGGCGAGCAGTGTCTCGATCAGGGCCGTCGTGCCGATACGGGCCACCTGGTCCTGCTGGTCGGTGCGCTTCTCGAACGCCATGGTGGTGTCGGCCGCCGCCCGGGTGTCGGCGAGGATCAGCCCGCTCACCCGCTCGGGGTAGTGGCGGAGGAACGCAAAGGCGACGTAGCCCCCCATCGACAGCCCGCCCAGAACGACCCGCTCCAGGCCGAGGTGGTCGAGAAGCCCGGCGACCACGTCGGCGTAGCCGAGCATGGTGTAGCGGTACATGGTCTCGGGGGCGTCGGACCCGCCGAAGCCGAGGAAGTCGGGGGCGATGACCCGGTTGGTGGACGAAAGGTGCCCCACCTGGGGCGCCCACATGCCGGCGTGCAGCGGGAAGGCGTGCAGGAGCACGAGGGCGGGCTCACCGGTCCCGGCGTCCAGGTAGTGGATGCGGGCCCCGTCGACCTCGGTGAACGGCACGTGCTCACGGTAGACCGCCGTACGCTGTTCCGGTGCGCCCAGGGGTCATCGTGCTGGTGGGCCTGCCGGGGGCGGGCAAGAGCACGTTGGCCCAGGCCCTGGCCCGCCGGCTTCCCGGCGCCCGGGTGCTGGACAAGGACAAGGTCCGCCATGTGCTGTTCGACCCCTGCGACTACACCTCGGCCGAGCGCGACGTGGTCTTCGCGGCGATGCTCGACGCCGCCCGGTACCACGTGGGCCGGGACCGGATCGTGATCTTCGACGGGCTCACGTTCTCCCGCCGGTCCCAGGTGGCGGCGGCGGAGAACGTGGCCCACGACGCCGGCGCCTTCGTCGCCGTGCTGGTGTGCGACGTGCCCCTCGATGTGGCCATCGCCCGTGTCGAGGCGGCCGACGACCACCTGGCCGCCAACCGCGACGGCCAGCTCGTGCGCCGGGTGGCGGCGGAGATGGAGGAGCCGTCGGGCGACTACCTCACCCTGGACATGACCGGCGAGCCGGAGGAGCTGGTCGAGCAGGCGATGGCCTACGTCGAGGAGCTGGCCGGCGAGGGGTAGGTTGCCCTGATGGAGTACCGCAGCCCCGGGGGCACCGTTGTCGAGGTCAGCCACCCGGTCCCGCCCGCCACCGACGTGCATCACGGCGACGCCGGCCGGACGTCGCCGGCGCCGGCCGCCCGGCGGCGTTGATGGAGCGGTACCTGCTGCCGGCCAAGCCGGTCACCTCACTGGCCAGGTGGCGCGACATGGGCGGCGGCCGAGCCCTCGAGATCGCCCGCCGGCTCGGTCCCGACGACACCATCGAGGAGATCGGCACCGCCGGCCTCCGGGGTCGGGGGGGCGCCGGCTTCCCGACGGCGCGGAAATGGGCCGGCGTGCGGGGTTCGACGGGCACCCACCGCTACGTGGTGTGCAACGCCGCCGAGGGGGAGCCGTCGAGCTTCAAGGACCGGGCCATCCTGCGGGCCAACCCGTACCAGGTGGTCGAGGGCCTCACCGTCGCCGCCCTCACCATCGGCGCCCGCGAGGCCTACGTCGCCATCAAGCGCAGCTTCGTCCGCGAGCTGGAGCGGCTGCTCGACGCCATCGACGAGTTGGAGCAGGCGGGCCTGGCCGGCGACGTCCCCATCAAGGTGACCGGCGGTCCCGACGAGTACCTGTTCGGCGAGGAGAAGGCCATGCTCGAGGTGATCGAGGGCAAGCCGCCGCTGCCCCGACTCCTCCCGCCGTACGAGCACGGCCTCTTCGCCACCGGCTCCCAGATGGGGTGGGAGGCCGTCCCCCGGGAGCCCGGCCACGGCCCCGAGCTCGACGTGTCCAATCCCACCCTGGTCAACAACGTCGAGACGCTGGCCAACGTGGGCCACATCCTGGTGCGGGGCGCCGAGTGGTTCCGGTCCATGGGGACGGCCGGCTCGCCGGGCCACGCGGTGGCGACGGTGGTGGGCGACGTCGTGCGCCCCGGTGTGGCCGAGATCGACCTGGGCATGCCGCTGTCGGATCTCATCGAGGAGGTGGGCGGCGGCTCGCACCCGGGCCGGCGGGTGAAGGCGGTGTTCTCCGGCGTCTCGAACCAGGTCATGACCGCTTCACAGCTGGACACCCCGCTGACCTATGAGGACATGGCCCGCATCGGGACGGGCCTGGGAGCGGTGGGCTTCGCGGTCTACGACGACACCGCCTGCATGGTGGAGGTGGCCTTTCAGTACTCGCGCTTCCTCTGGATCGAGTCGTGCGGGCAGTGCCCGGCGTGCAAGCTCGGCACCCAGGAGATCACCCACCGCCTCAACGAGATCGAGGCCTGCCGCGGCTCCGAGGAGGACGTCGCCGTGATCGGCGCCCGCCTCAACAACGTGACCGACGGCAACCGGTGCTTCCTCCCGGTCGAGGAGCAGAACGTGGTGGGCAGCATCCTGCGGGCCTTCCCCGAGGAGTTCGCCGCCCATCTCGACGGCAACTGCCCCACCCCCCGCTCCGACCTCATCGCACCCAAGATCGTGAACCTCGCCGCCGGCGAGGTGACCTACGACGAGCGCCACCGCAAGAAGCGGCCGGACTGGACCTACGAGGCCTGAGCCTCCTCGGCCCAGGCCTTCTCGAGTACGGACAACAGGACCTCCGGCGGTTGGGCGCCGGCGACGCCGAAGCCACCCATGACGAAGAAGGGGACGCTGGAGATGCCGAGCACCGTGGCCCGTCGCTGGTCGGCGCGCACCTCTGCGGCGTAGGCGTCGGACCCCAGCACGCCCTGTGCTTCGCCACGATCGAGGCCGGCGTCGGCGGCGATGTCGAGGAGCACCTCGTGGTCGGCGACGGGTGCGCCCTTGGTGAAGGTGGCCCGGAACAGCTTGTCCTCGAGGTCCGGCTGCATCCCTCGCTCGAACGCCAGGTGGAGCAGGCGGTGGGCGTCGAAGGTGTTGCCCGGCTTGGCCTTGTCGAAGCGGAGGACGACGCCATTGCGGGCGCCGGCCTCGATCATGGTGTCGATCATCTGGTCGGCGGCCGTCATCGAGATGCGGTACTTGGCCATGAGGTGGTCGAGGTAGGCCAGCTCGCGAACGGCCGGCGCCGCCGGGTCGAGCTCGAAAGACCGGTACCGCACCTCGACCTCGTCACGGTGCTCGAACCGTGCCAGGGCGAGGTCGAACCCCCGCTTGCCGATGTAGCACCACGGGCAGGCGATGTCGGACCATATCTCGACCTTCACCGGCGGGCCGGCCCGCCAACGCTCAAGTCTTGGAGTCGCCCGCCCTCTTTGCCGCCGCCTTCTTCTTGCCGGCGGCCTTGGCCTTCTTGGCCGCGGCGGCCTTCTTGCGGTCGGCCTCGCCGGCGGCCCATTCCTTGGTCGTCTGGTCCTCGATCTCCGCGTCCGCCGCCAGGTTCTTCACTGACCGGATGCCGCCCATGGCGGAGGCCTTGGTGTTGTAGGCCTCGCTGGTGGCGACGATCTGGCCGTTCGTGGAGAGCAGGGAGAAGCGGAACTTCCCAGTACTGCCCTTCTTGACGACGAACTTGCCCGGCATCAGCTCTCCCCTTGTCGGTATTACGGATCAACGCGAAAAGTACCAACCCCGCCGGGTTCGACAGTGGATACCCTCTAGCGACGCTTCTTCAACAGCCCGAAGACGCCTCTCGCCACGGTGTTCATCATCGATCGGCCCTCACGCGACTTCAGGTAGTCGACCACCGCATTGTCGTCCTTCTTCGCCTTCGTCGCCTTGGTCGCCGGCTTCGGGGCCGGCGCCCGGCCCCGTCCGGGCTCCGGCGCCGCCGCCGCTTCGGCGGCGGCGGCCATGCGGGCGGCCAGCTTCTCCCGTGCCGATTCGCGGTCGATCTCGTCGGCGTACTTCGACCACAGCGAGCTGTCGCGAGCGGCGCGGTCGATGGCCTCGGTCTCGATGGCCGCCATCAGCGAGAGGGGCGGGCGCAGGCGGGTCCAGACCACCGGCGTGGGCGCGCCCCGCTCGGAGAGGATGGTGATCATCGCCTCGCCGGTGCCCAGTTGGGTGAGGTCCTCCTCGAGGTCGTAGTCGCCGGTCTTCGGGTACGTGGTGACCGCGGCCTTGAGGGCTTTGGCGTCGCGGGGCGTGAACGCCCGCAGCGCGTGCTGCACCCGGTTCCCCAGCTGGGCGAGGACCTCGCTGGGCACGTCGTCGGGCAGCTGGGTGACGAAGAACACGCCGACGCCCTTCGAGCGGATGAGGCGCACGGTCTGGGCGACCTGGTCCAGGAACGCCTTCGATGCGTCGTTGAACAGCAGGTGGGCTTCGTCGAAGAAGAACACCAGCTTGGGCTTGTCGAGGTCGCCGACCTCGGGCAGGTCGTGGAACAGCTCGGCCAGCAGCCACATGAGGAAGGTCGAGAACATGCGGGGCTTGTCCTGCACTGCGGCCAGCTCGAGGCAGGAG
>DATLHA010000051.1:0-23771 GCA_035540095.1 Acidimicrobiales bacterium | reverse complement strand
GGACCCGACCACCCGCCGCCTCGACCTGCCCGGTGGCGAGCGGGTGCTGGTGACCGACACCGTCGGCTTCGTGAAGAAGCTGCCCCACCAGCTGGTACAGGCCTTCCGGTCGACGCTGGACGAGGTGGCCGAGGCCGACCTGCTCCTCCATGTCGTCGACGCCTCCGCCGCCGACCCCCGGGCCCACATGGACGCGGTGCGCGCCGTCCTCCGGGAGATCGGCGCCGACGACGTGCCCGAGATGATCGTGTTCAACAAGGCGGATGCCGCCGATCCCGACGGCGCCACGCGGCTGCTCCAGAACCACCCCGGCTCCGTGCTGCTCTCGGCCCAGACCGGTGAAGGGACCGACCGGCTGCTGGAGCTGGTCGGCGACCGTCTCCGGGAGATGACCCACGTCGTCGAGTTGGTCATCCCCTATGACCGGGGCGATGTGGTGGCGGCCGTCCACCGCCACGGCGAGGTGGTGTCGGAGAGCCACGGCGAGGACGCCACCCGCCTGTGGGCTCGCATCCGCCCCGACGACCTCGGCCGGTTCCGCGAGTTCGTGGCATGAGCGGCCCGGGCGGCTTCGTCCCGCCCCCGTACCCCTACGACCGCCTCGACGACGCCAAGGCCTCCGCCTCCGCCTTCGACGGCGGCATCGTGGACCTGTCCATCGGCACGCCCTTCGACCCGCCGCCGCCGGAGGTCGTGGCCGCGCTGTCGACGTCCGGGACCGAGCGGGGATACCCGGCGTCGATCGGGTCGACGCGGCTGCGGGAGGCGGCGGTGGAGTGGATGGCCCGCCGGTTCGGCGTCGAGGTGCCCCTCGCCGGCGTGGCCGCCTGCGTCGGCACCAAGGAGTTCGTCGCCGGCGTGGTGGCCTACCTGCGGCTGCGCACGCCCGGTCGCGACACGGTGCTGTTCCCCGCCGTCGCCTACCCGACCTACGAGATGGGGGCCATCCTGGCCGGCTGCCGGGCGGTGGCGGTGGACGACCTCGCCGAGGTCGGCGACGACGACGCCGCCCGGGCCCTGTGCTTGTGGGTCAACTCGCCGGCCAACCCCACCGGCGCCCTGGCCGACCTCGGCACCGCTGCGGCATGGGGGCGGGCCCGCGGTGTGCCCGTCCTGAGCGACGAGTGCTACGCCGAGTTCACCTGGGACGGCCTGCCCCACACCATCCTGGAGCATGGCCTCGACGGGGTGCTGGCCGTGCACTCGCTGTCCAAGCGTTCCAACCTGGCCGGCCTCCGGGTCGGCTTCTACGCCGGCGACGCCGACCTGGTCCACTACCTGTCCGAGGTCCGCAAGCACGCCGGCTTCATGGTGCCGGGGCCGATGCAGGCCGCGGCTGCCGTCGCCCTCGACGACGACGCCCACGTCGACGCCCAGCGCGAGCGCTACCTCGAGCGCCTCTGGTACTTCGCCGACGTTCTGCGGGCAGAGGGCGCCAAGGTCGACATGCCCGGTGGCAGCTTCTACCTCTGGGCTCAGGCACCGAACGGTGACGCGTGGGCGTTCACGAACGACCTCGCCCGGCGGGGCGGGGTGCTCGTGTCACCGGGAGACCTCTACGGCCCGGCCGGCGCCGGCCGGGTGCGGGTGGCGATGGTCCAGCCCATGGAGCGGCTGGCGCTGGTGGCCGAGCGCCTCGGCGTCTGAGACGGGACGGCGGGAGGCGGTGAACCGACGATGCTCGAGCTGACCGAGGTGGAGGCCCTGCTGGGGACGGTGCTGGACGAGGACGACACCTCCTTGCGAACCGCGGGCCTGGAGGCACTCACGCACCTCCCGCTCTCCGACGACGGGTGGAAGGCGATCGCCCCCCACGTGATCCGGCTGCTGGCGACCGCGGTGCCCGGGACGCAGGATCGGTGGGCGGCAATCCAGCTCGCAGCGCGTGTGCCGCTGGCGTCGGTCGTCGCCGAGCTCCGCCGCATCGCCGCCGACGACGGCGATCCGGACGGGCCCGCGGCCCGGGAGCTTCTCCATCAGCAGTCAGGAGCCGATGTTGACGCGGTCCTGGAGCGGGTTCCGGCTGAGCCCGACGACGACCCAGCCGAGGTCGAGGGTCTCGACGACCGGGTGCTGGACCGGCTGTTGACGCGAGAGCAGCTGGACTTCGACCAGGTGTCGACGGACACTTGGGGGCGCCTCAGCTCCCGGCAGGCGGCGCGCGTGGTGACCGCGGCCGTCAGGAGGATCGCCGACGGGGTCGACACGTGGGATCCGGACGAGCTCCCATGGTTGGGCATCGACGCGGGGAACAGCCTGGTGACGGTCGTATCGATGATGCCGTCCGGCATCGACCTTCCCATCGGGGACCTGTACGAGCTGCACCGCCGGACGCTCCGAGGCGTCATTCCCGACAGCCAGGTGGCGTGCGTACTCGCCAAAGCCGATCCCGCCAAGACGGTGGCCTTCTTCGCCCGCGCCGTGCCGGCCTTGGAGCCGGAGGAGCGGGCGAAGGCCTTCGACATGCTGGCGCGCATCGGGGACTTCGAGCGCGGTGCGCCAGGCCCGATCGTCGGCCCCGGCCCCGGCCCCGGCTCCTCGCCGCCGCTCGCGGAGCGCATCGACGATGTCCACCTCGACTTCGGGCCCCCGCCGGGCGGTGCGCTGCCCCCGCCGCCGCCGGCGGTGGGGGCCGAGCCGCCGCCGGCGGTGGGTGCCGAGCCGCCGGCCTCGGCGCCGGCGTGGCCACACCT
Organism: Acidimicrobiales bacterium; assembly: GCA_035540095.1. Classification (GTDB taxonomy): domain Bacteria; phylum Actinomycetota; class Acidimicrobiia; order Acidimicrobiales; family AC-14; genus CADCTB01. The sequence continues at coordinate 21,078 of DATLHA010000051.1, read as the reverse complement.
GCAGGCGCCGGCCGCCGCCGTCGCCGGCGAGGTCTTCCCGATCGAGGTCGGCCTCGGCCAGGCTCGGGATGCCGGGCTCGACGGCACCGGGGCGCTGAGCGTGCCCGCCGGCGACTACAGCCTCGGCGTCGAGCTGATGATCGACGGCTTCGCCGTCGTCGGCGACCGCACCTTCACCATCGACGTCACCGCCGCCGACCGCTTTCCCAAACGGACCGTCCAGCTCCTCGCATTGGCGGCGGCGGGACTGGCCGAGCGCCGGCGGATCGGCGTCGTCTACCGCATCGGCAACGAGATGCGGGGCTACGCAGGTCGTGAGGTGGCGGTCAAGGCGACCGCCGCCGAGGCATCGGCAGTGGCCCCGCCGCCCGCCCCGGCGCCGGGCTCCATCGACACCTCGGCCTTCGCCACCGCCGGCGCCGCCGACCTCACACTCGTGATCCAGCTCGGTGCTGCCGCCGACGGATCGCGGCTCATCTGGAGCGCGGTGTCCCCGCACCTGGACCTTGCCGTACCCGCCGAAGCGCCGGTGTCGGAGCTGGGATCCTCTCCCCAGGAGTTCCTCGCCGAGCTTGTCGACGAGGCCAGCACGACGCCGGACAGCCTGGACCTCTACGCGTCCCTGGTCGGGCGGGGCAGGAGCCAGATCGCCCGCCGGATGCCCGCCGCCGTACGCCAGGCCCTGGAACAGGTGGCGGACAAGGTCGCACCCGACCCGCCCACCGTCCTCCTCGTGAGCCAGGATCCCTACGTCCCCTGGGAGCTGGCCGTCCTCGACCCCGCCCTGCCGGGAACACCCGCCGGGGGGTCGCCCTTCCTGGGTGCCCAGGCCGCCATGTCGCGCTGGATCCTCCAACCCGAGCCGCCGCCGCCGATCGACCCTCCGAGGCAGGTCGACGTCCGGTCGACCGCCCTCGTCACCGGTGTCTACGAGGAGGTGCCGGACTGGAACCGGCTGGAGAGCGCGGAGCGCGAGGTCGACGAGCTCGAGAGGGACTGGCCCAGCCCCCGACGCGTCGAAGCGACGTTGCCGGCTGTCCTCGACTGCCTCAACGGCGAGCCGGCCGTCGACATCATCCACTTCGCGCTGCACGGGCAGTTCGGCGTCGACGGTGCCCGCCAGGGGTTGGTCCTCATCGGCACGGTGCCGGGTCACCCGGATCAGAGGGAGGCGGTGTTCCTCAAGCCCAGCCACGTCGCCAGTGGCCGGCTGAGCCGGCATCCCTTCGTGTTCCTGAACGCCTGCCAGGTCGGCGCCAACCGGGTCGTCCTCGGCAACTACTCGGGAATGGCCGGCGACTTCGTGGGGATCGGCGCGTCGGGTGTGGTGGCCCCTCTGTGGTCGGTCGACGACGAAGTGGCCAGCGACTTCGCCCTGGAGTTCTACGAAGCCACCCTCGGCCGGGGTGAGACGCCGGCCGAGGCCCTGCGGGCGGCGCGGGCCACGGTGACGAAGGCGGCGGTGGAGGCCGGCGCCTCCGAGGCGTCGGGCACCCGGCTGGCCTACCAGTTCTTCGGGCATCCGAACATGCGGCTGTCCACCGCGGGAGGATCCGGATGAGCACGTCACTGCGCCCTGACGGCCGATCGGTCGAGCTGGAGGGGGTGAAGATCGTCAGCCCCGGGCTCCGGGGCCGGGTCGACGTCTTCGTTCGCAACGCCCCGGGGCTCCGTGGCGCCGACGCCGCCAAGGAGGTCCTGGTGGACTCCCTGTCGGCCACCGGGATGCAGGAGCAGCGGACCATCGTCATCCGGGACCACGCCGTCGACCGCGCCGCCCTGTCGACCGCCCCCACCCGATCCACCCGGTTCGCGGAGCCGGCGCTGGCCGTCACCGTGCCGGGGCCGGGGACCGGCATGGGCCAGGTCATGCTGGCCGCCGACGAGGCCGGCGTGATGCGGTGGGTCTTCGCCGACGACGTGGCGCCGGCGGAGGCGGTGACGAGGGGCGGCGGGGCCCGCACCTACACCGTCCCGATCGCCGTGGCCGAGGAGAAGGACACGGGCCAGCGGGGACTCCTCGGCGCCATCGGCAAGAAGGTGCTGAAGGTCTTCGCGTTCAAGCTCCTCGACAAGGTGGCCGGCGAGCTGGCGAACCACTACGCGGCCAGATGGGAGGCCCAGGCGCACCCCCACCGGCTCCGGGCGTTCGGCCCCGAGGACTACCGCCTGCCGAACGTGCCCGCGCTCTCCCCGGCGGATCTCGCACCCTTCGCGGAGGGCCCGGCGCTCCTGTTCGTCCACGGGACGATGAGCCTCAGCCACAGCGGCTTCGGCCGCATCCCGCCGGAGATCGTCGGGAAGCTGCACGACCGCTACGAGCACCGGGTCCTCGCCTTCGACCACCCGACGGTGTCGGTGGACCCCACCGCGAACGCGGCCTGGCTGGCCGACCTCGTCGCCGGCGCCGGCCTGCGGGTCGACATCGTCGCTCACTCTCGAGGGGGGCTGGTGAGCAGGGTGCTGGTCGAGCGCCCGGACGCTGTGGGGCTGTCGTCGGCCTCGCTGGAGGTCCGCAGCCTGACGATGGTGGCGACACCGAACCAGGGCACCGCGCTGGCCGACAGGGACCATCTCGGCGACCTGGTCGACCGGGTCACCAACCTGCTCGCGCTGATCCCCGACAACGCCGTCACCGACGTGGTCACCATCGTCATCAGCGTGGTCAAGCAGCTGGCGGTCGGCGCCTTCGGGGGCCTTCACGGCCTGGCGGCGATGGCGCCCGGCGGTCCGTGGCTGGGCGAGCTCAACCAGTCCCGGCCGGTGACGGCCACCTATCGCGCCATCGCGTCCGACTACGAGCCGCCGCCCGGGTCGCCGCTGGCCCGCCTGAGCCGGGACCGGGTCGTCGACTTCGTCTTCGGCAACCTCGGCAACGACCTGATCGTCCCCGAGGCCGGCGTCTACAGCGAGAACGGCGGCGCCGGCTTCCCGGTCGGCGGCTTCGTCAGCTTCTCCTCCACACGGTCCGTCGACCACAGCAGCTACTGGACCTCGCCCGAGGTCCACGCCAAGTTCGACGAGTGGCTCGTGCCGTAAGGGGCCCCCTACGCCGGTGCGGCGGCAGGCGCCGGGATGCTGCCGGCGCTGGAGTTGTTCCAGTCGTCGAAGGTCTGCAGGTAGATGGTGGAGCGCACCACCCAGACGAAGTAGAGGGCGGCGGGCACGGCCAGCCAGTCGATGACGAGACCGTGGGTGTCGACGGTGTAGGTGCCGGCGGCGGCGTAGAGGACGAAGGCGATGTGCATGAGACCGCAGGTGGGGAACACGAAGGTCAGGGACAGGCCCGACAGCGACCAGCCGCCGATGAGGCGCCGGTTCCGGAGCTGGGTCCGGGCCAGGTAGTAGCCGACGAGGAAGTAGACGGCGAGCAGGAGGACGTTGGGCGTCATCTTCGGGTTGAAATCGGCACCACCGGCCAGCACCGCCCCGGCCGCCCCGACCAGGGCCACGAGGTAGATCGCGCTCAGCGCCGGCAGGGCGGAGATCCACCGGGGCGTCCCGGAGATGAAGCGGTCGCCTCGGCCGCCGGCCAGCGCGTCCACCCGCAGCAGGAACCAGGTCACGCCGGCGGGGAGCCCGACGACGACGGCGATCAGGTCGAGGGCGCCACCGTCGCGGCCGGCGACGGCGATGTGCAGACCGTGTTCGAAATGGTGAGGCCCGCAGGTGAAGGCCATGGCGATCCACGCCAGCCCGAAGTGCGAGAACCCGCGCTTCTCCCAGCCCCGGCGCAGATCGACGATCGTCATCAGGCCGTAGCTCAGGTACACCATGCCGAGCAGCAGGTTCAGGCCGGCGACAGCCGCCTTCACGCGTCGATCCTCATGGGCACCCCGATCTGGCGCATGAACTCCCGGATCACCGATGGCTCCGTGCCCGGGGTGACCCCTCCGTGGGGGGCCTCGGCCAAGGCCCGCCGCAGGCTCACGGTGAAGGTCGTGCCGGCACTGGGCACACTCGACACCGCGATGTCGCCGTGCATGGCCTCGACCAGCGAGCGGACGATGTACAGCCCGATTCCGGTCCCGCCGAAGCGGCGGACGTCGGTGGACTCCGCCTGCCAGAACTTGTCGAAGCAGCGCGCCGCCTGCTCTGCGTCCATGCCGACGCCGGCATCGGTGACCGTCAGGACGACATCGTCGCCGGCGCCCCGCATCTCCACCTCGACCGGCTGGCCGCCGGGGGAGTACTTGATGGCGTTGTCCAGCAGGTGGTCGACCACGGTGACGCATGCCTGGGCGTCGCCGTGAACGGCGGGGAGGTCACCCGGCACCTTGACGCTGATCGTGCGGTCGGTGGCCGCAGCCAGCGCCTCGGCCCGCTCCCACAGGAGCGGCGCCATGTCCGTGGGCGCGAGCGTGAGGTCGACGCGCCCCGCCTCGATCCGGCTGGACAGCAGGAGGCGGTCGATGATCTTGGTCAGCTCCACACTGCGGCGCTCGATGGCGGCCAGAGCCCGCTCGCGCATCACGGGGTCGGTGTCCGGATCGCTGCGCAGCGTGGAGGCGAACCCGCTGATGACCGTCAGCGGCGTCCGCAGCTCGTGTGAAGCCGTGGCCAGGAAGAGGGTCTTGGCCTCGTCGGCCTGCTTGACCTTGGTGATGTCCCGCAACGAGTGGACCACCTCGATCGACCCGTCGACACCGCCGACGGCCACCGCGTTGGCCAGCAGCGGCTGGCGGCGACCGTCCGTGCCGGCCCGCCACACCTCACGGCCGAGGGCCGGGTCCCCGCTGACTCCGCCGGCCAGGAGCGCGCAGCCCTTGGAGCAGTCCAGGGCCCGCTCACCGGCCCGCAGGCCCAGCACCTCCGAACAGTGCCTTCCGACCAGGTCGTCCTCCCAGCGCCCGAGCAGGCGGGCCACCGCCGGGTTCCCCTGCACGACCCCGCCGGCCGCGTCGGTCACGAGCACGCCGTCGGCGATGTGGGCCAGGACGGCGTCGGACCGGCCCTCCAACCGGTTCGAGCGGGCGACCTCCCGGCGCTGCATGTCGGCGGTGCGGTCGAGGAGCAGCACGACCGCCACCAGCACGCCGCCGAACAGGGCGGCCGAGGGGCTCTCGACCTTGGCGGCGGGTGTCACGTACTGGGCGGTCACCGTGAGCGTCAGGGCGCCGGTGGCGAGCAGCGCGGCGAAGTCCCGTCCCGAGGTGTAGGCGGCGAAGGCGACGACGGCCACGTAGCCGGGAAGGGCGGCGTGGGCGACCCCCGGGGCCAGCATCTGCACGGCGAAGAGCACCGCCACGTCGCCCACCGGGCCCCCGAGCAGGCTCACCGGGCTGGTGGCGCGGTCGGCGGCCAGCAGGACGATGCTGGCCCAGGGGACCCAGAGGAGGCCGATGACCAGGAAGAGCCACTCCGGGCCGCCCGACATCCCGGGGAGGAAGGAGCCGGTGGCCGCCACCCCGATGGCGACGGCGACGCGGATGCGAGCCACGACCCGCAACGCCAGGGCGTCGGGCTCGTTCCCCGCCTGCGACCCCGCGGCCGAACCTGCGCTGGTCATGCCGGTGACGCGTGCGAGGTTCACTCCGGGCCACTATCCCCCCGACGGCCCCATCGGGGGCCTACCTCCGCCCAACGCACGCCCAACTCTGGGGCCCGATGTGCAACCGGGCCCCAGGACGCGGTGTTCTTACCTCGTGACCGACGACCTGGCCGAGCGGCTGCGCCACGACGTGGAGGAGGCGTTCCCCGACGTGGTGGCCACCCACCAGCACGCCGTGTTCACCACTGCGCTCCGGATCTCGGGCTGTCATGAGGACGCGGCCGACATCGCCGCCGAGGCGTTCCTGCGGGCCTACACCGCGCTCCGGACCTACCCGCCCGAGCGCCGCGCCCGGCTGCAGCTACGGCCGTGGCTGCTGACCATCGTGCTCAACCTCCTGCGCAACGAGGCCCGGGCCGCCGGCCGCCGGCCGGCGCAGGTCGGCCTGGAGGCGTGGGCCCCGGTGCCCGACGGCCGGGAGGGCCCGGAGGACCATGCCCAGCGCCACGACGGGCAGTCGCGGCTCGGTGCATTGCTGACCGGACTGCCCCCCGCCCAGCGCACCGCGGTGGTCCTCCGCCACGTCGTCGGCCTGCCCTATGCCGAGATGGCCGTGGTCATGGGCTGCCCGGAGGGCACGGCCAAGTCCCATGTCGCCCGCGGCCTGCAGCGCCTGCGGACCTCGATCCCCGAGGAGGCCCGATGACCACCCTTCCTTCCGACGACGCCGTGCTGGCCGGCGAGCTCGCAGCGCTGGCCGCGCCGGCGCCGGCCTCGTTCGCCGACTCGATCTTCGCCCGGTGGGTCGAGGTGGACGGCCCCGTGGGGTCCCTGTACGTCGCGTTCACCGACCGCGGCATCAGCTACGTGTGCCCCTCGTCATGGATGGACGGCGACCACGACCGCTTCGTCGACTACTACCGGGGGCGCTTCGGCCGGCCGCTGCGGCCGGCGGCGAAGGCGCCGGCGGGCCTGGCCGGCGCCCTGGGAGCGGGGAAGGGCGCCGGCCTGGACTACGACCTTCGCACCGTGGGTGACTTCGATCGCAAGGTGCTGGCCAAGACCCTGGAAATCCCCCCGGGCGAGGTGCGCCCGTACGCCTGGATCGCCCGGGAGATCGGCCATCCCGCCGCGGTGCGGGCCGCGGGATCGGCGCTGGGCCGCAACCCGGTGCCGATCCTCATCCCGTGCCACCGGGTGGTGCGCAGCGACGGGGCGACCGGGAACTACGGCTTCGGGCCGGCGCTGAAGGTCGACCTGCTCCGTCTCGAGCGGGTCAACCTCGACGAGGTGCGGGCCCTGGGCCGGCGGGGGGTGCACTACGTCGCCAGCGACACCACCGGCGTCTTCTGCCACCCGAGCTGCCACCACGCCCGGCGGATCACGCCGGCCCACCGCGTCGAGCTGGCCACGGCGAAGGCGGCGATCGACGGCGGCTTCCGACCGTGCCGGCACTGCCGGCCGGCCTGAAGCGCGGGTCAGGTCTGGGTCTGGTCGTCGGCCGGCGCCCGCACGTCGAGCCCCGCCCCGGTCAGGCGGTCCTCCAACAGCAGCCGGTCGGCCTCGCTCAGCAGGAACTGCTCCCGGCGCTGGGTGGCCGGCGCCTCCACCTGCAGCATGGAGGCGGCCTTGAGCAATCGCCGGTCGTAGCGGTCGACATCGGCGGCCAGCTCCTCGTCCTTGGTCGGCCAGGAGTGCTGGTTCGCCTTCTGATTGTCGATACGCGTCCGTAGTGTGCGCAGCTGCACGGCAACGCTTTCGATGGACATGGTGTTTACCTCCGGCGCAGGACCGAGCCGCTGGCGCAACGCACGCACTGCGTCGCCTCCGGCACGGCTTCGAGTCGGGCCACTGGGATCGGGCGCCGGCAGGAGCGGCACCCGCCGTAGGTGCCGGCGTCGAGGCGGCGTACGGCGGCGTCGATGTCTTCGAGCCGGCGCCTGGCCAGGGCCTGGAGAGAGAGAAGGCGGTCGCGCTCGACGCTCATGGGGTCCGCTTCCGCGAAGCCCTCATCGTCGCCCAGGTCGGGCGCCTGGCCGGCTTCGGCCAGCTCGTCGGCGGCCGCGGCAAGGCGGTCGACCTGCTCGCGGTACGACAGGCAGCGGGCCCTCAGCTCGCCGCGCTGGCGGAGGAGGAAGTCGTCGTCGACGTACGTGATGACGGACGCGGTGGTGGAGCTCATTGGTGTGGGTCTGCCTTCGCCTCTCGGGACGTTCGGGGGCCTACCTGCTCAGGCTCTCCCCTAGACGTGTTGCACCCACAGTCTTCCCAATGGTGAGGACTTGGACACGTCAGAGCTCGCCGCGGGCGATGTGCACCGCCTGCCAGCAGTACCAGGCGGCCACCGACCGGGTGGGACGGAGGGGGTCGCCGAGAAGCTCCAGCTCCCTGGGCGTGGGTTGGATCCCGAGGCCGTGGGCCAGGCGCCACCCCTCCCGTACCCCGAGGTCACCGGTGGGCCACACGTCGAGCCGGCGCAGCTCGAAGAGCAGGAACATCTCCGCCGTCCAGCGCCCGATGCCCCGGACCGCACTCAGCCGGATCACGATCTCATCGTCGGGGAGGCGGGGCAGCGTGGCCAGGACCAGCTCCCCGCCGGCGGCGTGGGCGGCCAGGTCCCGGATCGACGCCGTCTTGGCCGCCGACAGGCCGGCGCCCCGCATGGCCTCCTCGGGCAGGGCCAGGACGGCCTCGGGGGTCAGCGGGCCCGCGACGAGGGCACGGAAGCGGCCATGGATCGCCGCCGCCGCCTTGCCGGCCAGCTGCTGGTAGACGATGGCCCGCGCCAGGGCCCCGAAGTGCCCGTCGGGGTCCCTGGTCCGCATGCGCGGTGGCCCAGCCCGTTCAATGACCGGGACGAAGGCCGGGTCGCGGGTCGCCAGCGCCGTGGTCGCCGCGCTCCAGCTCAGTCGGGCCATGGGAGCCATCCTCGCCCGTGGAGCGCATCGACGAAGCGCCGGTAGCTCTCCTCCAGACGGTCGCGCTCGTCGGCGACGGGCTCCACCTCGGCTCCGGCGTGGTCGACCATGGCGTCGGTCGCCGCCGCCAGTGTGTCGTGGAAGGTGCCGGCCGCGGCGAGGACGCAGGCGCCGAAAGCGGTGTCGGCGGACACTGGTCGGGTGATGGGCACGCCCAGGACCGTCGCCCGGATGGCGGTCCACACGTCGCTGCCGCTGCCGGCGCCGGCGCTTCGCAGAGGGCCGTGCAGCGGGGCGCCGAGCCGGCCCAGGCGCTCGTAGCCCAGGCGCTCGACGAAGGCCACCCCTTCCAGCAGGGCCCGGTACTTCTCGACCCGGTCGGCGGCGGGCGCCGACCACAGCTCGGTGGCGTCCCTGGCGACGAACGGGAAGCGCTCGCCGGTGCCGGCCAGCGGGTAGCAGACGGCGCCGGCCGGGCCGTGGCCGGCGGCCTGCCGGTCGAGCGCGGTCAGGTCCTCGTTCGGGAAGCGCGCCGCCAGCGAGCCGCCACCGGTGTTCGACGCCCCGCCCGGCAGCCACCACCGGTCCGGATGGCGGTGGCTGTAGACGCCCGACGCAGGGTCGTCGATGCGGTCCTCGCTGGCCCCCTTCACCGCGAGGGTGGTGCCGACCACGCTCACGAACCGCCCGGGACGGTCGGCGCCGGCGGCGATCTGGGCAGCGCAGGCGTCGGTCATGCCCAGGCGGACCCGGCAGCCTCGAGGCAGCCCGGTGGCGGCGGCCGCCTCGTCGCAGACGGCGCCGGCGACCGCCGTGGGAGCCAGCACCTCGGGGCGCAGGTGGGCCGCGGCCCCGGCCGCGCACCACCGGCCGGCGCCGGGGTCGTAGCCGGTCTTGAGGGCGTGGCTCCAGTCGGTCGGAGGTGACGTTCCGGTCAGGCGGGCGACGACGAGGTCGGAGGCGTGCCAGGCGTGGACCGCGTCTCCGGCGGCGCCCTCCAGCAGCCGGTCCCACCGCTCCGGCGCCGGCGCGCGGCTGTCGTCGTAGAGCAGCGCCGGCCCCACCGGCTCACGGTGGCGGTCGGCCAGCACGACCGTCCCCGAGGTCGCCGACACGGCGACGGCGACCACATGGCCGCCGATGCCGGCCAGTGCCTGACCGAGGGCCCGGGCCACCGCCGGCCACCAGGAGCCGGCGTCCTGCTCGGACACCCCCGGCGCCGGCCGGTGCGGTGCGGCCAAGGGGGCGGCGGCCCGGGCCACCACCCGGCCGTCGCCCGCCGCGACCGCCACCCGGACGTCGGCGGTGGCGAGATCGACGCCGGCCACCAGCCGGGTGTCGATGCCGGCGACGAACGGGGAAGGGGCCATGGCCGCCGGCCAGCCTACGATTGGCGGCCATGTCCCCCGAGCCTGACGCGTCCCAAGAGCCGGAGTCGATCTCCGGGTTCAAGGCCCTCGTGGCCCAGATCGTCGACCCCTCCCTGCCGGCCACGGGCCGCATCGCCGCCACCAACGCGGCCCGAAGCTTCCTGGAGGCGATCACCCGGAACCTGGTGGCCGACGCCCGCAGGGAGGGCACGTCGTGGCTGGAGATCGCCGACCTGTTCGTGACCAGCGAGCGCAACGTGAAGGCCCGCTTCGGCGACATCCGCGACTACGGGGACGGCGACGACTGAGTGACCGACGACAAGCGCGAGCGGGTGACCCAGCGCCTGCGCGACCTGCGCCGGCGGCTCGACCAGCCGCCCACCGACCCCGACGTGTGGGAGCTGGACCTCTACAGCTACGACGAGTCGCTGGTGGTCGCCGCCGACCTGCTCGACGTCGAGGTGCCCAAGGGGGCTCGCGACGAGATGAGCGCCGAGCAGCGCCAGGTCATCGAGGAGCGCCTGGCCGCCGCCGGCCTCGACGTACGAGCGCCGGGTTAGCGGCGCTCCACCTGGTGCAGGGGCGAGGGCACGATCTCGCTGGTGGTCAGCAGGGCTTTGCCGTCCAGGCGGTAGGCGATGGCCTCGCCCTGCAGCCGGGGGCCGAGGGCGACCGGCGCGGGCGGCTGTGACCACACGTCGTCGAACACGCCGCCGGCCGGCACCTCCAGCTCATAGCCCTGGGCGTAGGTGGACACCGCCACCCGCCGCCCGTCGGGGGAGATGTCGGCGCCGGTGATCTGCTCGAGCCCCCGGTTGCCCGGACCGAGCCGGATGGTGCCGACCTGGGTCATCGTGGTCACCTTGGCCGGGTCGAGGGGAGCAGCCGCCTTGTACACCTTGGCGGACTGGGCGTCCTTCGACACCACGTAGAGGTCGCCCGTCGTGGGATGGACGGCCAGCGCCTCGGCGTCGTGGGGCCCGTCGGGAAAGCGGAGCCTCAGGGCCTCGGCCGGCGCCGAGGCCGCCGGCGCCGCCTTGGTGGTCACCGGCCCGGTGCCGGCCACCGCGGGCTCGGGGATCCGGTAGACGACGATCTGCGAGCGCTGGTCGAGGTTGTCGCCGATGTCGCCCAGGTAGAGGTACGGCTCACCGGCGCGCGGCCCGGGGCCGGCGGCCATGTCCTCCCAGTCCCAGGCCTCGGCGCCGGTCACCCGCCAGACCCCGCACGGGGCCGCCTTCAGGTCGAGGCAGTAGACGAGGGGCTCGTCGCCGGAGTCGTTGTGGGTCCACAGCAGTCCCGGGTTGCGGCGGGAGGCGGCCAGCCCGCTGCTCTCGTCGATGTCGGGGTCGGTGATCGTGCCGAGCATGGTGGACGGCAGGTAGCCGCCGGTGGCCCCGCTCGTGCCGGGACCGGCCGTCGACGCCGGCGGCTCCGCCACCGGGTCGTCGGGCCCGTCCGAGCCGTCGCTGCAACCCGCGGCCAGGACCACCGTGCACAGGACCGCCGCCCACCGGCGGCCCACTACTTCTTCTTTACGAACCCGTGCTGCTGGAGCCACTCCCGGGCCAGCACCTCGGGGTCGGTCTTGTCGACACTGGCCCGCCGGTTGAGCTCGATCAGGTCGTCCGTCGTCAGGGCGGCGGAGACCTTGTCGAGGGTGGTGCGGATCGTGTCGTCGAGGATGTCCTTCCGGATGGCGGGGATGAGGTTGTCGACGGTCTGCAGCTTCCTGTCGTCCTCGAGGACCACGAGGTTGTTGTGGGCCACGGCCCCGTCGCTGGAGAACACCAGGCCGATGTCGATGTCGCCCTTGGTCAGCGCGTCGATGGTCTTGGGGCCGCCGGAGTCGAGGACCCGGAAGGTCTTGAACCTGTGCCCGTAGGTCTTCTCCAGGCCGGGCTGGCAGAACGGCCGGGCCGGGCACTCGGGGCCGGCGCCCAACGTGAGGTTGGAGGCGACCTGCGGGCTGATGTCGGACAGCTTCTTCAGCCGCAGTCGGTCGGCGGTGGCCCTGGTCACCGCGAAGGCGTTCTGGTCGGCGGCCAGCGACGGCTCCAGGGCGGTGATGCCCAAGGGGTCGAGTCGGGCCCGGAGCTTGGAGACGCTCTGGTCAAGGTTGCCGCTGGCCTCGCCGGCGTTCTCGTTGACGAACTCGAGCAGCGTGCCGACGTACTCGGGCACGAGGTCGATCCCGTTGTCCTTGCCACCCTTCTCCAGCGCCGGCATGTAGATCTCGCGCTGGCCGAGGCCCTTGCGGACCACGACCTGGTAGCCCTCGTTCTGGAGGGCGCCGGCGTACATGTTGGCCACGATCGCGCTCTCGGCGAACGGCGCCGAGCCGATGACCACCGTCTTGTTCCGGTTGGCGGTGCTGTCGCCGTCGCTGCAGGCTGCGGTCACCAGCGCGGCGAGGCAGACGGCGGCGAGCGCCCGGGTGCGGACCGATGTCAGGAGCATGTCGTCCCTCCTCGACGAGCCGCTCATGCGGCCTTCAGCGCTTCATCCACGGGCCGCTGCCCGCCTCGCAGCCCTTCGGACACGACCATGCGTTGCAGGCCACCGAGCCCCACCTCGGTGACGAGGGCCAGCAGGCCGACGAGCAGGGCGCCGGCCACGATCTGGGCGTTGTCCCGCTGGCCGAAGCCATCGACGATGAACCGTCCGAGCCCCCCCCACGCGGTCACTGCCGCGAGGGTAGCCGTGGCCACCACCTGAACGGCGGCAGTGCGCACGCCGGCCATGACGAGGGGGAGGGCGATGGGCAGCTCCACCCGCCACAGCAACTCGCCGCCGGTCATGCCCATTCCCCGGGCCGCCTCCACCACGTCACGGTCGACGCCCCGCATGCCGACGTAGGCGTTGGTAACCAACGGCGGCACGGCCAGGGCGATCAGGGCCACGAGCGCCGGCCGGGCCCCGAACCCGGGCCAGCCGCTGAGCCCGATGGCCTGCTGGACCAAGGCCAGGATGGCCAGCGACGGGATGGCCCGGCCGATGTTCGACACGTTGATGGCCAGCGCCCCGCCCCGGCCGCGGTGGCCCAGCCAGATGCCGAGGGGCAGGCCGATGAGCAGGGCCACGCCGAGGGCGCCGGCCGACATGAGGGCGTGCTCTGCCAGGCGGTGGGGCACGCCGAAGTCGCCCCGCCAGTGCTCGGCGGTGGTGAACCACTCCACGACGTCGGCGGCGACGCTCACCGTGGTGCGGCCCAGGGGGACAGCAGGCGGGCGGCGCCGGCCAGGGCCACGTCGGCCACCACGGCCAGGGCGATCGACAGGACCGAGCCCACGACCAGCGGCGTGCGGAAGTCCCGGTTGATGCCGTCGATGATGAAGGCACCGAGGCCGCCCTGGCCGATCAGACCGGTGACGGTGACCAGGCCGATGGTGGTGACGGTGGCGATGCGGATGCCGGCGACGATGACCGGGAGGGCCAGCGGCAGCTCGACCTTCAGCAGCTGGGTGCGGGGCCGGAACCCCATGCCCCGGGCCGCCTCCCGGACGTCGTCGGGCACCCCGTCGAGGCCGGCGACGATGTTCCGCACCAGGATCAGCAAGGTGTATCCGACCAGGCCGATCTCGGCCGTCGTCCTCGACAGCCCGGTGAAGGGGACGAGGAGGGCGAACAGGGCCAGTGACGGGATGGTGAACAGCACGCCGGTGAGGCCGAGGATGGGGCCGGCGCTGCGCCGCCACTTGCGGGCGGCGAGGCCCAGCGGGAAGGAGATGAGCAGGCCGAGGGCGACGGCGATGAGGGTGAGCTCCACGTGCTGGCGGGTGGCGGCGAGGATGTCGTCGCCGTGATCCCGTACCCAGTCCCATCGCACCCAGGGGTCCGGCACTGCCGGGCAGACTAGCCACCTTGATCCGGCTGGAGTCGCTCACCAAGCGCTGGGACAACGGCCAGCTGGCCGTCGACGGCCTCGACCTGGAGGTCTCCCGGGGAGAGATCACCGTGCTGGTGGGGCCGTCGGGGTGCGGGAAGACCACCACCCTCAAGATGATCAACCGGCTCATCGAGCCGTCCAGCGGGCGTATCTTCCTGGCCGGTGACGACGTTACGGGCGCCGACCCCGTCGAGCTGCGCCGGCGCATCGGCTACGTGATCCAACAGGTCGGGCTCTTCCCCCACCTGAACGTGGCCGACAACGTGGCCACCGTCCCCCGCCTGCTCAAGTGGGACAGAGAGCGGATCCGCCGGCGGGTCGACGAGCTGCTGGAGCTGGTGGGCCTCGACCCCTCCCAGTACCGGGGGCGCTACCCCCACCAGCTGTCCGGGGGGCCAGCGCCAGCGGGTCGGCGTGGCCCGGGCGCTGGGCGCCGACCCGCCGGTGCTGCTGATGGACGAGCCGTTCGGGGCCATCGACCCCATCACCCGCGACCGGCTGCAGGGCGAGTTCCTCCGCCTCCAGGCCGAGGTGGGCAAGACGGTGGTGTTCGTCACCCACGACATCGACGAGGCCGTCCGGCTGGGGGACCGCATCGCCGTCCTGCGGGAGGGTGGGGTGCTGGAGCAGCACGCGTCGCCGGCCGAGGTGCTGGGGCGGCCGGCGTCGCCGTTCGTCGCCGGATTCGTGGGCGCCGACCGGGGACTGAAGCGCTTGTCGGTGATCCCGATCGACCCGGAGTCGCTGGAGGCGCCGGTCACGGTGGCGCCGGGGATGCCGGCGCCTGCGGCCGGAGGGGCCTCGGCCGCGGTGGTGGACGGCGACGGCCGGCTGCTGGGCGCGCTGGCACCGGGCGACGACCGCATGTCGCCGGCGGTGACGGTCGGGGCCGGCGCCAGCCTCAAGGACGTGACCAGCGCCCTGCTCCTGTCGGAGTCGGGATGGGTGGCGGTGGTCGAGGGCGACCGGCTGCTCGGCGTGCTGACGCCCGAGTCGGTATATGCGGCCGCCCGCCGGGCTACCCTCCCGAACCATGGCTGACCTTCAGGCCCAGATCGAAGAGCTCTGGGAGCGCCGCACCGATCTCACCCCCGCCGACCTCGACGCCCTGGCCGTGGTGCGGGAGGCGGTGGCGCTGCTGGACTGCGGCGAGGCCCGGGTCGCGGAGGTGGACGCCGGCACCGGCGACGTGATCGTCCACATGTGGCTCAAGCAGGCGATCCTCCTGCTGTTCCGGGTGTCGGAGCTGGAGACCATGGAGCTCGGGCCCTTCGAGTTCGCCGACCGCATCCCCCTCAAACGCGGGTGGGCCGAGGCCGGCGTTCGGGTGGTGCCCGGGGCGTCGGCCCGCTGGGGGTCGTTCGTCGACCGCGGCGCCGTCCTCATGCCCAGCTACGTGAACATCGGTGCCCGGGTGGGCGCCGGCACCATGGTCGACACATGGGCCACGGTCGGCTCCTGCGCCCAGGTCGGGTCCAACGTCCACCTGTCGGGGGGTGTCGGCATCGGTGGTGTGCTGGAGCCGCCCCAGGCCGCCCCGGTGATGATCGGCGACGACTGCCTGATCGGCAGCCGCTGCATGGTGACCGAGGGCGCCCGGGTCGGCCAGGGGTCGGTACTCGGCGCCGGCCTGATCCTGTCGCGGTCCATCCCGGTCATCGATGCCGAGACCGGCGAGGAGCTCGGCCGGGGAGAGGTGCCCCCCTGGAGCGTGGCGGTCACCGCCACCCGGCCCCGTAGCTATCCGGGCGGGGAGTTCGGCCTGCCGTGCGCCCTGGTCATCCGCCGCCTCGAGGAGGGCGCCCGGCACGACAAGGGCCAGCTCGAGACGCTGCTGCGCCAGCACGGCGCCTCCGGCGCGTAGCGGCCCTGCGGCTCGGCCGGGCGGATAGAGGTGACGGACCTCCTCAAGCTGACCGCCGAGCTGGTCGATATTCCCTCGGTGAGCCACCACGAGGGGGCGGTGACCGACCATCTGCAGGCCGTGCTGGAGCCCGTCCCGTGGCTCTCGGTGACGCGCGTGGGCGAGAACCTGGTCGCCCGCACCTCCCTGGGCCGCCCGTCCCGGCTGATCCTCGCCGGCCACACCGACACGGTGCCTCCCAACGGGAACGAGCGGGCCCGCATCGACGGCGACGTGCTGTGGGGCCTCGGCTCCTGCGACATGAAGGGCGGCGTGGCCGTGCTGGCCGAGCTGGCGACCACCGTCGCCGAGCCGGCGGTCGACACCACCTACGTGTTCTACGAGTGCGAGGAGGTCGACTCGGCGTTCAACGGCATCGAGAGGCTGTTCCGGGAGCGCCCTGACCTGCTGGAAGGCGACGCCGCCCTGCTGGCCGAGCCCACGTCGGCCCGGATCGAGGCCGGCTGCCAGGGGACGATGCGGGTCGAGGTGACGATGACCGGCGAGCGGGCCCACACCGCCCGGGCGTGGATGGGGCGCAACGCCATTCACCGGCTGGCGCCGCTGCTGGCGGCGGTCTCGGCCTACGAGGGCCGCCAGGTGACGATCGACGGCTGCCACTTCCGGGAGGGGTTGCAGGTCGTGCGCATCGGCGGGGGCGTGGCCAACAACGTCGTGCCGGACCGGGCGACGGTGACCCTGAACCACCGGTTCGCCCCCGACCGGACGCCGGCCGAGGCCGAGGCCCACGTGCGGTCGGTGGTGGGCGAGGTGGACGGCTTCGAGGTGACCGACATGGCCGTGGCCGCGCCGCCTTCGTTGGGGCACCCGCTGCTCCAGGCCGTGCTGGCGGCCAGCGGCGGGGTGGCGTACGGGAAGCTGGGGTGGACCGACGTGGCCCGCTTCGCGGCGCGTGGCGTGCCGGCCACCAACTTCGGGCCCGGCGACCCGGGTCTTGCCCACAGTGCCGGGGAGCAGGTGACCCGATCGGACCTGGAGACGGTCTACGGGGTCCTGCGGACGGTCCTCGAGCGGGGGTGAGGGCGCTGCGACGGGTGCTCGCCGTCGCCGTGTCGGTCGTGGCCCTCGTGGGGGGCATGGCCGGCACGGCATCGGCGACCAACGACACCTACTTCTCCCGCCAGTGGGCGCTGACCCAGATCGGCGCCCCGGCGGCATGGGCCCGCTCCACCGGCGGCGGGGTGACGATCGGCATCGTGGACACCGGTGTCGACGCCTCCCACCCGGACCTGGCCGGAAAGGTGGTGGCCATGGCCGACTGCGTGGGCAGGCCGTGCACGCCCGGTGCGGCCCCGGACACCCACGGGCACGGGACGATCGTCAGCGGGATCGCCGCCGCGGTGACCAACAACGGCAAGGGCGTGGCCGGCACGGCCCCCGACGCCCGCCTGGCCGTGGCCAAGGTGCTCAACGCCGCCGGCGAGGGCCGGGTCGAGGACATCAACAACGGCATCCGGTGGGTGGTCGACAACGGGGCCAAGGTGGTCAACCTCAGCCTGGGCGACCCAAACTTCCTGGCCGCCAGCGCCCTGGGCACGCCCCTGCGCAGCGGCATCGAGTACGCCTGGAGCAAGGGCGCGGTCCCGGTGCTGGCGTCGGGCAACTACGCCAACGGTACCGGCGATTTCGGCAGCGAGAACTACGGCAACCTCAACGCCCTGGTGGTGGGGGCCACCGACCGGGCCGGCAACGTGCCGTCGTACTCAAGCCCCATCGGCAACGCCAAGTGGGGCCTGGTCGCCCCCGGCGGCGCCGGCTCCGGCGGCGCCGACAGCAACGTGATCTCCACCTTCATGACGTCGTCGGGCGGCAGTGGCTACGCCTCGGCCGCCGGCACGTCGATGGCCGCCCCCCACGTGGCCGGCGCCGTCGCCCTGCTGCTGGCCCAGGGCCAGAGCCCCGCCGCCGCCGTCAGCCGCATCCTCGCCACCGCCGACAAGGTCTCCTGCGGGCGGGGCTGCCAGGGCCGCCTGAACATGGCCGCCGCCGTGGGCGCCGACCCCGCTCCGCCCACCACGGCGGCGCCGGCGACGACCAGGGCCACCAGCGCCCCCCGCACCACCGTGCCAAGGTCGACGACCACCAAGCCACCGGAGACCACGGTGCCTCCCACCTCCACGACCACGACCACTGCCGCGGCCTCCCGGGAGGCGCAAGCGACCGAGCCACCGGCCGTGGCCCTGCCCGAGGCGATTCCCGTGCCGGTCGGCGCCGCCTCCAAGAGGGGGCCCGCCGGCGTCGCCGCCGGCATGCTGGTGGTGGTGATGGGCTCCGCCGTCGGCGCCACGTGGGCCCGCCGGCTCAGAGCGTGACGCAGCTCAGAGGCGCCTGACCACGGTGACCACCTTGCCGTAGATCGTCACGTCGCCGGCGTCGAACTCCATGGGCTGGAGCCGGGCATTGGCCGGGAGCAGGACGATCTTGTTGCCCTTGCGGGTGAAGGTCTTGACCGTGCCCTCCTCGCCGGGGATGCCGGCCACCACCACGTCTCCCTTGCGCACGTCGGACTCCTGGCGCACGACGACGAAGTCACCGTCGAGGATCCCGGCGTCGATCATGGAGTCACCCCGGACGCGCACCATGAAGACCGGCCCGTCGCCGGTGAAGTCGGCGGGCAGGGGCAGCAGCTCCTCCACGTTCTCCTGGGCCAGCACGTCGGTGCCGGCGGCGACATCGCCCAGGAGGGGCACGTGGCGGGCGGGCCGGCGCTCGCCCGCCGCGCCCGAGCCCGGGTCGTACCGGACCTCGATGGCCCGGGGCTTGGTGGGGTCGCGGCGGAGATAGCCGAGACGCTGGAGGGTGGCCAGGTGGGCGTGCACCGTGGACGTGGAGGTCAGGCCCACGGCCTCGCCGATCTCGCGCACCGACGGCGGGTAGCCCCGCTCCCGGGTCTCGGACTCGATGAAGTTGAGGATCCCTCGCTGGCGTTCGGTCAGGTTGGAGGTCACGGCGAACACGATAGGACGGAAGGCGCCCGGATGCAAACATATGTTCGAGATTCCCCTTGACCCCGAACGAGCGTTCGTGAAACGCTGACACGGTATCCGAACGAACGTTCCCAAGGAGGACTCGATGGTTGCGGTCGCCCACGGTTCGCCGGCGGAGCTGCAGCGCCTGGTGGTGGTGCGCACCCGGCCCACCGTCGCGCCGGCTCCGGTTCGCCGGCCGGCGCCGGCGGCCGTCTACCGCCGGCGCCGGGTCGTCGCCGTTCTTCTCGCCGCGAGCGTGCTCGCCGCCCTTGTTCTCGCTGTCGGCGGGCTCTTGGCGTCGTTCGGAGGTGGTCCCCTCACCACCTCCGAACGTCCCGGAGCGCCGGCGTCGGTGTACGTCGTCCAGCCGGGCGACACGTTCTGGGAGATCGCCCGCCGGCTCGACCCCGCCGGTGATCCACGGCCTCTCGTCGCCCGCCTGGTGGCGGCCCACGGCAGCCCCGTCCTGGTCCCGGGCGAGCGGCTGGCGCTGCCCGCCGCCGCCTGAGCCTGCCTTACCGCACCCGCCGGCGGGTCCCCTTCTTGAGCTCCGACACCGCCGAGTGCAGGGTGATGCCCGCGCCCAGTCCGATGAGGATCCACACCACCAGATGGCCGACCAACAGGCCGATACCGATGCCGAGCAGAAGCGGGCCGATCACCATCCGTGCCTCCGTTTCGCCGCCGGCCGGCGGTCGCCGGCATCGTGGGATCTTCGCCGCCCATGATCCCACCGCGCGGAACAGCTCGCAGGCGCAGGGCTACCGTCGAGGGATGCGTTGCCCGGCGTGCGCCAGCATCGACGACAAGGTGGTCGACTCGCGCCAGGCCGACGACGGCCTCGCCATCCGGCGCCGGCGGGAGTGCCTGGGCTGCGGCCGCCGGTTCACCACCTTCGAGCGCATCGACGAGGTGGGCCTGGTCGTGGTCAAGCGCTCAGGGGTCCGCGAGCCGTTCCGGCGCAGCAAGATCGTGGCCGGCGTCCGGGCGGCGGCCAAGAACCGCCCGGTGAGCCCCGAGCAGCTCGACGGGCTCGCCGGCGACGTCGAAGAGGCCCTGCGGCTCGAGGGCTCCGAGGCCAGCAGCGCCAGGGTGGGGGCCATCGTCCTGGAGCGCCTGCGGGCCCTTGACGAGGTGGCCTACGTGCGCTTCGCCAGCGTCTACAAGAGCTTCGAGGGCCCGGGCGACTTCGAGCGGGAGGTTTTGGCGCTGAGCCAGGCCGATCCTTCGCCGCCTTCTCCACCGCCGGCCGACTGACGTCCACAGGGTTGCTCCCCTAGCCGTCCACAGGCCGGCGTGCCTACGTTCGGCCCGTGCCGCACAGCGGTGGTTGACACGGTAGAATGACGGTGATGTAATTCCTTCCCCTGGGGGCGGAGTCGGGCGGCCACCACAAGATGTTGTGGTCTCGCGCGCCCTCTGCACCCCAGCCAGACTTTCGACAGGGAGGCAATGCCGTATGGCGATGGCGCCGGAGCAGACGGGGATCGGCATCCGCCGGCACTTCACCACCGAGGGGGTCCACCCCTACGACGAGGTGGCCTGGGAGCGGCGGGACGCCCGCATCACCAACTACCGCGACGGCGTCGTGGCCTTCGAGCAGCTCGGCGTGGAGTTCCCCACCAGCTGGTCGCTGAATGCGGCCAACATCGTGGCCCAGAAGTACTTCCGCGGCACGCCCGGCTCGACCGAGCGTGAGCAGTCGCTGCGCCAGGTCATCGACCGGGTGGTCGACACCATCACCGCCTGGGGCACCAAGGACGGCTACTTCGTCGACGACACCGAAGCCGAGGCCTTCCGCGCCGAGCTGAAGCACCTCGTCGTCCACCAGAAGGCGGCCTTCAACTCCCCGGTGTGGTTCAACATCGGCGTCCGGGGCGAGCCGCAACAGGCTTCGGCGTGTTTCATCCTCGCTGTCGACGACACCATGCAGTCCATCCTCAACTGGTACGTCGAGGAGGGCACGATCTTCAAGGGTGGCTCCGGCTCGGGCATCAACTTGTCCAACATCCGGTCCTCCTATGAGTACCTCAAGGGCGGCGGCACCGCCTCGGGCCCGGTCAGCTTCATGCGGGGCGCCGACGCGTCGGCCGGCACCATCAAGTCGGGGGGCAAGACCCGGCGCGCCGCCAAGATGGTCATCCTCAACGCGGATCACCCCGACATCGAGGACTTCATCTGGTGCAAGGCCATCGAGGAGCGCAAGGCGCGCGTCCTGCGCGACGCCGGCTTCGACATGGACCTCGACGGCAAGGACAGCCACTCCACCCAGTACCAGAACGCCAACAACTCGGTGCGGGTCACCGACGAGTTCATGCAGGCCGTCGTCGACGACGCCGACTGGCACCTGCGCGCCGTCACGAGCGGCGAGCCCGTCCGCACCGTCAAGGCCCGCCAGCTGTTCCGCCAGATCGCCGAGGCCACATGGGAGTGCGCCGACCCCGGCATGCAGTTCGACACCACCATCAACCGCTGGCACACGGCGGCCAACACCGGGCGGATCAACGGGTCGAACCC
>DATLHA010000050.1:0-20023 GCA_035540095.1 Acidimicrobiales bacterium | reverse complement strand
CGGGACTTCATCACCGTGGCCCTCGTCGTCCCTGAGCGCTACAGCTTCCCGGACAACTGGATCTACGTGCACGCCCAGTCGGTCCAGGTGGGCCGGATCCAGAACTTCGGCTCCTGGTCGCCCTACCTCATCAAGGAGGGCAGGACCTGCCTCGGGCTCGAGTTCTTCGTCTTCGAGGGCGACTCCACGTGGACGAAGCCCGACGAGGAGCTCATCGAGCAGGGCAAGCGGGAGCTGGGCATCCTCAACCTGGTCGAGCCCGACAAGGTGGAGGCCGGCTACGTGGTGCGCATGCCGAAGGCGTACCCCTTCTACGACGAGAACTACAAGGCCAACGTGGCCAAGATCGTCGAATGGCTGAACCGCTGCGCACCGAACGTCCACCCGGTGGGCCGCAACGGCATGCACCGATACAACAACCAGGACCACTCGATGTACACCGCCATGCTGACGGCGGAGAACATCGCCACCGGCTCGACCCACGACGTGTGGAGCGTCAACGTCGAGGAGGAGTACCACGAGGAGTCGGGCCCCGCCGAGACACCGACGGCGGGAGCTCGGGGGACCGGGCGTGACGCTCCGGTGATCCCCCGCACCCACTACCCCGAGGGCCACCCGGTCCACAAGCCGCCGACGCCCTAGCGGGCGTGGAACGCCGGCGCATCCGCAGCGTCGCCGTCCTGCTGGCGTTGGTGTTCAGCGCCCAGGTGCTGACGTTGGTGGCCAGGCAGGGTCATGGCGCGAGACCTGCCCGTGTGGCACTGGCGCCGGGCGCCGAGGCCGTCGTCTCCGACGAGCTGCTGTCGGAGGGGCGGGTGTTGCGGGCGACGGTGACGAGGGAGGCCTTCAGCCCGCCGGCCCACGCCTTGTACTCCGAGCGGGGGCGGGCCGACCCGCTCACCGGCCGGATGCTGGCCGTCGGGAGCGCGTTCGGCGAGGGCCCGGCCATCGTGCCGACGTCGGAGACGCCGGGGTTCCGGCTGGTCGATCTGGGGAACCGCAGCGTCGCCGTGGGCCACGACCGGGCATGGACCTGGGTGACCTGGAGCTTGGCGAACTGCACCGCCGTCTGCCAGGGCTACGCCGCCGGCCGCAACCTCTCCGAGACCGAGGTGGTCGACGCGGCCAGGACGGCGACGGTCGACCGCAACGCGCCGACGGTCACCGATGTGCCGGCAGGCCTGACCCTGCTCGTGACCTCGCGTCTGGACCTGCAGGGCTTCGACGCCCCGGGGGCCCAGTCCGTGTGGTGGCTGTGGGACGGCACCGGCGTCGTGTTCATCGTGGTCCCCGACGAACGGCTGGTGACGCTGATGCGGTTCTTCGTCGACGGAGGACCCGTCGAGGTGCGGGGCCGGCCGGGCTCCGCCGGGGAGGTGGCCCGGGTGGGCTCCGGAGGCGACATCGTGGCCCGGGCATGGTCGGAGGGAGGCCGATCGGTCGTGGTCGCCTCCGACCGGCTGTCGTACGACGACTTCGACCGGTTCGTCGCCGGCCTCCGGGTGGCGCGGGCGGGGGAGTGGGACGCGCTGCGCAGCCGGGTCCTCGACGTCTCCAGCGAGGCTCTCATCGACCAGTGCCGGGCCGCGGGCGGGTCGTACACCGCGGTGGGCCGCCAGGCGGGCCGCTACCGGTGGGCGGTCGGATTCGCGGTCGGCCAACAGAGCACCGAGTGCCATGTCATCCTCACGGCGGATCGGTCGTCGCTCGGGCTCGGCGCCTTCTCCCGGCCGGTGCGCGGGGCCGCCTCCGTCAGCACCGTTGCCGTGTCCGGCGCCACCGACCCCGTCGGCCTGTTCGTCGTCGGCGCCGCCCCGCCAGGAACCGCTCGGGTCCGCCTCGACGTGGCCGACGGCCGCCAGGTCGACGCCGAGCTGGCTGCGGTCGGGCCGGCGCCGGGGGAGCGCTACTACGCCGCCTTCGTCGAGGGCGCCGTGCGGGCCCGCCCGACGGTGGTCGCCCTCGACGGCGCCGGCGCCGAGATCGCCCGGGTCGCCGGCGGGGCGCCCACGGCCCTGAGCTAGTCGGCCGAGGACGCCGGCTTCAGCGACCGCAGCCGCCGGGAGGCGATGGCCAGGCCGACGAGGGCGACCAGCGCCAGGCGGCCCACGGCGGCCCAACCGCGGGGGACCCCCTCCCGGGCCAGCTCCTCCTCGGCCCCGGTCAGGCCGACCAGCGTGGCCTGGGCCAGCCAGCCCGGTGAGAGCTGGGCGATGCCGGTGAGGGCCGCGCCGAGCAGGCGCTCCAGGAGGATGACCAGCACCAGCGACCACACGACCGGCCGCTTGAACATGGCGCCGATGGCGACGAAGAGGGCCAGGTAGGCGCCGGCACCGGCCACCGCGGCGATCGCCGCCGGGCCGGCACTGGACGGGGCGCCGGCCACGACGGCGGCGGCCGCCGCCGCCGGGGCGAGGACGGCGCCGGCGATGATGCAGCCGCCGAGCCAGCGGCCGGCGGCGATCTTCTCGTAGCGCACCGGGCTGAGCCACGTGAAGGCGAACACGCCGGAGCGGATCTCGGCGCCCAGCAGGGCGTCGCCGATGATCAGGCACGTGATGGGCAGGATCAGGGTGTGCATCGCCGTGCCGCCCACCCGGGCGAACGCCACAACCGTCGCCTCGTCCGACAGCCGGGACAGCAGCCCGAACACCACGGCGCCGGCGACGGGCAGCAGGAGCAGCCACCGCTGCGCCGGCATGCACGCCCGCAGCGTGTAGTGGACGATGGCGGCCAGGGGCGACCGTGCCGCCGTCGAGCCCTGACTCACCGGGTCAGCTCCCGGAACAGGCTCTCCAGCGAGTCGTCGAGGGGCCGCACCTCCCGCAGGCGCACGCCGAGGTCCCGGGCCACCGGGGCGACGGCGACGGCGAGGTCGCGGGCCCGGTCGGTGGTCACGACGAGGCCGGCGTCGGTCAGGCTGGCGCCGGCAACCGTGTCGAGGCCGAGGAGGGCGGCGGCCAGGCGGCGGGGGTCGTCGGCCCGGATGAGGACGTGGCGGGGGCGGTCGTCCATGGCGTCGCGGATGGCCCGGTGGTTTCCGGCGGCGGCCAGCCGCCCGTGGATCAGCACCAGCACCCGGTCGGCCAGGCGCTCCACCTCGGAAAGCACGTGGGAGCTCACGATCACCGTCCGGCCCTCGGCGCCGAGCCGGCGGAACAGGCCGGTGAGGTTGGCCCGCTGGATGGGGTCGGCCCCGTTCAACGGCTCGTCGAGCACGAGCACCGGCGGGTCGGTCACCAGGGCAGCGGCCACCTTGGACCGCTGGCGCATGCCCTTGCTGAAACCCTTGAGGCGGCGGTCGGCCGCCGCCTGCATGTCGACGAGATCCAGGGCCCGGTCCACGGCGTCGGGGTCACGGACGCCGTGCAGGTCGGCCACGTAGCGGACAAGCTCACGGGCCGTCAGCTGGGCGGGGACCGCTTCGTCCTCCGGCACGAGGGCGATGCGGCCCTGGACCGCCCGGTCGGTACGAGGGTCGCGGCCGTCCACCCGCACCCGGCCGGCGTTGACGCCGATCAGCCCGGTCATGGCCCGCATCAGGGTGCTCTTGCCGGCGCCGTTGGGCCCGAGCAGCCCGGTGACGCCGGGACCGAACGAGCACGACAGCTCGGAGAGCGCCACCTTCTGGCCGAACCACACCGAGGCGTCGGCGACCTCGACGGTGGCCCCGTCGACGAACGCCGGGTCGGTGTCGGGCGGCATCGTCACTCCGCCGTCCGGTACCGGGACAGGATGACGGCGACGCACAACCCCACCACCAGGACGTAGACGGCGATCGACATGGCTCCGGCGCCGGTCACCCCCGACAGGGGCGACGTCTCCTCGATGCGGCCGAGGAAAACCAGGTCCCGCAGGCGGAGGGGCGTGGCGAGGATGTTGAGCAGGCCGGCCGGGTGGCCGGTGCGGATCTCCTCGTCGGGGCCCGCGTCGGCCTCGATGAGGATGCCGGAGATGGCCGAGGAGACGAGGGTGATGCCGAGGAGGCCGGCGCCGGCCACCATCCGCCGGCCGGTCAGCGAGGCCAGGGCCACGCCCAGCACCGCGTAGAACAGCGCCAGGAGGGCGGCGGCGAGGGGCACCTGCCACAGCACCGCGGTGTGCTCGCCGAGGTAGTCGAGGGCGCCGTCGCTCACCAGCATCTGGCCGACGTAGAGCACGACCTGGGGCAGGAAGGAAAAGGCGAAGACGCAGGTGAAGATGGCGCCCACCTTGGCCAGGCCGTAGTCCCGGCCGGTGAGGGGGCGGGCGAAGATCAACGGCAGTACCCGCTGGCGCCGGTCGGGGCAGACGATGTCGGGCGCCACGAGGGCGACGAAAAGGAGGAGCGCGCTGGAGACGCCCAGGTACTCCCGGTAGGTGATGAACTCGAACCCCTCGGCCGGTGTGCCCCGGGTCAGGTAGCCGATGCCGACGTTGACCACGGCCGGCACCACCGCGATAGCGAGCAGGGCCGCCGGGGCCACCTTCTGCCGCCAGGGCCGGCGCAGGCCGATCGCCCGCCGCAGCGACGTCCGGTACAGGGCGAACATGGCCGCCCGGCGGCCGCCGCGGGGGCCGTCGTAGGGCCGGTAGCCGCGGTCGTAGACGGCGCCGGTCGGTGAGACGGTCCCGGTCATGGGCGCCGGGTGAACACGTCGTCCAGTGAGGTCAGGCGGTTGGTCAGCTTGTGCAGCGCCAGGTTGAGCTCGGCGACCACGTCGCGGATGGTGTCGAGGTCGTCGTCGCCGACAACGGTGACCTCCAGGGCTCCGGTGCCGTCGTCGGCCACCGCCAGCCCCCGGGCGGCCAGGGCGGCGTGGAGCCGGGCGGCGTCCGGAGGTCCGACGTCGACGGTCACCGTGCCCGTCTGGTGCAGGAGCACTTCGGTAGGGGCGTCGGTGACCAGGGTGCCGGCGTCGAGCATCACCACGTGGTCGCAGACCCGGGCCACGTCGTCGAGGAGGTGGGTGGCCAGCACGACGGCGATCCCGAAGCTGCCCAGGCGGTCGACCAGGGCCAGCATCTCCTCGCGCCCCGACGGGTCGAGGCCGGCGGTGGGCTCGTCGAGCAGGACCAGCGATGGGTCGGCCACGATGGCCTGGGCCAGCTTGGTGCGCTGGCGCATGCCCGTCGAGAAGCCCCCCACCGGACGGAACCGGGCCTCGTCGAGGCCGACCAGGTCGAGCACCTCCGACGCCCGCTGCCGGGCGGCGCGCACCGGCAGGCCGCCCAGTTCGCCGAAGGTCGACACCACGTCGGCGGCGGTCTGGTCGAGGGGTAGGCAGTCGTGCTCGGGCATGTACCCGATCCGGCTGCGGGCGCCGATGGGGTCCTCGGCCACGTCGACGCCGCAGACCTCGACGGAGCCCGAGTCGGGTCGGCTGAGACCGAGCAGGATCCGGAAGAGGGTGGTCTTGCCCGCCCCGTTGGCACCGACGAGGCCGACCCGCCCGGCGGGCAGGTCGAGGTCCACCCCGTCGAGGGCGGTCACCCCCGGGTAACGCTTGGTCAGCCCGCGGGCGGTGACGATGCTGGCCATCTCCTCTCGAACCGTACCGGTCAGAGCTGCTGGAGGGCGGCGAGGAGGGCGATGCCGACCACCACCGTGACGCCGACGTTGCGCGTCTTCCACGCCACGGCGGCCGCCACCAGGCCGGCCACCAGGGTGGGTTGGAGCAGGTCGAGGTGGCCGTCGGGACGGAGGAGGGCAGGCGCGACGATGGCAGCCAGGGCCGCCGGAGGTATCTGCCGCAACACGCGGGCCAGTCCCGGCGGCACGGTCGCCATCCGGTGGGCGAAGGCCAGGAACGACGCCCGCATGGCGTAGGTGCCGGCGCCGGCGAGGAGGATGGTGGCCCAGATGCGGTTCATGACGGCGCCGGCGTAGGCCCGCGGGCGTCGACCATCGCGCCGATCACGATGCCGGTCGCGGCGCCGATGATCGTCGAAGCCGGGCCGGCGCCGGCTTCGCCGGCAGCGACCGCGGCGGCGCCTCCCGCCACCGCAGCGGCGATGGAGGGCCGGTCGACGAGGATGGGGACCAGGAGCACGAGGAACACCAGGGGGATGGCGAAGTCGAGCGGGACGTCGTCGGGGATGGCGGGGCCGACGAGGGCGCCCAGGACCGTGCAACCGATCCAGATGGTGGTCAGGAACGTGGCAATGCCCAGATAGAAGGGCAGTCGTTCATCGGTCCGCCCACCGTCGGCGGCCCAGCGGGCGATGCACAGGGCGTAGACCTGGTCGACCAGCAGGTATGCCGTCGCCAGCCGCCGGCGGGTGGGCTCGTGGCTGAGGTAGGGGGCCAGCGACGCCGAGTAGAGCACCATCCGTAGGTTGATCGTCAGCGCCGCCAGGACCGCGACCAGGACCGACCCCCCCTGGGCCAGCACGTCGACGATGGCCAGCTGGGACGCCCCGGCGAAGACGATGGTCGACAGGCCCACTGCGGACCAGGGGCTGAAGCCGTGGGCCACAGGGCCGGCGCCGGCGACCAGGCCGAAGGGGACGACGCCGACGGCCAGCGGTGCGGCGGCAGCCACGCCGGCCCGGAACGCGCTGCGGGACGGCATGTACCGATGATGGCCGGTCGGCGTCCGATCCGGCGACGAATTGGCTCAGCAGTACTTGGTCAGGGTGGGGTAGGGGTTGGTGTAGCCGCTGCCGCCGGGATGCATCTCGAAGTGGAGGTGGGGCGGGCCCCCGGCGGCGTCACCGGTGTTGCCGACCGTGCCGATCACCGTGCCGGCCGACACGCGCCCGCTGGCGCCGAAGGAGTCGAGGTGGGCGCCGAAATAGCGGTTGCCGTCGTCGCCGGCAAGGAAGTAGGCCAGCCCGCTGACGGCGCCGTTGCGCTGGGTCACCACCCCGCCGACGTTGGCCGCGACCGGTGTGCCCTTCGGGGCCAGGATGTCGTTGCCCATGTGGCTCGACCCGCCACCTCGCGGCGCGCCGTAGTCGTTGCTGAAGGCGCGGGGGCCCTGCACCGGGCAGACCCAGTCACCGGTGGCCGCGGCCGGCGCCGGCCGGGTGGTGGGCGTGGTCGGCCGGGTCAGCGCTGCGGTGGTGCCTGGTGCTGCCGGCGCCCCTGGGGCCGGCGGGGGCGGGGTGGGGCCCGGTGCGGCCCCGGCCGCGGTCGTGGCTGTGGCCTGGGCCCGGCGCTGCTGCTCCTCGCGGGCGGCCCGCGCCTGCTCCTCGATGCGGGCCAGCCGCTCGAGCTCACGCACGGCGTCGGCCTGGCGCCGGCGCAGGCCCGCGATAGCTGCGGCCCGCTCCTCCTGCTGGCGCTCCAGGGCCGCCACCTCCACCCGCAGGTCCTCCTTGTCGGCCCGGTACTGCTCCAGGGCCGCGGTCGACGTCGTCGCCACCACGCTGGCGTACTGCTGGGCCCGGACGACCTCGTTGGCGTCGGCCATGCGCAGCAACCTCGTGACGCGGAACGTCCCCTGGACGTACTGGCGGACCGCCAGCTGGGCCACCTCGGCCCGCACGGCGGCGACCCGCTCCTCGACCCGGGCGACACGGGCCTCCAGGTGGGCGACGGTGTCGTCGGCGATCGCCTCCGCAACTTCGGCCTTGGACAGCTCGGCGGCGGCCTGGTTGGCCCGGCGCTGCGCGACCTGGACCTCGTCGACCTGGGCGCCGGCGATGCCCGGCATGGCGCCGAGCATCAGGAGCACCACCGCGACGCCCGCCCACGTGGCTCCACGACGTGGTCGGGACACCATGACCCGCACGACTGTAGGCGGGCGGCCGGCCGCGGCGCAGGTTCCATGGGTGGGGGTCAGATCGAGCGAGTCGCCGCCCAGCCCCGGACCTGGCCCTCCAGCCACCGCTGCTTGCGGCTCTCGATCTCCTGTGGCGTCGGCCGGCGTCGGGGTCGCCCCAGCAGGGCGACGCCACGCCCGGTTCGCCCCCAGGCTCCACTCGTCGTCTGGTCCTCTTGCGTTCGATGCATACCCCTTGCATCGTCATCTGCGCCGGCGCCCGCTAGGGCCGGAAGTCCTGACTCGGTCCGATGCCGCGCCCGAACCGACCTTCGGCCCTGGTGAGGGATCCTCCGGGCCGGGGTCGACAAAGGTCGACGGCCGGAGTCAGAGCTTCCGTTCCCCCCGTGGCTCAGGGTGAGCGCTCGGAGAGGGCCGCCAGGCAGAGGTGGCGGCTCGGGCATCCTGGGCAGGCGACGGGGTCGACCCGGGTGAGCCCGTGGGGGGCTCGCTCCCAGCAGGCTCCGCAGTGACGGCAGAGCAGGTTTTGGGCTGCGCCGCGTCCGACGGGGTGCAGCTGCCGGTTCCCGCAGTCGAGACAGAGGAAGAGGGACGGTCGCGGCGCAGCGTTGCTGTTCACCTCGCTCACACTGCTCCCGGTCGGCGGCTCTGCCCAGGGCCGAAGGTCCCGGCACGGCCGTGCGGCTATTGGGACGAAGGACCCTGGCAGGTCGTGGGCACGCCCGCGAACGCTGGTGGCGAACACCCGACGAACGAGTGAGCCGTGACCTCAGCGGCTCGGGAAGGAACCGGCATGGCCGAGCGAGTCGCCACCGCCGTTGCCCCGGCGTCAACCGTGGCAGCCCGGACGTTGGCCGCCACGAAGATCTACGGCAAGGGACAGACCGAGGTGCGGGCGCTCGACGGCGTGAGCGTCGAGTTCCCCCAAGGTCAGTTCACGGCCATCATGGGCCCGTCGGGGTCGGGCAAGTCGACGTTGCTCAACTGCATCGCCGGCCTGGACACGCTCACGTCCGGCCAGGCGTTCGTCGCCGGCGCCGATCTGAGCACGCTGAACGACAACCAGCTGACGATCCTGCGCCGGGACCGCGTCGGCTTCATCTTCCAGGCCTACAACCTGGTTCCGACGCTGACCGCCAGAGAGAACATCACCCTCCCGATGACCCTCGCCGGCCGCAAGGGCGACAAGGCGTGGATCGACACGGTGGTCGAGGTCATGAAGATCGGCGACCGCCTGAACCACCGCCCTGCGGAGCTCTCGGGCGGCCAGCAACAGCGGGTGGCGGTGGCCAGAGCCCTCGCCGGCCGGCCGGCGATCATCTTCGCCGACGAGCCGACCGGCAACCTGGACTCGAGGGCCGGCGCCGAGGTCCTGGCGTTCATGCGCCGAGCGGTCGAGGACATGGGCCAGACGATCGTCATGGTGACCCACGACCCGACCGCGGCCAGCTACGCCGATCGCATCCTGTTCCTCGCCGACGGTCGGGTCGTCGACGAGATGCTCGAGCCCACAGCAGAGCGGGTCCTCGAGCGGATGAAGCGGTTCGGGGAGTGAGGAAACCATGTTGTGGATGACCCTGAAAGGACTGCTGGCGCGCAAGCGCCGGCTCTTCACCACCGCATTGGCGGTGACCCTCGGCGTGGCGTTCATGTCGGGGACCCAGGTCCTCACCGACACCATCGGGAAGACCTTCGACAACCTCTTCAGCGACGCGCTGGCCAACACCGATGTCCAGGTCCGCCAGGTCGCCGCCTTCGAAGGCGTCCCGGGAGCGGACACCTCGGACCAGCGCGGCCGGGTCGACGCGTCGCTGATACCCGTCCTCGAGAACGTCAAGGGCGTGGCCGTGGCCGAAGGAGACCTCTTCGGCTACGCCCGCCTCCTGGGCAGCGACGGCAAGGCCATCGGCCGCCCCGAGATGGGCGCGCCGACCGTCGGCGCCCCGTGGAGCGAGACCGCGCTCAACCCCTTCCAGCTCGTCGCCGGCCAGGCGCCGAGGTCCGACAACGAGGTCGTCATCGACCGCAGGAGCGCCACGGACGGGAAGCTGAAGGTGGGTGACACCACGACGGTGCTGGTCCAGGCCGGCCCTCAACAGGTGAAGATCGCCGGCATCGCCAAGTACGGTACGGCGGACAGCCCCGGCGGCGCGTCGTTCACCATGTTCCGGCCCGCTGTCGCCCAGCGCCTCCTCGCCACGCCGGGCAAGTTCGACGCCATCTCGCTCATCGCCGAGGACGGCATCTCCCAGACCGAGCTGGCCGCCCGGGTGCGGGCGGTCCTGCCGGCGGGCACCGAAGCGGTCACGGGAGCGGAGGTCACCAAGGAGAGCCAGACCGCCATGCGTGAGGCGTTCTCGTTCTTCAACACCTTCATGCTCGTGTTCGCCATCATCGCCCTCCTGGTCGGAGGGTTCATGATCTTCAACACGTTCTCGATCACCGTGGCCCAACGGACCCGGGAGAACGGGCTGCTCCGGGCCCTCGGCGCCAGCCGGCGCCAGGTTCTGTCGTCCGTGCTGGCGGAGGCGGTCGTGGTGGGAATCGTCGCCTCGGCGCTCGGCATCGCCGCCGGCGTGGTGGTGGCCACCGGCCTCCAGGCCATGCTGCGTGGTTTCGGGCTCGACCTCCAGACCGGCAGCGTGGTGTTCTCGGCATCGACGGTGTACGTCTCGGTGCTGGCCGGGCTGGGCGTCTCCATCCTGGCCGCCGTCTCCCCAGCCCGGAAGGCGGCCAAGATCCCACCCATCGCCGCCATGCACGCCGAGGTGACGGGAAGCAGTGGCTACGGCTCCAAGGAGCGGATCATCGTCGGCATCGCCCTGCTCGCCGTCGGTGTGTCGTCGATGCTGTTCGCCCTCCTGGGCGACGTCCCGAACGCCTTGGCGGTGGTCGGCGTCGGCGTCCTGGCCGTCTTCTTCGGCGTGTCGACGCTGGGCCGCACCATCTCGCTCCCGCTGAGCCGGGTGCTCGGCGCACCGCTACCCAGGGTACGGGGAGCCGCCGGCGCCCTGGCCCGCGAGAACGCCATGCGCAACCCCAAGCGGACAGCGGCCAGCGCCTCCGCCCTCATGATCGGCGTCGGCCTGGTCGGGTTCATCACCATCCTGGCCGCCTCGACCAAGACGTCGATCAATGCCGCCATCGACCGCTCGGTCACCGGCGATCTGGTGGTGAACGCCGGCAGCGGGTTCTTCGGCGGCGTCGACGCCGGCTTCGCCGAGCGGCTGGACAGCGTGCCCGAGGTCGAATTCGCCACCGGCGTGCGCTTCGGCGGAGCGAAGATCGCCGACAAGGTCGAGCGCGTGGGTGCCGTGGACGCCAAGAGCGGCTTCGCCATCATCGACGTGCAGCCGGTGCAGGGCGGTCCTCAGGACATGGGGCGCGACACCATCGCCGTGTGGGAGGAGAAGGCGAAGGAGGTGAACCTCAAGGTCGGCGACCAGGTGAAGGTCGTGTTCAAGGACACCGGCGAGCAGGTGCTGCGGGTGGCCATGATCTTCGGAGAGGACCAGCCCCTGACCACGCCGTACCTCCTCAGCATGGATGCCTACGAGGCCAACTTCCTGGACCGCTACGACGCCCAGGTGTACGTCAAGAAGGCTCCGGGGGTCACCACCGCCGCTGCACTCGCCGCGGTGGAGAAGGTGGCCGCCGAGTACCCGGGAATCAAGGTCCTGGACCAGGAAGGCTTCAAGGCCCAGGCCGCCCAGCAGGTCGACACCGTGCTCGGCCTGGTCTACGCGCTGCTGGCCCTGGCCATCATCATCGCCCTCCTGGGCATCGGCAACACCCTGGCTCTGTCGATCTTCGAGCGCACCCGTGAGCTCGGTCTGCTCCGTGCGGTCGGGATGACCCGGGCCCAACTGCGGAAGACCATCCGCTGGGAGTCGGTGCTCATCGCCCTGCAAGGGACGGTGCTCGGGCTGGTGATCGGTGTGTTCTTCGGCTGGGCGCTGGTGACGGCCCTGGCCGACCAGGGAATCGATCGGTTCACCATCCCGGTCGTCAGCCTCCTCGTGGTGGCTGTCATCGCCGCCTTCGCCGGCGTGGTCGCCGCCGCCGCTCCCAGCCGGCGGGCCTCCAAGCTCAACATCCTCAAGGCCATCGCCAACCAGTAGAGGAGCCCACCGTGCTCAAACGGGAGATCATCCGCCCGCCGGAACACATCTATCCTCCCGAGGAGTGGCGGCTCGTCGAAGCCAGGTGGGCCCCCGAGAACCTGGCCCGGGCGGAGACGGTGTTCGCACTTTCCAACGGGTACCTGGGCATCCGGGGCACCATGGAAGAGGGTCGCCCGGTCTTCGGGCCGGGCACCTTCGTGAACGGGTTCCACGAGACGTGGCCGATCATCCATCCTGAGGACGCCTTCGGCCTGGCCCGCGTCGGACAGACCATGGTGAACCTCCCCGACGCCACCGTGCTGGAGCTCTTCGTCGACGACGAACCGCTCTACCTCCCCACCGCCCACATGCGGGAGTACGCCCGCATCCTGGACATGCGCAACGGGACCTTGATCCGCGACCTGCTGTGGACCACGCCGGCGGGCAAGCACGTGCGGGTGCGGTCGTCCCGGCTGGTCTCCTTCGAGCACCGCCACGTCGCCGCCATCTCCTACGAGGTCACGGTCGACCGGAGCTCGCCGGTGGCGATCGTGTCCCGGGCCGGCGCCTGGTCGAACGGAAAGGAGCAGGCGCGCTTCGACCCTCGCCTGGGGCGCAAGCTCGACGGCGCCCTCCAGAGCTCCTTCGCCGACGGCGCCGGTGGCCGGGCGCTGCTCGGGTACCGGGCCCAGCGGAGTGGCATGACCCTTGCCATCGGCGTGGACCACGAGGTCGACGCCGGCGGTCCCTGCGAGGTGACCACCTCGTGCCAGCCGGACGCCACGGCGGTCACCGTGCTGGTCGACGCCGAGCCGGGGGTGCCGGTCCGCATCGTCAAGTACGTGACGTACCAGACGTCGCGTGAGGTGGCGCCCGGGCGGCTGGCCGAGCGTTGCACCAGGACGCTCGACCGGGTCAGGGCCGAAGGCTTCGGCGCCCTCTTGTCGGCACAGCGGCGCAACCTCGACAAGTTCTGGGATCGCGCCGACGTGAGGGTGGAGGACCGCCGGTCGCCGGTGACGGCGGTGCGGGCCCAGCAGGCGATCCGCTGGAACCTGTTCCAGCTGGCGCAGGCCACGTGGCGGGTGGAGGGGACCGGGGTCCCGGCCAAGGGGCTGACCGGGGGCGCCTACGACGGGCACTACTTCTGGGACACCGAGGCGTACGTCGTGCCCTTCCTGGCCTACACCCAGCCCCGGACGGCACGGAACCTGCTCCGCTTCCGCCACAGCATGCTGCCCAAGGCGCGGGAGCGGGCGGCCACCCTGGGGCAGCGGGGGGCGACCTTCCCGTGGCGCACGATCAACGGCGAAGAGGCGTCGGCCTACTACCAGGCCGGGACGGCGCAGTTCCACCTCAACGCCGACATCGCCTACGCCATCCGGCGCTACGTCGACGTGCGGGGCGACGAGGACTTCCTGGTCGAGGCGGGCGCCGAGATGCTGGTGGAAACGGCCCGCATGTGGGAGGACCTCGGTTTCTACGGCCAGGACGGGAGGTTCCACATCCACGGCGTCACCGGTCCGGACGAGTACACCGCCGTCGTCAATGACAACGCCTATACGAACCTGATGGCCCGCCTGAACCTGCGGTACGCCGCCGAGACGGTGCGCCGGCTGCGGGCCGAGCACCCTGTCGCGTTCGCCGCCCTCGGCGTCGACCCCGCCGAGCCCGAGGCGTGGGACAGGGCGGCGGATCAGATGTACGTGCCCCACGACGAAGGCCGGGGCATGACACCCCAGGACGCCACGTTCCTCGACAACGAGGTCTGGGACCTCGAGGCCACGCCGGCCGAGAAGTTCCCGCTGATGCTGCACTTCCACCCGCTGTCGATCTACCGGCGCCAGGTCCTCAAGCAGGCCGACGTGATCATGGCCATGTTCATGCTCGGCAACGAGTTCGCCCTGGACCAGAAGCGGCGCAACTTCGAGTACTACGACGCCTTGACGACCGGCGACTCGTCGCTCTCCGCCAGCATCCAGAGCATCGTCGCCGCCGAGATCGGCGACGACGAAGCCGCCTGCCGCTACTTCGACTTCGCCCTCCTCGTGGACCTGTGCGACGTGGCCGGGAACGCCTCGGACGGCGCCCACGTGGCGTCGGCGGCGGGGGCGTGGATGGCGATGGTCTTCGGCTTTGGCGGTGTCCGCGACTACGACGGCGTGCTGAGCGTCGACCCCCGGCTTCCGGACCGGTGGAGCTCGCTCGCCTTCTCGCTCCGCTTCCACGGACGCCAGCTGCGCATCCGTCTCGCCCATGACGTCGAGACCTACCGCCTCGACGACGGCGACCCACTGGAAATCGTCGTGCACGGCTGCCGCCACGTCATCGGCAAGGACGCGCCACTGGAGGTTACGGCGGCGGAGCCGGCGGCCTGAGCGGGCGGGCGCGCTCGCGAGGGTGACGGCGGCGCCGGTCAGGTAGAAGTTGCTGAGGTGATCGGTGAGGGCTCGACCGGGAGTAGGCCGCTCATGGGCCAGGCGTATGCCAGCGCGAAGACCACGAGAAGGGCTGGAAAGACGGCTCGCCGACACGGTGCTCGGTCGATCCCGACATTCTCCGCCACTGGTCGGGCCTTGGCCGTCCTCGGTCTGGTGTTCGGGGCCCTGGCCGGCTGCAGCGGCGGCTCCCCGCCGGCGGCGGCACCGCCGACCGCGACGCCGGCGCCCTCCGTTGCGTCGCCGACCACGAGCAGCTCGACGTCATCGACCACGACCACGACCACGACCATCCCCAAGCCTCCACCGCCTCCGGGACTGGTCGACGTGCAGGAGCTCGAGCCGTCGATCGTCGTGGCCCTGAACAAGCTGACGCCGGACAACTCCACCGGCCAACCGCTTCCGGGCTACGAGGCCAACCGGGCGTTCTTGAGGAGCCAGGGCGCCGAAGCGCTGGCCGCCGTCCAGCGCCGGCTGGCGCCGTCGGGCCTCGGCCTCAAGATTTACGACGCGTACCGGCCGGCCAGGGCCACCCGCGCCATGGTGGCGTGGGCCCGCAGCCAGGGCCGAGGCGACCTCGTCGGTCCCTACATCGCCTCGGTGAGCTACCACAACTCGGGTCAGGCGGTGGATCTGACACTGGTCGACCTCGCCTCGGGCGAGGAGCGCAACATGGGGACGCCGTACGAGACGTACACGCCGGCGGCCCATACGGCCAACGCCACCGGGGCGGCGGCGGCCAACCGCGCCCTCCTCGTCGATGCCATGCACGCCGAGGGTTTCGCCAACTACCCGGGCGAGTGGTGGCACTTCAACTACCTGGTCCCGGGTGCGACCGTCCTCGACGTTCCCGTGCGCTGATCGCCGTTTGTGCCGGGGCTGGAGGGGTACGAAGCTGAACATGAGGACGGTGCGACTCGCCGGCGAACTCCGTAGCGCGATCGAGGCGCGGCGCCTGGTCGAGGACGAGCTGGGCCCTGCTGGAGCCGGCGAGGAGACCATGCTCCATACCCAGCTCGTGGTCACCGAGCTCGTCACCAACGCGGCACGTCATGCCCAGACTCCGGTCGACCTGACGATCTCCACAGGCGTGGGTCGCGTTCGCATCGAGGCACGGGACGGAAGCGCGGCGACGCCCACACCGCCACCTGTCGACACGCCGACGCGGCACCGGGGCGTTCACCTGATAGAGGACCTGTCCGACGGTTGGGGTGTCGAGGCTGAGGACGCCGGCAAGGTCGTCTGGTGCGAGTTGACCAGCCGGGGCCTGACCCGCTGAGGGTTCTCGGCGCCTAGCCTCGCGGCGAACCGGCGGTACGGCGCCGGCAGCGTTGCTGCGACGCCACCCGTCGGCTGCGGCAAGCTGAATGCCCTGTGCCCGACCGTCATGGAAGCACCGCCCAGGTCCTCGTGGCCGTCGTCGCCCTCATGGCCCTGGCGGGGAGCGCATGTGCAACCGATACCGGCGGCCAGGTCCGCCCGAGCGTAAGGACGACCGAGCCGCGCCCGGCGCCGACCGTCGAGGTGGACCAGCCAGGCGTCCGACCGCCGGTGCTGGCTCAGCCGCCCACCATCCCGTCCCGCACCGAGCTGCCGAAACCGCTCAAGGCGGTGTGGGTGCACCTGTTCGACAACGCGCTGAAAACACCTGCCGGCGTCGACCGGGTGCTCGACGACGCCGCCTCTGCCGGCGTCAACGCGGTGTTCGTGCAAGTCGTGCGCCGGCAGGACGCCTATTACGGCTCCCAGGTGCTCCCTCCGACGCCCGACCCCGCGCTGGCGCCGAGCTTCGACGTGCTGCGAGCCGCCGTCGACGGCGGCCGCGCCCGAGGCATACAGATCCACGCCTGGTTCACCGTGGCCACTGCATGGCACGAGTCCTACCGGGGACTCGAGCTTCCCGCCGGCCACATCACCCGTGACCACGGCCCCGCCACCGCGGACCCGTGGATGACGGTGTCACGCACCGGCGCACAGAGCCGGGAGTACTTCGACATCGGCCTGCCCGAGCTGCATGACCACGTGGCCGGCGTCGTGGCCGACATCGCCGGCCGCTACGCCGTCGACGGGGTGCACCTCGACTACGTCCGCTACGACGGCCCGCAGTGGGGATACCACCCCCGTGCCCTCCAGCGATTCGCGGCCGAGACCGGCTACCGAGGCGTGCCGGCCCCGAGCGAACCGGTATGGGCCGGCTGGCGCCGGGCCCAGAGCAGGGCCATCGTCGAGCGGGCCCGAGCCGCCCTCGCCCAGGCCAGACCCCAAGCCCTGCTGAGTGCGGCGGTGATCGCCCAGGGTCCGGGCCCCGGAGCCGCAGGGGGCTTTCGCGAGACCCGGGCGTTCGTCGACTACGCCCAGGACTGGGCCGCCTGGGTGGACGACGGGCTGCTCGATCTGGCCGTCCCCATGATGTACATGCGCGAGAGCCTGGCTGAGCAGGCCCAGTGGTTCCGCCAATGGCTGGCATTTGCCGGCGACCTGGACCAGCGGCCCGACGGCGCCGCGGTGGCCGTCGGCGTCGGCGGGTGGTTGAACGCAGCGGCGGGCGCCGTTGTCCAGGCTCGGGAGGCGCTCTCCCGTACGTCAGGGGTGGTCGTGTTCTCCTACCAGCAGGACAGTGCCGACCGCGCCCGCGGGACGTTCCTTCGTGAGCTCGGCGCAATCTGACCGGGAGATCACGCCAGGGGTGCGGTCGGGCCCACCCGATGGCCGCGGTTGGCGACGGAGGCGCAGTCGCCTCGCCGAGGAGGCGTTCAGAGTGCGGTGCACTGGCCGGTCTTGGCCCCCGCGGTATTGGACTGCCCGGCGTCTGTCGGCGCCGGGTTGTTGCCCGAACACGCCAGCGTGCCGAAGACGTCATTGGCCTTGATGACGGTGCTGCCCGGTCCGTTGCCTTCGATCGTGGCGTTGTGGGTGACGGTGTTGGCGCCGAAGGTGACCGCACGGTTGCCGGCCACCCGCACCGGGCCGGCGAAGCGGTTGCCGGCGCAGCCAGCGGCCGGGTCACCGATCTGTACGGGCGCGCCGGCGTTGGTGATGCTCAGAGCCATAGCGGGCGCAGGCCCGGAGACGTCGGTCCCGCACACACTGAAGAAGGACGGACCATCGGCGGTGATGCCTCGGGTGATCTTGGAGTCGACCACGGTGAGGGCGCCACCGGTGTTCACGGTCACGGGCCCGACGACCCGGGCCGTGGTGATCAGCACGCTCTCGCCGGCGTTGACGGTCACGGGGCCGAGGTGATCGCCCGTGATGGTGCGCGTGAAGGGCGGCGGGCCGAACCTCTGTCCGATCGCATAGACCGCACCGTGACTCAGCGACACTACGTAGAGGTCGCCGTCGGGCCCGGTCCGGACGTCGGTCACGACGCCGAACCCGCTGCCGAAGCGCAGGCTCTCGCTCTCGGTGATGTCCCACTTGGCCACGTTGTCGGCCACGCCGTCGGCGAGCCTCGGGTCGTCGACCGCCACGTCGAGGCGGTCGGCGCCGAGTCGGACGAGGAACAGGTGTCCTTCCTCCAGGAGGTCGCGGGCGCCACCCATGACCAGGGCGCCGTCGTACTCGACCCCCAGTCCTGTCCCCCGGACGAAGCCGATCCCGCCCGCTGCGACCTCGTACTTCCAGCTCAGCTTGGGATCGGCGTAGTGGGCTCCGGGCAGCATGAACAGCCGGGCCATGGCCTCCGCGGGGGTGTCGGCGATGTCGGTCGGCGGCCAGCGATCCTGCTGGAGCCCGACGGGGGGAGCGGTTGTCTCGATGGCCTTGTAGTCGCCGATGCGACTCGCCGGCCCCATGACCTGCACCCAGCCGCCGTTCATGCCGGGGAGGACGCGGTTCAGCTCGCTGAAGCTGTCGTCGCCGTTCTCTTGCAGCCAGAGCGCCCCCGTCGCCGGGTCGAAGTCCATCCCGAAGCTGTTGCGGTGGCCATAGGAGAAGACCCTTTGGATGTTGGCACCGACCTCGCCACCCATGGCGGCGCCGGCGCTGAAGAACGGGTTGTCCGACGGGGTGCTGCCGTCGTCGTTCAGGCGCAGGACGACGCCGGTCAGGTGGGCGTTGTCCGGCATGGGCCCGCCGAAGGCATCGTCGGCGACGGGCGCGCCCGGTGGACAGTCGTAGCGGTTGGTCGGGCCGCACGCGAGGTTCTGGAGCAGGCCCCGACGGCCGACGTCGCCGACGAACACGTACAGCTTGCCGTCGGGGCCGAACCGGACCACGCCGCCGTTGTTGTTGCCCCGCTCGGGCTGTCCGGCATCACCCTGGACGGCGCGCAGGCGAATGATGCTCTGGTCGAAGGTGAGCGACGCGCCGTCCCAGACGAAGGCGTCGACGCGGTTCCCGAGCAGCGGTGTGCCGGCCACGAGACCGGTGTCGCTTCCCGTAGAGCTCTCGGTCCAGAACAGGTACACCTTTGGAGTGGCGGGGAACCCGGGGTGGAGGGCGATGCCCAGCAGGCCCCGTTCGGAGGCGAAGTTGACGGCCAGGTCGAGCGCTGTCGAGTGGACGGCGCCGCCGACCACCCGCTGGACCCGGCCGGTGACCCTCTCGAGGACCAAGAAGTCGTCAGGGCCGAGGAAGGCCATCGTCGTCGGGCTGGTCAGGCCGGAGACGACCGTCCTGACCTCCAAGGCGCCGTCGGCGAGCGCCGGCCCGGCGGCGACCGCAGCCGGTGGCGTGGCCACGGTGAGGAGGCCGCTGATCGCCAGTACGACGAGCAGCCGCATGGTGAGGACCGTGGCATTCTCGTTCTGCAATCGACCCCTCCGGTGCACTCCCGCTGATCCGTTCATGGACTCCAGACCGTAGCCAGCGAGACGGCTCCATGACGGGGCAAGGGGCCAGCGTCCCGGTGATCCCCGTGCCGGCGGGACGGGCGAGCGTCTCGGCCGGGTCGGCGGCGTTGATCTGGGACGCCTCCGGAGCGCTTCTCCGGTGGAGGTGAGCGGATTCGAACCGCCGACTTCCACGTTGCGAATGTTCCCGGGCCGACTTCGCCGACCTGGGGATTTGGGTTAAAGCCCTGGTCAGGCGATATACCGATGACCGCAGACGACCCTTTCCGCTGGATCTTGTGTGCAGATGTGGTGAAGCGGGCCGAAGCCGCCGTCGGGCGCACGGCGCTGCGACGACCCGGGAACGGACTGCTGAAATAGGACTCCGGCGACTAGAGCCCTGAGCCCATGTTTACCCCGCAGCGGGCGGGTCGCCCATCTACCCGGCGCTTATGGCACCCCTCGGGCCGGGCGCTTGTGATTATGGGCGACCTCGGACTGTTGACCCGCGCGCATGACGCCGCACCGCCGGCAGAACGCGTACGTCCCGGGGCGCCGCTCACGCGCGCTGGTGGACGGTGCGGCGGGCCTCGTACCAGGTGTCGCCGACAGGAGCGCCCTCGATGTTCCAGCTCCACGAGATCGTCGGCGTCACTCGGACGTAGTGGCCAGGGCCGACTATGCCAACTCGGTCGGTGGGGTCTTCGGCCGTCCCGTAGATCCGGATGCCCCGGGCGATGAACGGCTCGAACGACGGCAGGTCGTCGACCACGACGGCGACCCGACGGTGGCCGGCAGTGATGTTGCGAATCTTGCGCGTGCGCAGCACCGCCTCGCCCGCCCCGCACACCCACAGGGTCGTGCCCTCGACCTCCAAGGCGACCGGGGTGACATCGGGCTGGCCGTCCGGGGCGACGGTGGCCAGGCGGGCCAGCGGTTGGGATCGGAGGTACTCGAGTTCCTCATCGGTGAAGGCCATGGACACACTGTTGCGCGTCGGC
>DATLHA010000049.1:0-7207 GCA_035540095.1 Acidimicrobiales bacterium | reverse complement strand
GTCGATGAAGGTGATGACCTGGCCGGCGGCGTCGGTGATCTCCTTGAGGACGGCCTTCAGCCGCTCCTCGAACTCGCCCCGGTACTTGGCGCCGGCGACCATGGAGCCCAGGTCCAGGGCGACGATGCGCCGGCCCTTGAGGGACTCGGGGACGTCGCCCTCGGCGACGCGGCGGGCCAGGCCCTCCACGATGGCGGTCTTGCCCACGCCGGGCTCGCCGATGAGGACGGGGTTGTTCTTGGTGCGCCGGCTCAGGACCTGGATGACACGGCGGATCTCCTCGTCGCGGCCGATGACCGGGTCGAGCTTGCCCTCCTGGGCGGCCTGGGTCAGGTCGCGGCCGAAGCGCTCCAGGGCCTGGTAGGTGTCCTCGGGGTTCTGGCTGGTGACGCGGTGGCTGCCCCGGATGTCGCGCAGAACGGCCAGCAGCTCGTCACGCGGCACGCCGACGAGGGCGCTGCCTTGGGCGGCTCCGGCTGGTCCGGCCAGGGCCAGCAGGATGTGCTCGGTGGAGAGGTACTCGTCGCCGAACTGGGTGCGCTCCGCCTCGGCGGCGTCCATGACGTCCCTGGTCTCGCGGGACAGGCGGGGCTCGCCGCCGCCGTAGGCCTGGGCCAGGCGGGACAGGGTGTTCTCGACCTCCTGGCGGAGGGCGGGGGCGGCGACGCCGGCGCGGGCCAGGGTGGGAAGGACGACGCCGTCCTCCTGGGCCAGCAGGGCGGCGAGCAGGTGCTCGGGGGTGACCTCGGCGTGGCTGCGCCGGCGGGCCAGGTCGATGGCGCTGGCGAGCGCTTCCTGGGTCTTCTGGGTCCAGCGGTTGGGGTCGAGGGGCATGGTCGTCGTCTACCTCACATCAAGAAAGTTGATAACTACTTACTCAACCTTCGCCGGCCGTGGACGATTCCCGTTACCGGCCCGGGTACAGGGGCATTCTCAGCCCCCGCCGGGCGGGCGGCGGCGGGAGCGGCGGCGGCGGGCCCGGTCGGCGGCGATCCGGGCCTGGTCCGGGCCCGGCCCGGTGGCGGCGGCGAGACCGTCGCCGGCGTCCGGGCCCTCCCCGGCGGCCGGGCCCTCCTCGCCCGGTGGCTCGACCAGCAGGTCCTCGATGAAGAACTCTTCCTCGGGCCGTGGCGCCCACTGCGAGCCCACGCCCACCCGCGGACCGGTCGGAGGCGGGCCGTCGAGCAGCTCGGCGATGACGATCTCCGCTTCCGGCGAGCGGGGCGGCCGAGCCGGCTCCGGCGGGGCCGGAGCCTCGGCGGGGACCGGCTTCCCGGCCTCGCCGGCCTCGACGGCCTCGACGGCCTCGCCGGCCTCGACGGCCTCCACCGGCGCGACCGGCGCGACCGGCGCGACCGGCGCGACCGGCGGCGGCTCGGGCGCGGGCGCGGGCGCCGCCTCGCCGGGGCCGGCCAAGCGCTCGGCGGCGCTCTCCGGGCCCTCCGGCAGGGCGAGATGGTCG
Organism: Acidimicrobiales bacterium; assembly: GCA_035540095.1. Classification (GTDB taxonomy): domain Bacteria; phylum Actinomycetota; class Acidimicrobiia; order Acidimicrobiales; family AC-14; genus CADCTB01. The sequence continues at coordinate 5,745 of DATLHA010000049.1, read as the reverse complement.
ACCACATCGTCGACGGGCACGGAAGCGGGCCGCGCCGGCGGGAGGTCCTCCGGGAAGAGGTCCCAGAACGACAGCTCCTCGGCGGGGACCGGCGGGATGGGCACGCTGGGCGGGGGCGGCGGCGCCGCAGGCGGTGCGCCGCCGGCCACCGCCGGCGTCGATCCCGTGTCGAAGGGCGCCCACTCGGGCACCGCCCGGGTGTCGTCCGTGGTGGCCGGCGCCGCTTCCCGCGCCGCCGGCGCGCCGCCGGGCGCCGCCGCGGCCTCGTCGGCCGGCTCGGGCGCCCACAGGTCCTCCTCCAGCAACGAGGCGATGGCCGGCGCGTGGGGCTTCGCCTTCGGTGGCGCCGGCGGGGCCCCGGCGCGCCGGCCGCCGTCGTCGGCGCCGCCGCTCTCATCCGAACCGCCGGCCGCCACGCCGGCGGGGGCCTCGGTGGCCGCCGGCGTGGGCGCGGGCTCGGTCGCGGCGCCGGCGGCGGCCGCGGCGGCGGCCTGCTCCTTCCGGGCCAGGCGGTCGGCGGCCTTCTTGGCTGCCGCCGCCTTCTTCTGCGCTTGGGTGCCCTTCGGTCCGCCCCGTGCCTTTGGCGTGCGGGTGGACGCGGAGCCGGTCTTCGCCGCCCCCCCGGTCGCCGCCTTCTCCAGCACCTGCACTCCCGCCGAGGCGGCCGGCCGCTCCGCCGCCGGCCGCTTCGGCGCCGGCGCCGGCCGGGACGGCGGGCGCGGTCCGGACCCCCGCCCGACCACCCTCGCCGGCGTCCGCCGGCGGAGGTACATGGTCTGGGCCACGGCGGTGAGCAGCAGGACGAGGAAGATCAGGCCGTAGGTCCGCACCCGGCGGTCGTGGGCGTCGTCGGACGACGCCGAGGCCGCGGGCGCGGCCTGTGCCGTCGTCGTCGGCGTGGGCGCCGCCGCGTCGATCACCTCGATGGAGGCCACGAAGGCGTCGCCCGCCGCCGGCGGCCTGGCGCCCTCGACCGGCCTGACCGACGGGAAGTCCGCCGACGCGGTGAGCCCCAGCACCCGGGCCACGCCTTGGCCGGTGAGGGCGATGCCCATGCCGGCGTCGGTCTCCCGGCCGCCGAGGAAGGTGGAGAACAACGGGCCCCTGCCCGTGGAGTCCAGCTTGAGCACGAAGGCGTCGTCGCCACCGCTCTTGGTGGCCTGCGTCGGCTTGACCATGACCAGATTGCCCGACCCGGTCGTGCCGACGATGTGGGCGCTGCCGGTCCGGTCGACGGCGATCCCGTTGGCGCCGTCGGCCCCGTCGCCGCCGATGTAGGTGGAGTACACCCATGCCGAGCCTTGGGGGTCGATCTTGGTGACGAACGCGTCGGGGTCGTTGCCCTTCGTCGCTTGCAGGGGGCCGGCGGTGGGGAAGTTCGGCGAGTTGGTGTTGCCGGCGACGTAGGCCGCGCCCTGGGCGTCGACGGTGATGGCGGTGCCCTGGTCGAAGTCGCTGCCACCGAGGAAGGTGGAGTAGACGAGGGCGCTGCCGTTGGGGTTGTACTTGGTCACGAAGGCGTCGGCGAAGGCGCCGGCCACCCCGGTGGCGCTGCCGCCCGAGCTGGCCTGGATGGGCCGGACGGTGGGAAACCCGGGCGAGAGCGTCTCGCCGGTGACGTACGCCGCCCCCTGGGCGTCGACGGCGATGGCCAGTCCCCGATCGTCGTTGCCGCCCCCGAGCCGGGTCGAGTAGGTGAGCGGCGCACCGGTGGCGGGGAACTTGGCGACGAAGGCGTCGAGGTCCTCCGGGCGGAACGGTCCGGGCTGCTGTGCGTTGACCGACGGGAAGTTGTCCGAGTTGGTGGATCCGGTGACATAGGCGTTCCCGGTGGCGTCGATGGCCAGCCCTCTGGCCCGGTCGGTCCCGCCGCCTCCGATGAAGCTCGACCACTCGATGCCGCTGCCGTTGGCGGCGATGCGGGCGACGAAGCCGTCGCTCGTGCCTCCGCCGTAGGTGGTCTGGGCGCCCCGGGCCATGGGGAAATCGGGCGACTCGGTGACGCCGCTCACATACACCGACCCGTCGCCCGCCACCGCGATCGCGTACCCGGTGTCGCGCCCGCCTCCGCCCAGGTAGGTGGACCAGATCATCCTGGCGCCGTCAGGGCTCATCTTGGTGACGAACACGTCGGCCGAGGCCACGCCGGCCCCTCCCGAGAGGGTCGTCTGCAGGGGAGCGCTGGTGGGGAAGTCGGCCGACTCCGTGGTGCCGACCACGTAGGTGTTGCCCTGGGTGTCGACGGCGATGGCGTACCCGGCGTCGGAGCCGGCGCCGCCGAGGAGCGTCGAGGTGAGGAGGGTGGGGTCGATCACCAGGGGCAGACTCGGGTCGTAGGCACCGACGGTGAAGCCCACCTGCGACGGGCCGCGCACGGCGAACGCCCCGTCGACGAAACGGCGGGCGCCGGCCACGTCCTGGTACAGGACGGGGCGGGCCAGGCGGGTGGTCGACGGGCCGGCGCCGTTCGGGTGGAGGTCGAGCACGAGGTCGCCGGCGCCGTCCACGGTGAGGGAGCGGGCACCGTCGACGTCGAAGGCGACGACGGACGGGTCGACCCCCGGTGCCACCACCATGTCGTGCTGAAGCCGGTGCTGGTCACCGTGCCAGACCATGTCGACGCCCGGCCACACCTGCTGGGCCGACACCCGGGTGTAGGTGGGGGCGCCTGTCCGCCACCGGCTGGGGTCGTTGCCGGTGATCCGGCTGACGGTGGCGCCCAGAGGGTCTCCGGGAACGAGCTCGGCGGAGGGGTTGGCCAGGGGTCCGGCGGGGCGGAGGCCGAATGTGCCGTCGCGCACGCCGACGACCGCGCCGGCCGGCGTCAGGGCGAAGGAGTAGCCGGGGCCCTGGGAGACGAAGCCGCCGTCGGCCGCCTCGAAGGTTATGGGGACGGGGGCGAGCACGTCGTGCGCCGGCGAGGGGGCGACCGCCGGGGCGGCCGGCCGTCGCAGGACGGTGGCGGTGGCGGCGGTGACCGAGGCCACCACCAGCCCGGAAAGGACCAACACGACGGCGCGTCGGGGTAGACCCGTTCTGCGCATCCCCTGATCCTCTCTCATATGAAGGGGCCGGAGGGAACTCTTCAGCGGCGGGGCTTGGTGTAGGGGGCCGGCGTCTGCTTCACGGGCACCAGCTCCCGCCGGTACTGGCGGTGCACGCGCTCCACCGCCTCACGGGCTTCGACCACGACATCGTTGAGCTGCCGGCGCAGGCGGGCGACCTCGTCCTCCAGCTCCATGACGGCCTTGACGCCGGCCAGGTTGAGCCCCGCCTCGGTGAGCTCATGGATGCGCCGCAACCGGTCGATGTCACGCTGGCTGTAGCGCCGGCTCCCACCTCCCGTGCGGGCGGGATCGAGCAGCCCCCGGCGCTCGTAGATGCGAAGGGTCTGCGGATGCACGCCGGCCAACTCGGCTGCCACGGAGATGACATAGACGCCCCGGTCGGCCGAAGTTGACGTGGAGGGTCTGTTCGCAGCTGCAGCCATCTCACACTCCCAGGTGGGTGCGCGGTGAGTCGGTGGACGCAGTGGCCAGCGCTTCGATGGCCTCGCGCTCGGCCGCCGACAGCTTGGTGGGGACGGCCACCTCGACGGACACCAGCAGGTCGCCGGCCCCCTTCTCGTCGATCACGCCACGGCCCTTGACCCGAAACGTTCTGCCACTACGGGTGCCCGGCGGCACCCGCAGGACGACGGTGCCCTCGAGGGTGGGCACGGTGATCTCCGCTCCCAGGGCGGCCTCGGCGAAGGTGATGGGCAAGGTCAGGGTGAGGTTGCGGCCCTTGCGACCGAACAGGTTGTGGGGCGCCACCCGCACGGTGACCCACAGGTCGCCCGCCGGCCCGCCGGCCCGACCGGGGGTCCCCCGGCCCTTGACCCGGATGCGCTGGCCGTCGTCCACGCCGGCCGGGATGCGGACCTTCACCTGGCGGGGCCGGTTCTCCACGCCGGTACCCCGGCAGGTAGGGCACGGGCTCTCCACCGTCATGCCCCGCCCGGCGCACTGGGGACAGGCCCGGCTGAAGGAGAAGGGGCCCTGGTTCTCCGAGGTGACCCCTCGCCCGCCGCAGCGGGAGCAGACGATGGGCGACGTCCCCGGGGCCGCACCGCTGCCGTGGCAGGTGCTGCACGTCGCCTCGGTGGTCACGTTGACCGTGGTGGTCACGCCGTTGAGGGCGTCGAGGAACGACAGGTGCAGCTCGGCCTCGACGTCGTCGCCCCGCTGGCCCGGCGACGCCGTGGTGCGGGTGCGGGCGCCGCCGGCGCCGCCGGCGCCGCCGGCCCCGCCGGCGCCGAAGCGGCCGAGGAGGTCACCGAACAGGTCACCCAGGTTGTCGGTGCGGATGTTGGTGAAGCCGGGGCCGCCGGCACCTCCGGCACCCCCGGCACCGCCCGCGCCCCCCGGGAAGCCGGCGCCGGCCATGGGCCCGAGCCGGCGGATCTCGTCGTACTCCTTGCGCTTGGCCGGCTCGGACAGCACGTCGTAGGCGGCGGAGATCTCCTTGAACCGCTCCTCCTTGCCGGGGTGGGCGTCGGGGTGGTTCTCCTTGGCCAGCTTCCGGTAGGCGCGCCGGATCTCGTTCTCGGTCGCCGACTGCGGCACCCCGAGCACCTTGTAGTAGTCCTTCTCGAACCACTCCCGCTGCGGGGCCATGCCGTCGCCTCTAGCCTCGCACCTTCACCATGGCGGGCCGGATGACCCGCCCCTTCCAGCGGTAGCCGGGGCGGAGGACCTCGGCCACGACCGGCCCGCCGTCGCCGTCCTCGTGGGCTACGGCGTCGGCCTCGTTGGGATCGAAGGGCTTGCCGACCGGGTCGATGCGCTCGAGGCCCTCCTTGGTGAGGGCGTTGAGGAGCATGTCGCGAGCCTGCTCGAACCCCTGGCCGTGGGTGACGGCCAGGTCGATGGTGTCGAGGGGCTCCAGCAGCTTCTCGACCAGCGCCTCCGCCGCCCGCAGCTCGTGCTCGGACTGCTGCTTGACGATGCGCTTGCGGTAGTTGTCGAAGTCGGCCCGGGTGCGCAGGAGCTGGTCGAGGTAGTCGTTGCGCTCGGACTGGAGCCGGTCCATGTCGTCGAGCAGTTGAGCCTCGAGATCGGAGATCTCCAGGTCCTCCTGCTCGATCTCCGCGTCCCGATCGAGGGCGGCCGGTGCCTCCGGCGGCGACTCCTCGGGAGCAGGATCCGGCCGGGCCGCGGCCGGCGCCGTCGGCGCGGACGACGATGTCGCCTGCTCCTGCTCGGAAGTGGGGGTGTCCGACACGGTGCCTACCGCTCGTCGACGATCTCGGCGTCCACGACCTCGTCATCGACGTCGAAGTCGCCGACGCTGCCGTCTCCGGCTCCGTCGGCCGCGGCCTCGGAGTACAGGCGGGTGGTGATCGTCTGGTTGACGGTCATCAGCGCCTCGGTGTCCTCGCGGATGGCGCCCAGATCATTGCCCTTCAACGAGCCCTTGAGGTTCTTGACCGCCGACTGCAGCCGGTCCTTCTCGTCCTCGGACATGCGCTCGCCGTGCTCGCGGATCATCCGCTCGGTCTGGTAGACGAGGGTGTCGCCCTGGTTGCGGGTCTCGGCCTCCTCCCGGCGCTGGGCGTCCTCCTCGGCGTGGGCCTCGGCGTCGCGGATCATCCGGTTGATCTCGTCCTTGTTGAGCGCCGACTGACCGGTGATGGTCATCGACTGCTCCTTGTTGGTGGCCCGGTCCTTGGCCGACACGTGGACGATGCCGTTGGCGTCGATG
>DATLHA010000048.1:0-37473 GCA_035540095.1 Acidimicrobiales bacterium | reverse complement strand
CCCGAGGACGGTGCCCGACCCGCCGGAGAAGACCAGGGGCCCGCCCAGGGGCCGGACGATCGCCGGGTCGGCGGGCCGCACGGAGCGGACCGGGCCCACGGTGGCCGCATCGGAGGAATGGAACACCACGACGAAGCGGGTGATGCCCTCGGTGAACTCCTCGTAGATCACGTCGGCGGCCTCGAGACCGGCCTGGGGCCGGGCCGCGGCGTTGTTGTCGATCTTGACCGCCACGGCCTGGCGGTTCAGCTTGGCCGGGTCGGTGACGGGCATCCCGGTCAGCGGGAAGGTGCCGGAGATGGCGACGGTGGTGGTCGGCGCATCCTGGGCCCGTGCCGCCCGGCCCCGGTCGGCCTTCTCGCCCCCGCCGCAAGCCGCGGTGAGAGCCAGCAGGAGCGGCGTCACCAGGGCGATCGCCCGCCTCACCGCTTCTCCTTGAGGGTCAATTACAGCTCCTTGAGGGCCTGGATCCGCTCCTCGAGCGGCGGGTGCGTGTCGAACAGCCGGTTCAACCAGGAGAGCTTTCCCTCCTCCGGCGTGCGGGCCAGCGGCGACTCCACCCAGAGGTGGGCGGTGGCCCTCGACGACGAATGGACGACGGTGGTGTCGTCCCTCAGCTTCTCCAACGCGGAGATCAGCCCTGGAGGGTACCGTGTGAGCGCCACGCCGCTCACATCGGCCAGGGCCTCCCGCCGGCGGCTGATGGTGGCCTGCATGAGCCGGGCGGCCACCGGGGCGAGGAGCAGGAGCACGAACCCCAGCACGGCGAGCACCGCCGACGCCCCGGCGCCGCCCGGGCTCTTGTCGTCACGGTGGCGGGGGCCGCCCCACCACAGGAAGCGCAGGCTGAAGTCGGCCACGAGGGCGACCACGCCGACGAGGGTGACGGCCAGCGTGGAGACGAGGATGTCGTAGTTCTTCACGTGGCTCAGCTCGTGGGCCAGCACGCCCTCGAGCTCGATCCGGTTCAGCTTCTCCAGGAGGCCGGTGGTCACCGCCACCGCGGCGTGGCGGGGGTTGCGCCCGGTGGCGAAGGCGTTGGGGGCGTCGTCCTCGATGACGTAGACCCGGGGCTTGGGCAGGCCGGCGGCGATGCACAGCCCCTCGACCAGGTTGTGGAGCCGGGCGTAGGTGGTGGGGTCGGCCGGGCGGGCGTGGCTCATGGCCAGGGCGAGCGAGTCGGACTTCCAGTAGCCGACCGCCGAGGTGGCGGCCGCCAGCACCAGGGCGACGACGACGCCGGCGAGCCCGAAGCCGAACAGGAGGTCGACCACCCAGCCCACGGCGACGACCAGGGCCACGAAGCCCGCGACGAGCAGGACCGAGCGCCGCTTGTTGGAGGTGATCTGGTCGTACAGAGGCCGAAGTCAGTCGATCGAGGTCAGAACTGCACCGAGACCGGCCCGCGCGACGTGTCGTCGGCCTCGAAGTACTCGTGCTCCTTGAAGCCGAACATCCCGGCCAGGATGTTGGACGGGAAGCTCTGGATCTTGGTGTTCAGGCGGAGCACGGCGTCGTTGTAGTACTGCCGGGCGTAGGAGAATCCGGCCCTCGGTGCCGCTCAGCTCCTCCTGGAGGGCCAGGAAGTTCTGGTTGGCCTTGAGGTCCGGGTAGGCCTCGGAGACGGCGAACAGCGACTTCAGGGCGCCGGTGATCATGTTCTCGGCCCGGGCCTGGTCGACGGGGCCCTGGGCGTTGATGGCGTTGGCCCGCGCCTGGGTCACCGCCTCCAGCGTGCTCCTCTCGTGGGCCGCGTAGCCCTTGACCGTCTCCACCAGGTTGGGGATGAGGTCGTAGCGGCGGCGGAGCTGGACGTCGATCTGCGCCCACGCGTTCTGGATCCGGTTCCGCAGGCGGACCAGGCCGTTGTAGGTGACGATCACGTACAGGAGGACGAGAACGACCAGCGCGACGACGACGATCGTGATCATGCGCCCCCCATCATACGGGAGGCGTGCCGTTGCATGGCCGCCCGGTACAGCTCGACGTAGCGCTCGGCCAGGCTGTCCATGGAGAACGTCGACGCCCGGTCGGCGCCGGCCCCGGCCAGGGAGGCGGCCACCTCCGCGTCCTCCAGCACCCGATGCAGGGCGATGCCGAGGGCGGCCGCGTCGCCCGGGGGGACCAGCAGCGCGCCGGGCTCGCCGTCGCCGATCACCTTGCGGTAGCCGGGCAGGTCGCTGGCCACGATGGGGGTCTCGGCGGCCATGGCCTCGAGCAGGATCATCCCGAACGACTCCCCCCGCAGCGAGGGCGCGCACAGCACGTCGGCCCCTCGCAACCGGCGCATCTTCTCCTCCTCGTCGATCCGCCCCAGCCACTCCACCCGGGGGTCGTTCGCGGTCGCCGCCTTCAGCCGGGCCGTGTCCGGGCCGTCGCTGGCCACCCAGATCCGGGCATGGGCCGGCAGGTGGGGCAGCGCCTCGATCAGCACACCGAGGCCCTTGCGCTCCTCGTGGCGGGACAGGAACAGCACCGTGGGGCCCTCGGTGGGCCAGGGGGTGGCCTTGGTGAAACGGGCCACGTCGATCCCGTTGTAGAGGAGCTCGTAGGTGCCGCCCAGGTGGCTGGCGGCCAGGTGGCGGGCGTCCTCGGACACCGCGCAGCGGATGGTCAGCCGGTTGGCCAGCCAGCGGGTGAGGGGCGCCAGCCACCGGTAGGCGGCGCTGGTGCCCGCGGCGTGGAAGGTGCCGACGATGGGGGCGCCGGCGCAGACCAGCGTGGTCACCGTGCAGCCGGGGGCGATCGGCTCGTGGAGGTGGAGGACGTCGAAGTGCTCGTCCCGCAGGGCCGAGATCGTGCGCAGGGCGTTGGACGGGTCGGGGGCGACGGGGGCCATCGACCCGTTGGCCGCGGTCGGGACGCTGTTCCCCAGGGGCGTGATCCCCACCTCCGGAGGCGCCCCGTCGCACGGCCCGAGCACCCGCACGTGGTGGCCCTGGGTACGAAGGGCCCGGGCCAGGCCGAGCACCTGGCCCTGGACTCCCCCGGGCAGCGAGAGGCTGTACGGGGACACCAGGCCGACACGCACCAGGCGAGCGTACATACTGCTTCCATGACTGCGCGGCCATACTTGGCCGCATATGACTGAGGACAACCTGACCCGGGCCGAGGCCCAGGATCGCGCCACGAAGCTGTCCGGCGTCTCCTACACCGTGGCGCTCGACCTCACCGGCGAGGACACGTTCCTCAGCGACACCACCATCCGCTTCCAGGGAAACCTGGTCGGGTTGAGCACGTTCATCGACCTGGACGCGGTGAACGTGCGCGAGGCCAGCCTGAACGGGCGGGTCATCCCGGTCGACTCCTACGACAAGGCCCGCAGCCGCCTCCCCCTCCGCGGCCTGCTGGCCAACAACGAGGTGCGGATCGTCGCCGACTGCGCCTACCAGCACACCGGCGTGGGCCTGCACCGCTTCGCCGACCCCACCGACGGCAAGGTGTACCTGCACACCCAGTTCGAGCCCTACGACGCCCACCGGGTCTTCGCCTGCTTCGACCAGCCCGACATCAAGGCCACCTTCACCCTCACCGTGACCGCGCCGGAGGACTGGACGGTGGTCAGCAACAGCCCGGCCAGCCGTGAGGGCGCGACCTGGCGCTTCGCCCCCACCCCCGTGATCTCCACCTACCTGGCCGCAGTGGTGGCCGGGCCGTACCACGTGGTGCGCGACGTCCACGGCACGACCGAGCTGGCCATCTACTGCCGGGAGTCGCTGGCCCAGTACCTGGACGCCGACGAGCTGTTCACCCTCACCAAGCAGGGCCTGGACTTCTTCGAGGCCGAGTTCGACTACCCCTACCCCTTCGCCAAGTACGACCAGCTCTTCGTCCCGGAGTTCAACTTCGGGGCCATGGAGAACCCGGGCTGCGTCACGTTCAACGAGTACATGGTCTTCCGGTCCCGCCAGACCGAAGCCGCCCACGAGGGCCGGGCCAACACCCTGCTCCACGAGATGGCCCACATGTGGTTCGGGGACCTGGTGACCATGAAGTGGTGGGACGACCTGTGGCTCAACGAGAGCTTCGCCACCTACATGGCCTACCACGCCCTGGCCGAGGCCACCCGCTTCCGCGACAGCTGGGTCCGCTTCGCCGCCGGTGTGAAGGCCGGGGCCATGGCCCAGGACCAGATGCCGACCACCCATCCCATCTCGGCCGACATCGTCGACACGGACGCGGTCCGCCTGCACTTCGACGGCATCACCTACCTCAAGGGCGCGTCGACCCTGAAGCAGCTCGTGGCCTGGGTCGGCCAGGACGCCTTCCGCGACGGGCTCCAGCGGTACTTCCGCAGGTACGAGTGGCGCAACGCCGAGCTGGCCGACTTCCTCTCCAACCTGGAGCAGGCGAGCGGCCGCAAGCTGACCGACTGGTCGACCGAGTGGCTGGAAACGGCCGGCGTCAACACCCTGCGGGCCGAGTTCACCGGCCGCGACGCCTACGAGTCGTTCTCGATCGTGCAGACCGGCCAGCCCGGCAACGACACCATCCGGTCCCACCGGGTGGCGGTCGGCGTGTACCGGCTGGCTGGCGGCGCCCTCGTGCGCGACCGTCGGGTGGAGCTCGACGTGGTCGGCGCGCGCACCGAGGTCGCCGAGCTGGCGGGCGAGACCGTCCCCGACCTGCTGCTGCTCAACGACGACGACCTCACCTACGCCAAGGTCCGCCTCGACGAGCGCTCGCTGGCCACGCTGGCCGGCCACCTCAGCGACATCGCCGACCCGCTGGCCCGCACCCTCTGCTGGGCCGCCACCTGGGACATGGTGCGCGACGCGGAGCTGGCCACCCGGCGCTTCGTCGCCCTGGTGTTGGCCCACGCGCCGGCCGAGGGCGACGACTCGGCCCTGGCCCGCCTGCTCGGCCAGGCGGCGTCGGCGGCCGACGTCTACGGCGACCCGGCCAACCGAGAGGCGCTGCACGCCTCGCTGGCGGCCGCAGCCCGGGAGGCGCTGGCCGGCGCCGAGCCCGGTAGCGACCGCCAGCTCATCTGGGCCCGCCACTTCATCTCGGTGGCCGAGTCGGCGGACGACCTGGCCTATGCCCGGGCCCTCCTCGACGGCAGCGAGGACGTCTCCGGGCTGGTCGTGGACACGGACCTGCGCTGGCAGATCGTCATGTCCCTGGCCGCTGAGGGCGTCGAGGACGGGGAGGCGCTGATCGCAGCCGAGCTCGAGCGTGATCCCACCGACATCGGCGAGCGGCGGGCGGCGTCGGCCCGGGCGTCCCGTCCGTCGGCCGAGGCCAAGGCCGCGGCCTGGGCCCGCCTGAACGAGGAGGCCGACCTGCCCCTTGCCACCCTGCGGTCGATCGCCGGCGGCTTCCACGTCACCGGCCAGGACGGGCTGCTGGCACCGTACGCAGCCCGGTACTTCGCCAGCGCGGCGAAGTTCTGGGAGGAGCGGACCCGCGACGAGGCCCTCAGCCTCATCCGCGGACTGTTCCCCAGCACCCTGATCGGCCAGGAAGTGCTCGACGCCACCGACCGGTCCCTGGCCGACGAGTCGCTGCCCGGGCCGGTGCGGCGCATCCTGCTCGAGTCCCAGGACAGCATGGCCCGGGCGGTGCGGGGGCGGGCCGCCGACGTCGAGTGACGTTCAGGTGCGCCGTGGCCCCCGGGCCCATCGCCCCGGTGGTGGCCGGCGCCATCACCGGCGCCGGCGGCGAGCTGGTCGACCTCGATGAGGCGGAGGCGTTGGTGTGGACCGACGCGGCCGGCGCCGCCGAGCTGGCCGAACTCCTTCCGACACTTCCCCGGATCCGCTGGGTCCAGCTGCCGTTCGCCGGCGTCGACCGCTTCGCCGGGATGTTCGACGACGGCCGGACCTGGACGAGCACCAAGGGCGCCTACTCGGAACCGGTGGCCGAGCATGCCCTGGCCCTGGGCCTGGCCGGGCTGCGCGGGCTCCCGGCCCGATCGCGTGCGAGGGAATGGGGCCCGCAGGGCGGTACCCGCCTCGCCGGCGCCCCGGTGACCGTCCTGGGCGGTGGCGGGATCACCGAGGCGTTCCTCAGGCTCGTTGCCCCCTTCGGCGTGGAGGCCACCGTGGTGCGCCGCCACCCCTCGCCCGTGGCCGGCGCGGTTCGGGTGGTGGGCTCCGAGGAGCTGCATGCGGTGCTGGCGGGCGCCAAGCTCATCCTGGTGGCGTTGGCTCTCACCGCCGAGACCGCCGGCATCATCGGTGCGGCCGAGCTGGAGCGGATGGACGGCGACGCCTGGCTGGTGAACGTCGGCCGAGGCGCCCACGTCGTCACGGACGACCTGGTGGCGGCGCTGCGGGCCGGGGCCATCGGCGGCGCCGCCCTCGACGTCACCGAACCCGAACCCCTCCCCGCCGGCCACCCCCTGTGGGACCTCGACAACTGCCTGATCACACCGCACACGGCGAACACCTGGCAGATGGCCGAGCCGCTGTTCGCCGAGCGGGTGGGCGTGAACGTGGCCCGCTACCAGCGCCACGAGCCGCTCCTCGGGCTGATCGACGCGAAGCTCGGCTACTGATGGCGTTCGGTCAGCCTGCCGGCCCGCCGGCGTCGCACCGCCAGCTGCAGGAGCTCCTGGAACTGCTCCAGGACGCGGGGCACACCGACTTCCGCGACGCCCGGGGCCCGATGGGGTTCACCCAGCGCCAGGCCGCCGGCAGGTTCACCCGCGACGAGGCGCAGGCCTTCATCGACCGGCTCCAGGACGCCGCCCACGGGGACGGCCCGCCGACGTCGCCGGCCCCGCATCCCGCACGCCTGTCGGCCGCCGAGCGGGCGCTGCGGGACCTGCCGGCGGAGGCCCTGGCCGCCGAGCTCCAGCGCCGTGGCTGGATCGTGATCGAGCCGTAACGCCGCTCCACACGCGGCGTCAGCCGCCCATCGCCCGCCGGTAGGCCCGCCGGCTGAGAGCCTGGGTGACGATCAGCAGGCCGAGCGCCACCGCCACCGCCTTCAGCACCGGTGCCGCGGTCAGCGGGCCGGTGGTCATGGCCCGGCCCGCGTCGATCATGTAGGTGAACGGGTTCCAGGCCGAGATGGCCTGCACCCAGCCCGGCAGCAGCGACTTGGGCACGAACTGGGTGGACAGGAACTGCAGGGGCAGGAAGAGCGGCGCCAGCGCCAGCGGGGCCTGGGCGTTGCGGGTGGTCAGGGCCACGACGAAGTACAGGCCGCCGTAGGCCGCGGCCCACAGCACCAGCAGCCCGTACAGCAGGACGACGCCAAGCAGCCCCGCGTTCAGGTTCGTCCCCAGCGCCAGCCCGAGGACCAGCAGCACGGTGCCGGCGGGCAGGACCCTCACCACGTCGAACAGCACCCGGCTGAGCAGCAACGCGGTCGGGCGCACGTCCAGCAGCCGCAGGCGGTCCAGGAACCCGGACTGGATGTCGATCACCAGGCTGGTGGCGGCATAGCCCACACCGGTCATGGCCGTGAGCATGATGATCGCCGGCGTCATCCACTCGGCGTAGTTGTCGGTCGGGAACCCGGGAAGGTCGGTGACCCGGTACAGCGTCTTGGCCACCAGCACGAGGACGGCGAAGGGGATGATGATGGGCAGGGCGTAGGCCAGCACCGGGTTGCGGGCCCCCTCCCGGAGGCTCCGGAACAAGAGCAGGCGGACCTGGGCGAAGGGGGTCACCGGCCCGGCCCGGTCGGCACCCCGAGCCCCCGGCGCACGGCGGTGATCCTCCCCACGTCGGCGCCGCCGGCGGACGCCTCGATCTCGGTGCCGGTGAGGCCGACGAAGACGTCCTCGAGGCTCGGCGGCTCGATCCTGAGCCGGTCGACGGCCACGCCGGCGCCGACCAACCTGGCCACCACCTCCGGGACCGCCGCCTCGCCGCCGGCCACGTCGATGGCCAGCCAGCCGCCGGCGCCGGCCGTCACCGCGCCGGGCCGGACGGCGTCGATCACCGCCTGTCCCTCCGCCGGGGCCACCCGGACCCGGATCGTGGTCACGCCCATCCGGTCCTTGAGCTCCTGCGGCGTCCCGATGGCGGCGATGCGACCCTCGTGCACGACGGCCACCCGCCCCGACAGCTCGTCGGCCTCGGCCAGGTACTGGGTGGTGAGGAAGACCGTCGAACCCTCGTCGCGCAGGCCCCGCACCAGGTCCCACACCGCCCGCCGGCCCTGGGGGTCGAGGCCCGTCGTCGGCTCGTCCAGGAACAGGACCTGGGGGCGGCGGACCATGGCCATGGCCACGTCCAGGCGCCGGCGCATGCCGCCCGAGTAGCCGGCGGCGATGCGATCGGCGGCGGCCTGCAGCCCGAAGCTCTCCAGCAGCTCGGCCGCCCGCTCTCCCGCCTGGGACTTCCCCAGCCCGACCAGCCGCCCCGCCATCACCAGGTGCTCGCGACCGGTCATCAGCTCGTCGAGGGCGGCCTCCTGCAGCGCGCACCCGAAGACCTTGCGCACCGCGCCCGGGTCCTTGCGCACGTCGTGGCCGAGGACGGTAGCCGTGCCCGACGTCGGCCGCAGCAGGGTGGTAAGGATGCGGACGGTCGTCGACTTTCCCGCCCCGTTCCGGCCCAAGTAACCGAAGATCTCCCCTTCCTCGACGGTGAAGCTCACACCGTCGAGCGCCCGCACACCGCCGGGGAACTCCCGGGTGAGCTCCTGCGCCTCCATGGCGGTGGGACCACTCACGGCGACACCCTGTCACGGGAGCAGGGACAATGCCCGCATGCCCGATCAACCATCCGCCGTCCGCCCCGCCGACCGCTGGCGGAAGCTCCTGCAGCGGTCGGCCGTCCCTCAGGAGATCATCGACGCGTCACCCGAGCCCGACGCCACGCTGGAGCCGGAGCGGTTCCGATGGAACCCCGAGGAGGACGCCCGCCAATCGGTGCGGCCGTCCCGCAGGCGGGCCCTGGAGGCGCTGCCCCAAGGGGGCACGGTGCTCGACGTGGGCGTCGGCGGCGGGGCATCGAGCCTGGGGTTGGTGCCCAAGCCGGGTCTGATCGTCGGGGTTGATCCGCTTCCGGGCATGCTCGAGTCGTTCCAGGCCAGCGCGGCCGAGGCCGGCGTGGCGTGCGAGGCGGTGCTGGGAACCTGGCCGGAGACGGCGGAGCTCGTGCACCCGGTGGACGTCGCCGTGTGCCACCACGCCATCTACCGGGTCGAAGAGCTCGAGGACTTCCTGGTCGCCATGACGGCCAAGGCCACGCGTCGGGTGGTGGTGGAGATCTCCGACCGGTCGCCGCTCGCGGCGCTCGACCCGCTGTGGACGGCCCTCCACGGCATCGAACGGCCGGTGTGGTCGGTGGCCGACGAGGCCGAGGCGGTGCTCCGCTCCATGGGCGTCGGCGTCGAGCGTGAGGACATGGTCCTGCCGCCGCGGGCCCCGGAAGTCACGCCCGACTACGTGAGGTTCTGCCGCCGGCGGCTCTATGCCGGCCCTGAGCGGGATCCCGAGATCGAGGCGTTCCTCCGCGCCCGTGAGCCGCAGGAGCACAAGGTGATCGCCCTGTTCTGGCCGGGAATGGCGTAGGTCTCCCCCACCCGCCGCCCCGTTGGCACTAACCTGCCCCGACCGGTTGCGTAGTACGGGGGTCGGACGATGTCAGGTCGGGTTGGTCGAAGGACGAGGTCGACGGTCCTCGCAGTGGTGCTGGCATTGACGGCCGCCGGCTTCGCCTTCGCCACCCCCGCCACCGCCGCAGGCCCCATCCACGGCGTCGATGTCAGCGCCTGGCAGGGCCAGGTCGACTGGGGAGCGGTGCAGCGGTCAGGGCGGATGTTCGCCTTCGCCAAGGCGACCGAAGGCGCCACCTTCGTCGATCGCACCTTCGCCGCCAACCGGGCGGCCATGGACCAGGCCGGACTGGTGCTGCGCGGCTTCTACCACTTCGCCCGCCCGGACCGGAACACCGCGGCCGACGAAGCGAACAACTTCCTGCGGACAGTCGGGCCGCTGCGCCCGGGCGAGGTAGCTGTCCTCGACCTGGAGGTGACCCCCGGGCTTCCCGGCATCGGCGACTGGGCCGCCGAGTGGCTGGGCCGCGTCCACCAGGGCACGGGACGGCTGCCCCTCATCTACAGCTACCAGGCGTACCTGTACGAGATCCCCACCAGCCGGCTCACGCCGTACCCGCTCTGGGTCGCCGCCTGGGGTGACAACAACGGGCTGGTGCCCACGACACAGCCGAAGACCGACCGGTGGAGCCGCTGGACGTTCTGGCAGTACACCTCCCAGGCCCGGGTGCCCGGCGTCTCGACCCTGGTGGACGACAACATCTTCGTCGGCACGCCGGCAGAGCTCGCCGCCCTCGGGGGCACCGTCCCTCCGCCAGGCGACCCGCTGACTCAGCTGGTCAAGGACGTCCTCGAGGGCCTCGGCAGTTTGCTCGCCCCCAAGTAGCGGCGCGGTCTGATGGCCGGCGCCGCACCCGTCGCCAAGGCGGTCGTAGCCGTGGTGCTGGTCGCCGGGCTGGCCTCCTGCTCCCGGGGCGACGGCGGCGACTCACGGGCGGCACCCGGGCCGACGACGCCGACCGAGGCGACGACGACATCATCGGCTCCGCCCACCTCGTCGACCACCGCCGTGGCCCCGACCACTGTCACCTCCCGCCCGCCGACCACGGCCGCCCCCTCACCCGAGGCGGCGGCCAGGTCGCTCTACGACGCGTGGGCCCGAGGCGACCGCGCCGCGGCCGGGAGGGTCGGCGAGCCGGCGGCGGTGACCACACTGTTCGGCCGCACCTGGCAGGCGGGCGACGGGTGGGCCTTCTCGGAGTGCACCGGGGCGGCCGGGTCGTCGATCTGCACCTGGTCGCGTCCCGGGGGCCAGCAGGTGCTGATGCGGGTCGGGAATGCGCCCGCCAGCGTGACCGAGGTCCGGTTCCAGCCCTGACCACATCCGGGAAAGACCGGACAGAGCCACACCGGTCCGAGCGATCCCAGGCTGCCCGACCGCAGCCCTTCCGGGGCTGCGTCGGTACGGTGTGTCAGTGATCGACGGTCCGGAGCAGGACCAGTGGTGTGGCCTGCATCCGTCGGCCCGGACGGTGTGGGGATTGGCCGGCGCCGCGCCCATCGCTCTGTTCGGACTCGGCGCCGGCATCGCCCTGTGGCTCGTGGCCCCGCCGGCGTGGGCCGCGGGCGCAATGGTGGTCGCCGGCGTGCTCGCCGCCCTCTGGTGGGTTCTGATCGGCCGTCGGTGGCGAGCCTGGGGATACGCCGAGCGCGAGAAGGACCTGCTCATCCGCCGGGGTGTCCTCGTGCGCCGCCTGACGATCGTGCCCTACGGGCGCATGCAGTTCGTCGACGTCAAGCAGGGCCCCTTGGCCCGGGCCCTCGGTGTCTCCACGCTGCAGCTGCACACGGCGGCGGCGGCGACCGATGCCCGCATCCCCTTCCTCCCGGACCGCGAGGCGAACCGCCTCCGCGACCGACTCACGGTCCTCGGGGAGGCCCATGCGGCTGGGCTCTGACTGGCGGCGGCTTCACCCGCTGAGCCCGCTTCTGCGGGCGGGGAGGGTGGTCGTCGTCGCCTCCGCCTTCCTGGCCGACGACGTGGCGAGGGGCCTCGACGTTCGCCCTGCATGGGCGGGAGTCCTGGTCCTCGGCGCGCTGGTGGCCGGCGCGGTCGCCGGCTGGTGGGCGTGGGTGACCACCGGTTACCGGGTGACAGCCGACGAGGTCGAGTTGCGGACGGGGATGCTCTTCCGGCGCCACCGGCGGCTTCCCCTGGCCCGGCTCGAGAGCATCGACCTGGCCCGCCCGGTGTTCGCCCGCCTGTTCGGGCTGGCGCAGGTACGCCTGGAGGCAGTGTCCGACGAGGAGAGCGAAGTGCGGCTGTCCTACCTGGACTATGACGCGGCCATGAGCTTGCGGGCCGAGCTCCGCGCCCGCCTCGACCGGTCGCCGGCATCGGTCCCCGGTGAGGAGCGTCCGAACCCGGACCGCCCCCGCCAGATCATCCGCGTACCGACGGGCGAGCTCCTGGCGGCCACCGTCCTCGTCCGGACTGCGGCCACCTGGTCGGTGCTGGCCGCCCTGGCTGTCGTGATCGTCGCCGCCATCGGGGCCGGTGAGGCTGCTGGCTTCATGTTGGGCGTGGGCCTTCCTATCGCCTTCCTACCGGTGGTGATGGGGCTGGTGGAAGCAGACCGCCTCTACGGTTTCACCCTCAGCGAAGGCGGTCGCGGCCTCGAGGTGAGCCGGGGGCTTCTCAATGAGACGCAGCAGGTGGTCCCGCTCGACCGGGTGCAGGCCATCGCCGTCGTGGAGCCGTTCCTGTGGCGCTTCTTCGGGCGGGCCCGGCTGGTCGTCGATGTCGCCGGCTATCGCGGTGGCAATCAGGACGACCGCCAACGGGCCTCGGTGCTCCTCCCCATCGCCCCCTCCGCGGTCGTGGCCGAGGTCTTGTCCCGGGTCCGACCCGACCTGCGACTCGACGAGCATTCCCACGTTCCCGCCCCGAGGGCGTCACGATGGCGGGCGCCCGTGCGGTGGCGGAGCTACTCCGTCGCATTCGACGGCCGGCACGCGGTCACCCGCCATGGGCTTCTCCGTCGCCAGACCGACATCGTCCCCCACGTCAAGGTCCAGAGCCTCCGGGTGACCCAGGGCCCTTGGCAGCGCGCCCTGGGGCTTTCCACGCTCCATCTCGACACCGCCGGCACCCGGATCCACGCTCGCGCTCGGCACCGAGGAAGCGGGGAGGCCGAGGACCTGGCATGGGCGTCCCGGCACGCGGCTGCCTCCGTGCCGCCGTCTGCGCGAGGCCGGGAGAGGTGGACGAGCTCCTCGGGAAGCTGACCACGAGGCGCCGGCGCCGGAGCCCGTGCGAACGGCTGCCGGCGCCCTCGCCGACGGCTTGAGCTGTCAATGGTCGGCCGGGACCGCCGCGTGCGCCAGAATCGTGGCGATGGGATTGGCGGGTGAGAACGTCGTCGAGATACTCACGCCGGAGGCGGCCAGCGTCGGCCG
Source organism: Acidimicrobiales bacterium (assembly GCA_035540095.1). Lineage (GTDB taxonomy): Bacteria > Actinomycetota > Acidimicrobiia > Acidimicrobiales > AC-14 > CADCTB01. The sequence continues at coordinate 24,552 of DATLHA010000048.1, read as the reverse complement.
GGCCCGTCGGTTGGTCGCGAAGGCGGTCAGCGAGAGTGGTCATGAGGAGATGGTGGACTCGGCAACCCTGTTGGTGAGCGAGGTCGTCACCAACTCCCTGCTCCACGCAGGGACAGAGATCCGGCTCCTTTGCCGGCCCAACTCGGATGGGGTGCGAGTGGAGGTTTCCGACCGCTCGCCGTTGATGCCCAGCATCCGCCACTACGACACCGACGCGACGACGGGGCGCGGCCTGGCTCTCGTGGCGGCCTTGGCCAGCTCGTGGGGCATCGACTGCGAGCAGGACGGGAAGACGCTTTGGTTCGAGCTCGGGAACGACGGGGACGGGGCCGTCATCGCTGGAGAAGCGGTCGCCGGCACGCCGGCCGCCACCGTCGAGGCTTTCTGCGTCCACCTACCTGATGCCGCGCCGACCCTGGTCCGAGTCACGATCGAGCAGGGCGACGCCTTGCTACGCGAGCTGGCCTTGCTGGCCCTCGGCGGCGAGCTCGACGACGCACTCCCGCAGGGATGGCAGCTGCCACAGTTCGACGTCTCGCCGATCCTCATGGCCGCGGAGGCCGCGGAAGGCCAAGCCAAGGCCGACCTCGACCTTCACCTGCCTGCCGGCGCCGACTCCGCCTCCACCGAGCGGATGCGCCTGGTCGACCATGCCGACGCCCTCGCCCGCGAAGGCCGGCTTCTCGCCGCGCCGGCGTTACCTGAGGTTGCGGTGTGCCGACATTGGCTCTACACCCAGATCGCAGAACAGGCAGCCGGCTTTCCGCCGCAACCCTGGGAATTGCCGAAGCAGCTCCCGGCGAGTCGAGTGGCAGCCGAGTTGCCGGTGAACCAGGTGGACCGCCTCCACCGGGCGCCGGTGGCCACCATCGTCGCCGACGACGCGAACCGGATCATTCTCGTCAACGAGGCGGCGGGCCAACTGCTCGGCTGGACACCGGAGGCCTTGACCGGTCAGCGCCTGACCGTACTGGTCCCGCCGGAGCTGCGCGAGGCACACCTGGCCGGGTTCAGCCGGCTCTTGGTCACCGGCACGCCGCGGATTCTCGGTCGGAGTGTGCAGGTGCCGGCGCTGCATCGGGACGGCTCCCCGGTCGAGGTCGCTCTGACCATCGAGCAGCTGGCCGGCAACGGCGGCCGCCGGGTCTTCTGGGCAGAGCTCGTCCCGGCGACCGAGCCGTGATGGTCAGCGCTGGCGACGATGTCGGCGGAGCGGCGGAGAGTTTCTTCCGAGGTGCGGCCTGTGGGATGCGTCAGCACTCCAGAGCGGCCTGAGTCGAAATCCGCTCTCGGCTGGGCTCGGGGTGGTCTGTCTGACACCGGAGCCGGCAGCCGTCTGAGTACGGTCCGGTCAACGCGCGGCGCGCATCAACGGAGAGCAACGAGATGAGACCACTTCGATACTCGATCAACGTCACGCTCGACGGCTGCTGCCATCACGAGGCAGGGCTCCCCCCGGACGAGGAGTCGATGCGCTACTGGACCGCTGAGATGGAACGAGCCGATGCCCTGCTATTCGGCCGGGTGACCTACGAGATGATGGCGTCGGCGTGGCGGCAGCCGGCAACGGGCACGTGGCCCGACTGGATGGACGAGTGGGAGATCCCGTTCGCTGAGACCATCGACCGGGCGAAGAAGTACGTCGTGTCGAGCACGCTGAGCGTCGTCGACTGGAATGCCGAGCTGGTGCGAGGCGACTTGGGGCAAGCGGTTCAGCGGCTCAAGCAGGAGCCAGGCGAGGGCCTGTTCGTGGGTGGCGTGACGCTCCCCCTGGCGTTGGCAGATCTGGGACTGATCGACGACTACGAGTTCCTGGTGCAGCCGGTCCTCGCCGGACACGGGCCGACGTTGCTCGCCGGTCTGCGCGAGCGCATCCAGCTCGAGCTCGTGGATCGCCATGAGTTCCGGTCGGGGGCGGTCGCCCTGCGATACCGGCCCATGGGAGTTGCGGCTTGACGTGACTTGTCCTGGCACGTCGGCCGCTGCCTAGCGGCGGATAACTCTGGGCGCGACGGCCGTTCAGGCCCCGTCCGCACCGATTCCAGGTATCGTGTCTGCGGGCCATCGACAGTTGGTGCCCCGGACGAGATGTGCGCCGTACCCGGTCTGCAAAGACGACGCACCCCTCCGGAGGTGCGTCATGGAACTGGCCATGGAAGGCGGTGGTTGGTGGCCCTACGTCGTGGTCTTCCTTGCTGCAGCAACGCCTGTGCTCGAGGTTCTCGTCGTCGTCCCAGGCGGCGTGCTGGCGGGGCTCTCGCCCGGTTGGACAGCTCTCGTCGCCGTTGCCGGCAACCTGAGCACTGTCGCACTTGTGGCAGTCGCGGGGGACAGGCTCCTGGGGTGGTGGCGGGCGCGGCGCCCCGAGAAGGATCGGCGGGGGAGCCAGCGTTCGCAGCGAGGCCACGAGCTCGTCCGGCGTTGGGGTGTGCCGGGGTTGGCGTTGCTCGCGCCGCTGACGACGGGCACCCACGTCGGCACCGTGGCTGCTCTTGCGATCGGGGCTGATCGGCGACGGGTGCTGAGGTGGATGGTCGTCGGCGTCTCCTTCTGGGGGGTGGTCGCAGCCGGGGCCACGGCGGCAGGCCTCGACGCCTTCACATGACGGGCGTCGTACAGCGCCTCGATATGCGCTCGGCGCCGGCTCTTGTGGCGCGTCAGGCCACCGAGTAAGCGGGGCGAGGGAGCCCGACCGATCGACGGCTCGGCGTGCGTGTCGCTGTTCGCCCCGAGTGGACGGAACGTGCGCCGGGCGAGGGTGGGTCGACGTGACTACCCGTGTGCACCAGGACCCGGCGTTCGGGGTCAGCTTGCTCGGACCCGTAGCGCTGTGGTCATGGGCTACATCGAAGGAGGCAACGAAGAAGCCCAGTTCGCGCCATTGGGACGTCTGGACGTTGACGCCTCCGGAGATGACGGTCCGGCGTAAGGACACGGATGGGACCTCGATGTGCCGGGGCTGGCGATCGGGGACCAGGCGAGGACCTGACGCGCCGCGCAATCGACCTCGCGCTCGGTGCTGCCGCGGCCTGAGATCGAGGCCGAGCGGTAATACACCAGGTCAGCGTCCTAAAGGCGGTCCGACGGCCAGTTGGGCTGGAAGAGGTGCCACTGCTCGGGTGCGGCCCGGATGAGGTCCTCCAGCACCCGGGCCAAGGCCTGGGTGTCGACCGTCGCGTCGCCGGCCAGCGCCATCGGGGGCCGTACGACGGCGTGGTGCCCGTCGCCCTTGAAGTAGACCGCCGTCGGCAGGAGCGGCGCACCGAAGCGGGCCGCCAGGGTGGCGGGCCCCGCCGGAAGCGTTGTCCGCTCGTCGAAGAACTCCACCTCCACTCCCCCGCCGGCGATGTCGCGGTCGGACACGAGGGCGACGATCTGGTTGGCCCGCAGGGCCCGCACCACCGTGACCCCCGCCGACTTGGTGAGGGGGATCACCTTGAAGCCCTGGGACCGGCGCAGGTTGGCGAACCACTCGAACAGCTCCGGCGGCCTGAGGGCCTCGACCACCACGGCCAGGGGGAAGCCCTGGCGGACGAACCACGAACCGCCTACCTCCCAGCCCCCGACGTGGGGCAGGGCCAGGATGGCGCCGGTCCCGGCATCGAGGGCGGCCCGGATGTGCTCCAGGCCCTGAATGGTGAAGCCGGCGTCGACCTCCTCCGGCGCCATGCGGGGCAGCCGGAGCGACTCCATCCAGTACCGGGCGTAGGAGACGTAGGCCTCACGGACGGCCACGTCACGGGCCCGACCCTCCAGGATGGCGCCTCGCGCCCGGCTCTGGTGCCGGGCGACGAAGTGCCGGTCACGGGCCGACCGGGGCGACGCCACCGCGGCCCGGGCCAGCAACGCCGAGATCGGGATGGCCGAGCGCCGGGGCAGGGCGCAGGCCGCCCATGCCGCGCCGCGGATGTAGTGGAGGCGCCGCCGGTCCCACTCCGCTCGGGCCCGGGCGCGGGAGAGGTCTACGGCCGGGTGCGGGCCCGCCGCCAGGTGGGGGGGCGGGACTGGGACGCCCGCCGGGCCTTCCAGCTGCCGGAGTCACCGCGCTGGCCGCGAAGCCGCGAGCCCTCACCGTCTCCGAAACCGACCGACGGCCGCCGGGCCGACCAGCGGGCGGCGAGGCGCTCGCCGCTGCGGTTCTTGCCGGGCACGGTGGCGCTGGCCTGGCGCCACACCATGACGAAGCGCTGCACCGCAGTGAGCAGGGTCAGCCCGAGCATCAGCCACAGCAGCGGGATCATGACGAAGCTGAACAGCAGGCCCAGGCCGATGGCGATCATGCGCTCGGCCCGCTCCATGAGGCCGCCGCGGGCGGTGAAGCCCAGCGACTCGGCCCGGGCCCGCTCGTAAGAGACGAGGTTGGAGGCGCCGACGATGGCCAGGGGCAGGATGGCGGTGTGGGGGCTGTGGGTGCTGGCCAGGTACCAGGCCAGGCCGCCCAGGACCAGAGTGTCGCTCACCCGGTCGACGACGGAGTCGAAGAAGGCGCCTCGGGGCGACGAGGTACCGGACGCCTTGGCCACCGCACCGTCGAGCACGTCGGGGACGGCCGAGGCGGCGAGGAGGCACCAGCCCACGAACAGCCAGCCGTTGCCGATGGCCACCGCACACGCGGCCGACAGGACCAAGCCCAGCACCGTGAGCTGGTCGGCGCTGATCTTGGCCTTGGCCAGGCCGGACCCCACGGGCCGCAGACTCCGCTCGACGCCTGTCCGGCACCGTTTGTCGAACATCCGACTCCTTCGGGACTGCCCTTGAGACAATCCTGCTTCAGAAAACCGTTTCTGCCCCTAGAGGGTACCAGGGCATACCGGTAGGCTGGCGTACCTTCCAGTTTTCCAATGGACCGGCGGCCCCCCGCCGACGTAGCAGCGAGGCGCCCGTGAAGAGCTTCCCTCCCGCCAAGATCCGCAACGTCGCCCTGGTCGGGCACGGGGGCGCCGGCAAGACCAGCCTGGCCGAAGCCCTGCTCTTCTGCTCCGGCGCCATCGGCCGCATGGGCCGGGTGGAGGACGGAACGACCACCACCGACTTCGACCCCGAAGAGGTCCGCCGCCACCTCTCTCTGTCCCTGGCCCTGGCCCCCCTCGAGCACGACGGCTACAAGATCAACCTGCTCGACGCCCCCGGCTACGCCGACTTCGTGGGCGACATGCACACCGCCCTGCGGGTCGCCGACCTCGCTGTGCTGGTCGTCAGCGCGGTCGAGGGCGTCGAGGTCCAGACCGAGGTGGCCTGGCGCATCTGCAACGAGCTCGACCTGCCGCGCATGTTCTTCATCAACAAGCTCGACCGGGAGCGGGCCAGCTTCGACCGCACCCTCGACGAGCTGCGGGACAAGTTCGGCGCCGGCGTCGCCCCCCTGGAGCTGCCCATCGGCGAGGAGGCGACGTTCCGCGGGATCGCCGACCTCCTCACCGACACCGCCCACCTCTACGACGGCGGGAAGCCGAACGTGGGCGAGATCCCCGACGACATGGCGGCGCGCGAGCACGAGGTCCGCGACAACCTGATCGAGGGCATCGTCGTCGCCGACGACGACCTCATGATGCGCTACCTCGAGGGTGAAGCGATCAGCCCCAAGGAGCTGGAGGACACCCTGGCCAAGGGCGTCGCCGAGGCCAGCGTGTTCCCCGTGGCGTGTGGCTCGGCCACCAAGCTGATCGGCATCGACCGGCTGGCCCAGTTCATCGTCGAGGTGGGGCCGTCGCCCCTCGAGCGGCCCCCGGTGAGCGTGCAGGCCCCGGGTGGGGCCACCGAGGTGGCGCCCGACCCCTCGGGCCAGCCGCTGGCGCTGGTGTACCGCACCGTGGCCGACCCCTACGTGGGCAAGGTCTCGTTCTTCAAGGTGCTCTCCGGCACCATCCGGCCCGACTCGGTGCTCACCAACCCCCGCTCGAACTCCGACGAGAAGCTGCACAACCTCTTCACCATGCGAGGAAAGGAGCAGGAGGGCGTCAGCGAGATCCCCGCAGGCGACATCGGCGCGGTGGCCAAGCTCAGTGACACCCTCACCGGCGACACCCTTGCACCGAAGGGCACACCGGTCGTCGTCACCCCGCCGGAGCCCCTGGAGCCCGTGCTCACCATCGCCATCCGGCCCAAGTCCAAGGGCGACGAGGACAAGCTGATGACCTCCCTGCACCGCCTGCAGGACGAGGACCAGGCCCTGCACGTGCGGCGGGAGGACGAGACCCACCAGACGCTGCTCTCCGGCATGGGCGACACCCACCTCTCCATCGTCACCGAGCGGCTCCAGCGCAAGTTCGGCGTGGAGGTCGTGACCGAGGACGTGCGGGTCCCCTACCGCGAGACGATCACCGGCAAGTCCGAGGCCGAGGGCAAGTACAAGAAGCAGACCGGCGGCCACGGCCAGTTCGGCGTCGCCTTCCTGCGGGTCGAGCCCATGGAGCGAGGCGGCGGCTTCGAGTTCGTCGACCAGATCGTCGGCGGCGCCATTCCCCGCCAGTTCATCCCCGCGGTGGAGAAGGGCGTGCTGGAGACGATGTCCACCGGGGGCGTGTTCGGCTATCCCGTGGTCGACGTGCGGGTCACCGTGTTCGACGGCAAGTTCCACCCGGTCGACTCCTCGGAGATGAGCTTCAAGATGGCGGGATCGCTGGGCTTCAAGGACGCCATGGCCAAGGCCGGGCCCGTGCTGCTGGAGCCCATCTCACTGCTGGAGGTCACGGTGCCCATCGCCTACCAGGGCGACGTGATGGGGGACTTGAATTCCAGGCGAGGCCGGGTGCAGGGCACCGAGGTCGCCGGCGAGGGCGAGCAGACCATCACCGCCCAGGTTCCGACGTCGGAGGTCCTGCGCTACTCCATCGATCTCCGGTCCCTGACCGGAGGGCGTGGCCGGTTCCGGGTGCGCCACGATCACTACGACGTGCTGCCCGCCCACCTCGTCGACAAGGTGGTCAAGGCCAGCGGCGAGTGAGCGAGGCGTCGAAGTGCCAGGAGTGCGGGTTCGACTACGAGACGCTCGATCCGGCTGAGATCCCGGCTGCCCTCCGGGCATTCGCGAAGCGCTACCGGGCGCCGCTCACCCGCTTCCTGCCCGGCGAGGACGGCGACGCCGTCGTGCGCCAGCGCCCGGCCGAGGGCACGTGGTCGGCGCTGGAGTACGCCGCGCACGTACGCGACGTCTTCGCCGCCTACGACCGCTGGATCGGTCGCTGCCTGAACGAGGAGCGGCCGGTCCTCGACGGGCCGGCGCCGGACGACCTGGCCACCGAGCGCCGGTACAACGACGACGACCCGGCCGCAGTGGCCGACGCCCTGGGGGCGAACGCGGAGCGCCTGGCCGCCACCGTGGAAGCACTTCCGGCCGGCGTGTGGGACCGGGTCGGCATCCGGCGCAACGAGGAGCGATCGGTGCGCTTCACCGCCCGGCGGGCCGTCCATGAGGGCAACCACCACCTGCTCGACATCGGCCGGGGGCTGCGGGCCGTGCGCGACGCCCGAAAGGCGGCCCCCTGAGCCCACCCCGGCCAAAGGGCTGGGTATGCCCTGAGTGCGGCCTCGACTACGCCACCGTCTCACCACCGGACGCCGCCGTCGCCGTCCGCTCTTTCCCCCGCCGCTACCGCGCCCTGCTCATCTCGTCGCGGTCCGACGACGGGCCCGACGCGGTGTTCCGGCGCCGGCCCCACCCCTCCACCTGGTCGGCGCTCGAGTACACGGCGCACGTTGCCGACCGTCTCGACCACCTCGGCCCGGCCATCCGCCAGGTCACCCGCCGGAACACGCCGGCGATCGCCTCCTTCGACAACGCGGAACGAGCGGCGTCGCAGGCCTACAACGACCTCGACCGCGTCGAGGTGCTGGGCTGGCTCGACCTGGCCTGCGACGAGCTGGCGACGGTGATCACCGATGTCCGGCCCGAAGACTGGACCCGCACGGCACTGGTCGCCGGCGCCGAACGTGACGCCCTGAGCCTGGCGCGCGACGGCGTGCACGAGGGGTCCCACCACCTGCGCGACGTCCAGCGGGTGCTGAACGCCGTCCGAGGCCGCCCGTCGACCTAGGCCGTGCCCTCCCGCCGATGCGGCGGCGCCGGGTCATGGCCGCCGGAATCGTCCTCGTTCGCCCTGCGCGAGGGTGACAGGCCGGTGAAACGCAGATGCACCGGTGCGACGGCTTCCTTCGCGCCTAACCGGGCGCCGGCGCAGGTTCTGCGTGCTGGCGGGAGTACTCGTTGTAGGCGGTGCTGATCCGCTTCAGGTGCCGCCACATCGCCTCGGCCGCCTCGTTCCCGTCCCGCTTCTCGAGGGCCTCCACGATGGCCCGCTGATCGGCGGCGACCTTGCCCTTCACGCCGGGGACCCGCACCGTCCGGGACCGGGCGGCCACATTGAGCTCGACCGCGGCGTTCAGCATCCACAGGAGCATCGGGTTGTTGGCCTCCTCGGCGATCACCGCGTGCATCTTCATGTCGGCCCGGAGGACCTCTTCGTCGGACTTCGCCGCCTCCAGCTCGGCAAGCAGGTCTCGCAGCCGCTCCAGGGCATCGTCCGAAATCCGTTCCGCGGCCAGCCGGGCGAGGCCGGACTCCAGGACGGTGCGGAACTCGAGCACCGCATTGACGTCCTGGGCCGGCAGGGAGAGGGTCAGCAGCCACCGCAACGGCTCGTGGAGAGCCTGCTCGTCAAGGCTGCCCAGGTAGTTGCCCGACCCGTGGCGGGACCGCACGATGCCGAGGATCGACAGGGCGCGCAGCGCCTCCCGGACCGTCGGCCGGCTGACGCCGAGAAGCTCGGCCAGCTCCCGCTCTGGCGGCATCCGGTCCCCGGGACGCAGCTCGCCCCGGCGGATCAACGCCTCGATCTGGGCGATTGCCGCCACCGTGGTGCTCAGGTTGCCGATGGGGGAAAACCGGGTATTGGCTTGACCACTTGGCCTCTGCATGGTGTACTGGCCTCCAGCCACGGTGTCTCGGGCGAACGAGGAGCGTAAGCGATGGGACAGCAGATCTCGGGCATGAACGGGCTCCACGTCCCGATCGTGACCCCGATGACCGGCGAGGGAGGGATCGACGAGAACGGCCTGCGGTCGCTGGCCAAACACATGGCGGCGAGTGAGGGTGTCACGGGAATCGTCACCACGGCACGCATCGGCGAGGGGCTCGTTCTCGACGCCGGCGAGCAGGTGGAGGTGACCCGCATCGTGCGGGAGGTCGTGGGCGACTCGAAGGTCGTCACCTCGACCCTCGACCCCCGCACGGTACGCGAAGCCCTCGCCCGCATCACCGCGGTCGCGGCCGCCGGCGCCGACGCGGTGATGCTCTTCCCGCCCCTCTCGCTGGCATGGGGCCAGGTCCCGGCTCGGGTGCGAACCGAGTTCTGGAGAGAGCTGGATGCCGGCAGTGCCCTTCCGCTGGTCCTGTTCCAGATCCCGGTGCGCAGCTACTGGTACACCGTCGAGGAGATCGTCGAGATCGGCAGGCTGCCGCGGGTGGTGGCCATGAAGGAAGCGTCCTTCTCGATGGACCTCTACCGGGAGACCGTTACCGCGCTCGACGCAGAAGCGGTGCAGATGGACGTCCTCAACGGGAATGACCGCTTCGTCGCCGAAGGTTCGCTGCTGGGCTGCCAAGGGTCGTTGATCGGGATCGCCAACCTCTTCCCCGAGCTCTGGGCTCGAATCCACGACCTGGCCACCTCCGGCGACGTGGGGTCCGCCCTGCAGCTCCAGCGCGAGATGCGGCCATTGCAGGAGCTCGTCTTCGACGAGCCGATCCTCGACGCTGTCGCCCGGCTGAAACTCGCCCTCGTCGAGGACGGCGTTCTCGATTCGCCATTCGTGCGCCGGCCCCAGCTCGGGCTCGACGCCGCCGCCGCCGACGACTTCCGCCGCCGGTACGCCGGCGTGCGCAGCCAACTGTCCGAGCTGATCTGAACGACCGCCGGCTGCGCCGCTCGCCGGCGTCCGCCCACCATCAGAGGTTTCCCGTGCACCCCATCGGTTTCCATTCCGAGCAGTACGCCGCGCTCTTCTCGTCCGAGGAGGTCGGCCGCGTCTTCGGCTTCGAGGGCCAGATCGGCTCCTGGCTGGAGTTCGAGGCTGCCCTCGCCCGAGCCCAGGCCCGGCTCGGGATCATCCCCTCCGACGCCGCCGATGAGATCACCCGGCAGGCGACGATCGCCAACGTCCCGGCCAAGGAGTACCAGGCGATCTTCGCCACCACCCTGCATCCCGTGATGCCGATGGTGCGCCTGCTCACCCAGGCGTGTGCCGGAGACCTCGGGCAGTACGTCCACTGGGGGGCGACCACCCAGGACGTGATGGACACCGGTCTGGTACTCCAGCTCCGTACCGTCCACCAGGATCTCGGCGCACTGATATCGCGACTTCTGGAGGGGCTCCTCCGAAAGGCCGATGAGTACAAGAGCACACCGATGGCCGGGCGTACCCACGCCCAGCACGCCGTGCCCATCACCCTCGGCTACAAGCTCGCCGTGTACGGCGACGAGGTCTCCCGGCACCTGCGCCGGCTGCGGGCCGCGGCCGCCGACCTCGACGTCGTGCAGTTCGGTGGTGCCGCCGGAACGCTGGCCTCCCTGCCCACCACCGGCCTCGCCGTCCGACGTGAGCTGGCCGCCGAGCTCGACCTCGGCGAGCCGTCGATCACCTGGCACACGAGCCGGGACCGCATCGCCGCCTACGCCTTCGCCGTCGCCTCGACGTGCCAGACCCTGCAGCGGCTGGCCCGGGAGGTCATGACCCTGCAGCGGCCCGAGATCGGAGAGATCGAGGAGCCGTTCCACGAGGGCAAGGTGGGCTCGAGCACCATGCCCCACAAGCGCAACCCTGTCCTCGCCGAAGTCACGTGGGCTCTGGCCCGCACGGGCGCCGAGCGCCTCTCCTCCGTGATGGCCGCCATGAACCAGGAGCACGAGCGCGACATGTCGTTCTGGGCGCTCGAGTGGGACGCCGTCCCCAGGATGCTCGACTCGGCCGTGTCCGCACTCAAGATCGCCGTGCCGCTCGTCGAAGGCCTGCGCTGCATCGAAGAGCGGATGGCGGCCAACCTCGACCTGACCGAGGGTCTCATTCTCTCCGAGGCCCTCATGATGGGCTTGGCGGAGAGCCGTGGCCGGCAGCGGGCCCACGACCTCGTGTACGACGCGTCCATGCGCGCCGCGGAGGGTGCCGGCACGTTGATGGAGCTTCTGGTCCCGAACCTCGACGAGGGGGAACAGCAGCGGCTGGCGGGGATGTTCACCTACAAATCGGCCACCGAGGCGGCAGAGGCCATGACCACCGAAGCATTGCTGCGGATCAGCGAACCGGCCTGATCCTCGAACCGCCACTTGGCAGAGCAAGGAGCATGTAGTGAAGAGAAGGAAGCAGTTCCGGGTATTCGCCGGGGTGTCCCTGGCCCTCGCACTGACCGCCGCCGCATGTGGCGGTGGCGACGACACCCCGGGCGGCCAGACCGCACCGCCGGTGGACACGCAGACGGTTCCTGAGCGCGGCGGCCCCGACGGCGGCCGGGTCGTCTTCGCCCACTCCGCCGGCGTTCCTCAGATCGTCAAACTGCCTCAGTCCATGGCTGTCGCCGAGCTGGCCAAGCGGGGCTACACCGTTTCGGAGGAGCATTTCCAGACCACCACGGACAGCATCCAGGCGGTCATCCGCGGCGACGCCCTGCTCGGCAACACCGCCCCCGCCAACTTCTTCTCCGCCGTCGCCGAAGGGGCGGACCTCGTCGCCGTCATCGGCGGCGGCCGGCCCGACTACCACATGATGGCGCGGACCGGCGTCACCGATGTGTGCTCGGCCAGGCGGGTCGGCATCAACAACCCGATCTCCACGACCGACCAGCTGGTCCGCATGGAGATCGCCAAGTGCCGCAACGCCAACCCCCAGATCCTCTCGGTGGCCCTCACCCCGAATCGCGTCCAGGCGCTCGTCGCCAACGAGCTCGACGCCGCTCCGGCCCAGTTCTCCTCCGTGCCCCAGATCGAGCGCGACTTCGCCGGCCGCATCACGTTCCTCTCGAACATGGCGAAGGACTACGCCGACATCATCAACACCATCACCTTCGTGAAGCGCGACACGCTGGAGCAGCGCCCCCGCCTCGTCTACGACTTCGTCCAGAGCCAACTGCAAGTCGTTCGGGCCGCGTACCAGAACCCGGCCGACATGACGAGTTTCGCGTCGGGCTCCATCAGGTCGGTCACCGCCGGTGACATGGCCGCCGCCGTCAACGTCTACCTCCAGAACGAGGTGTTCCCGAGGGACGGTGGCCTCTCCGAGCGGGAGGTCGCCGCCACCTACAGGTCCCTCCGGGACACCAAGCTGCTCGACGCCGACTTCGACCCGGAGCGGTTCGTCAACCGGACCAACCTGGCGCTCGCAATTCGCGGGCTCGACTAGGCGGGCGACGTGGCGAGGAGCGCCAACGCGGCCGAGCTCGGCCCGGGAAGGAGCATCGGCCTCACCCTGCGGAGCGTCCGTCACGGCTACGAGAGCGAGGGAGTGCGGTCCGTCGTGCTGGACGGGCTCGACATCACCGTCGACCCCGGCGAGTTCGTGTCGGTCGTCGGACCGTCGGGCTGCGGCAAGACGACCCTGCTCAAGACGCTGCAGGGCCTGAGCCGGCCGTGGGAGGGGGAGGTCCTCGTCGGCGGGCAGCCGGCGTGGAAGGTGCCGGCCGGCCGGGTGGCCACGGTCTTCCAGTCCGACTGCCTGCTGCCCTGGCGCCGCATCTGGCGCAACGTCGTCTACGGAGCGGAGATGGCGCAGCGCCGCAGCCACCGGGCCAAGAAGGCAGAGGTGCAGGCCCTCCTCGAACAGGTCGGTCTGGGGGAAAACGCCGACCAGTTCCCCTCGCAGCTCTCCGGCGGCATGCGCCAGCGGGTGAACCTGGCCCGGGCACTGTACGTCGAGCCGTCGGTGATGCTCATGGACGAGCCTTTCGCCGCGCTCGACGGGCAGACCCAAGAGGTGATGCAGGCGGAGCTCCTGCGCATCTGGGCCCTGCACAAGCGGACAGTGGTCTTCGTGACCCACCGCCTGGACGAGGCCATCTACCTCTCAGACCGGGTGGTGATCCTGACCCAGCGGCCGACGCGCGTGCATTCGGTCGTCGACGTGCCCTTTGACCGTCCACGGCCGCTGGAGATCAAGCGGACCCCGGCATTCAACGAGCTGCTCGACGACGTGTGGGCGCGGCTCCGGGAGGCGGCAGGATCCACCGCAGGGATCGCCCGTTGATCGCACGGGCCTGGAGGTACGGGCAGCACGTCCTGGTCTTCGCCGGCCTCATGGTGACGTGGCACCTCCTGACCACGTCGATGAACGACCCGATGTTCCCGACGCCGGAACGGGTGTGGCAGTCGTTCACCCGTACGTGGAACGACGGGTCCCTCATGGAAGCCTTCCGCGACTCCAACGGCGCGCTGCTGGCCGGGCTGGCACTCGGCGTCCCCGGTGGGATCGTCCTTGGCATGCTGGCGGGCTACTTCCGGATCATCGACCGCATCCTCGCCCCGTACGTCAACATGATGCTGGTCGTCCCGATGGTGGCACTCGTGCCGATCCTGATCATCGTCTTCGGGCTCGGCACATCGTCACGGGTGGCAGTGATCGTCCTGTTCGTGCTTCCGGACGTCCTCGTCAACACCCGGGGCGGCGTCCGTCTCGCCGACCGGCAGCTGCTCATGATGGCCCGCTCTTACGGCGGCAGCACCCTGAGCGTCTTCCGGACGCTGCTGCTGCCCACCGCCTTCCCGTCGGTGATGACCGGCCTTCGGATCGGGATCGGCCGTGGCATCACCGGGATGATCGTCGTCGAGCTCACCTTGGTGGCGAGCGGGATGGGCGGCTTCATCATGGAGGCCCTGGGCCGGTTCCGGGCCGGTCACATGATCGTCATGATCCTGTTGATCGGCCTCGAGGCGGTCGTCCTCACCTCACTGTGCGTGCTGGCAGAGCGCCGCGTGCTGAAGCGGATGGGCGCGTGAAGGCCGACGGTGGTGCGACGGTGGAGGTTCGCCTTGATGGGCCCCCGCCCGAGGGCGTGACCACACCCGCCGGCGCACCGCCGTCGGCACGCCGGATAGGCGGTGGCTCCGCCGGTGTCGTCGAGATACTCTCTCTCGGGACGGGAACGTTGGCCTGGGAGCTGTCGGCGCGGCTCTGGGATCTGGCCTGGCTGCCGCCCTTGTCCAGTGTCGTCGCCGCCGCCGACGACATCGTGCGAGACGGCGCCCTGGGTGCCCTCTCGTCCACGGCGTACATCTTCCTCCTGGGCATGGTGACGGCGATGGCCTGCGCCGTCGTCACGACCGGGCTCTTCACCCTGGTGCCCGCCGTCCATCGGCTGGCCCGGCCGTACTTCTACATGGCCATGGCGGTTCCTCCCCTGGCCGTCGTGCCCTTCTTCATGCTGATCTGGGGGCCGAGCCTCAGCGCCCGGGTGGCCACGGTGTGGCTGTTCACCTACTTCGTGATGGCCGTCATGGCCACCGAGGCGCTCGAGCACAGCCCACGCGACCTGCGGGACATGGCCCTGTCCTACGGAGGAAGCCGCCTCTCGGTCCTGCGGACCGTTGCCATCCCTGCCGCCACCCCTCGACTCCTCGAGGCCCTTCGCATCGCCGTTGTCCGTGGCATCAAGGGTGCCGTGAACGCGGAGCTGATCATCGGCGTCGTCGGGGTCGGCCGGCTCCTTCGCAGCTACAGCGCCGGATACCGGATCGAGGAGCTGTACGCCACCGTGCTCCTCGTCCTGGCCGCGTCTCTGATCACCTACATCCTCATCGAGCGTTTCGAGTACAGGGTCACGAGATGGGAGCGACACGGGTGAGCTCGACACCCCGCCTGGGCGTCCACATGAGTGTGCAGTCCTACGGCCGGAAATGGCCGGAGGTCGTACGCGAGGCCCTCGACGACGTGCGCCTCGCCGACGAGGTGGGGCTCTCGTCGGTCCTGTTCGCCGAGCACCACTTCGTCGAGGACGCCTGGGTCCCGAGGCCGTTGACGATGGCCGCCGCCGCAGCAGCGGTCACCACCAGGCTGCGCGTCGGGTCCGACATCGCCATCGCCCCTCTCGTCCACCCCGTCACCATGGCCGAGGACGCCGCGGTGGTCGACGCCATCAGTGGCGGCCGGTGTGTGCTGGGCCTGGGCGCCGGCTGGCGGAAGGAGGACTTCGCCGGGATGGGCGTCGACTTCCGCCGGCGGTACTCCCTGTTCGAGGAGAACATCACCGCGGTTCGCCGGCTGCTGAACGGCGAGGAGCTGTCGAGAGCCGGGGGCCAGTACCCGATGGACCGGGCCCGGCTGCGGGTCGAGCCGGTGCAGCCGGGTGGGCCGCCGATCTGGGTGGGGGCAACCGGCGAGAAGGGGATCCGCCGTGCTGCACTCCTCGGCGACGCCTGGATCATGTCGCCTCAGGTGCGGGTCCCTGAGCTCGCTGCCGCCAAGACCCTGTACGACGGGGCGCTCGAGGAGGCCGGCAAACCGATGCCTGCCGACCGTCCGCTGCGCCGGGAGGCCTTCGTCGCCGAGACCGACAAGGAGGCGTGGCAGGGCTTCGCCGCCGGCCTGGCCCACGAGTACGGCATCGTCTACCGCAGCCGGCACCCGGACTTTCCCGCCGGCGGCAGCCTGGCCGATCTCCAGAAGTGGGCCGACGGCCTGGTCGTGGTCGGGTCCACCGAAACGGTCCGCCAAGCGCTTCAGGACCTGCGTGCCGCACTCGGCACGACGGACGTGCTGGTCCGCGTCCACCTCCCGGGCATCGACCCCGCCCGATCTCGCCAATCCATCCGGCTCCTCGGTGAGCTCAATCGCACGACTACATCGGAGACCTGAGCCGTGAGGACCACCCACTTCCATGGTGTCTACCCCTACCTGGTGACACCGCTGACCGAAGGCGGAAAGCTCGATGAGGACGCCGTCGAGCGCCAGGTGCGCCGGTGCATCACAGCCGGCGTGCACGGCCTCACACCACTGGGCAGCTCAGGGGAGCTGCCGCTCGTACCGCAGCGGGTGCGCGACGACATGGTGCGTGCGGTCGTGGACATCGCCCGAGGGGTGGTGCCGGTGTTCGCCGGTGTCGGGGCCTTCGACGTCCGCACCGGCGTGGAGGCCGCCGAGTCGGCCGAGGATGCCGGCGCCGACGGCATCGTCGCCGTTCTTTTCAGCTACTTCCCGCTGATCGGACCCGAGGCGGTGGCGTACTTCTCGGCGATCGCCCGAGCGGTCACCCTCCCCGTGGTCATCTACTACCACCCTCAGTTCTGTGGCTTCGAGTTGAGCAGCGCCGACGCGACGGCGCTCGCGGAGACCGAGAACATCCGCTTCGTGAAGGACGCGTCCGGGCAGATCGCCAACATCCCGAAGTGGAGGGCGGCGACGGGCGACGCCATCGGCGTCTTCGCCTCCACTTCCTTCTCACCGACGGCGGCCATGCTCCTGGGAGCGGTCGGCTGGATGTCGGGACCGGCGACGGTGCTCCCGGCGGCGTCGGCTGCGATCTACCGGCTCTGCCGGGAGCAGAGATGGGCTGAGGCCGTCACGCTCGAGCGGATCGTCGAACCCCTCCTCGGTGCCTTTCGCAAGCACGGCCCGGCGCGCACGGTGAAGGCCTGCCTGCGCGTGCAGGGGCTCGACGCGGGCGCCGCCATCGCCCCCCTGGCGGACCTGAGCCCGACAGAGCTGGCGGAGCTGGGGGCCGTCTGCCGCTCGGTCACCTCCCAGCTCGAGGCGGCCGGCGTGGTCGAGCCCCCCGTCTAACGGGAGACCGGCGCGCCGTAGGGCGTCAGAGGTCCTTGCGCACGAAGGAGCCGGCGGCCAGCGCCCAGATCATCAGCACCCACACCGCGGCCCACAGGAGGTAGGTGGTCGTCAGCGGCGCGGCGCTGAGGAAGGGGAAGGCTTCCCCCTCTGAGCCGCCGCCGAACTCGACGACCGCGGACGCGTCCTGGAACGCGTGCATCGCCCCCCGCCACAGTCCGTCGGTGGGCAGGATCATCCGCGAGATGCTCCCGACGCGGGCAACGGCCTCGTTGTCCAGCGATCGACCGATGGCCCCCACCACGCCGGCGATCCACGTCGCACCGAACAGGCCGACGGCGACCACACCCGACGCCATAGGCGACACCGCGGTCGACAGCAACACGGCGAGGGTGAGCAGGACGATGGTCTGTGCGGCCAGGTGGGCGAGAGCGACCGACGGTCGCGGTGGCCAGTAGTCCACCGCCAGCCGTACGACGATGCACTGGGCCAGGCCGGCGAGGACGATGAAACCGCTGCCGAAGGCGACCAGACCGAGCCACTTCCCCAGCAGGAAGGCGGACCGGCGGATGGGCCGGGCCAGGAGGGCGAGGGCGATGCCCGACTCCGTCTCGCCCGAGAGCGTGGGGCCGGCGAGGAAGGCGGTGCCCAGTGCGGCGATGAGGCTGAAGCCGAACATCACCAGGTTGAGCATGATCGAGGCCGTCAGCCGGGCCTGGCCGCTGGTCAGCGTGTCGGTGCCCTGCTCGGCCGCCAGCCGGGAGAACCCCCAGCCGCTCAGGAGGAGCAGGACGACGGTGAGGGCGACGAGGGCGATCACGACCCGCCTGCGGAACGCCTCCCGCAGCGTGAGGGCGGCGATCGTCAGCACGGTGCGGGCCGCCGTCACTGGTTGCCTCTCTCGACCTCGCCCGCCCGCAGGATCCCCAGCAGGCGTTCCTCCAGGCTGATGCGCGCCGGTTCGACGGCGTGCACCCGTGCCCCCTGCCCAACCAGGTCACGCACGAGATCGGGCACGGCGGTCCCGTCGTCGTGGGCGGGGAGGGCCACGATGAACCACTCGCCCGTCCGTTCGACGGCGCCGGTCGCCGCCAGCCGCGCCTCAGCCTCCGGCGACACATCGGTGAGGTGCAACCGGAGCTCACGCGCCCCCAGCAACTCGGCGAGCGTTCCCGATGCCGCGACCCTCCCCCGGTCCAGGATCACCACCCGGTCGCAGACTCGTTCGACCTCGCCGATCAGGTGCGAGTTCAGCAGCACCGCCACGCCGTTCGCCTTCAGCGCCAGCACGATGTCCCGCACGTCGACACGGCCGACCGGATCCAGGGCGCTGGTCGGCTCGTCGAGGATCACCAGCTCGGGGCCCGCCACCAGTGCGACCGCCAGGCCCAGGCGCTGCTGCATGCCCTTCGAGAAGCCGCCCACCCGATCGCCGGCGCGCTCGGCCAGGCCGACCAGAGCCAGCTTCTCCCGCTGGTCCCGGTCCGAGACGTCGACGCCGGACAGACGGGCGTGGAGGGCCAGCACCTCTGCCGCGCTCAGCCAGGGCTGGTACCGGAAGAGCTCGGGGAGGTAGCCGACACGGACGCGGGTGGCCGGCTCCGACGCCGGCCGCCCGAGCAGCATGGCCTCGCCGGCGTCGGGGCGGACGAGGCCGAGGAGCATCTTGATGACCGTGGTCTTGCCGGCGCCGTTCGGGCCGAGCAGGCCGACCACGTCACCGCGCTGCACCTCGAGGGAGACGTCGGCGACCGCCTGCTGGCGGCCGTACCGCTTGCGCAGGCCGGAGCACCAGATGGCCGGCGCCGGCGGCAGGTCGGCGACCGGTTTCCCGGCCGCGGTGGTGTCCGCCGCCGTCATCGCAGGCCCCGGGCGACCGCCAGGACCTCACCGGCGTCGAGCGGGCCGGCCACGACGGTCACGAGGCCATCCTCTACCCACACGACGGCCGCCAAGGACCGGTCCCGGGTGGCGAGGACGGTGGCCGGCTCACCGTTGACCACCGCCGACGACGTGGTGAAGCGGTCGGCGGGCACCGGCAACGGCAGGGTGGAGCCCTCAGGGTTGAACGTGCGCAGCGCGGCGGCCACGTCCTCGGGTAGTCCCGGGAGCGACAGCAAATAGTCGCGCACCGTCTCGAACGAGACCCCCGCGGGCGAGGACGAGAACGCCTTGGGGGCGACGGCGCGACCCACGATGAGGGAGGGCGGACCGGCCCTGTGGGACCAGACCTGGGCCACACCAGGACCGGCCACCAGCCGCACCCGGCTCCCGTCCACACCCGGTGGCGGAGGCGGCGAAGCCTCCCCCGCCTTGGCCGCGGCCCGGGCGGCACGCTCGGCGGAGAAGGTGAACGTGAAGCTGGCCTCGCCGCCCACCTGGTACATCGGCTCGCCGGTGACCCCACGGGGCAGCGTCGTCACCTCGGGCACGTCCAGGCCGCTCTCCGCTCGGGCGGCCCTGGCGTCGGGAACCCGGTGCACGTCGGGCTTGGCGCTGACCTCGACCTCTCCGTACGCCCGCAGGTCGGGCAGGGCGTTGAGATCGGCGGGGCTGATGCTGAGCGGGACGACCCGCTCGGTCCGGAAGATCGGCAGCCAGTCGTTGGCGGCCACGGCGCTGGCGCCGGTCACGATGGCGGCGACGGCGACGCCCGCGACCACGGGCCGGCGCAGGGCAGCACGGAACCGACCAGCGCGGGGCGCAGCGGAGCGGACCCGACCTGCGGTGGATGTGGCGGTCGACAGACGCCGCCAGGCGGCATCGGCATCGAGGTTCTCAATGGCCTCGTCGGCCAGCGCGGCGTGCACGAGGTCGGCGTCCTCACGGATGGCGGCCAGCCCGCGGCCGCACTCCTGGCAGCTGGTCACGTGCTCGCGGTCGGTGCTGGCGACTCCGGCCGGCTCGTCGAGCAGCTGGCGCAACACTCCTTCATTTGGATGACGCATGGCGGTTCAGCTCCTTGCGCAGGGCGTACTCAGCGCGTCGGACCGTGGTGCCGACGCTGCTGGGGGAGAGTCCGAGAGCCGCGGCGACCGCGGCGTAGCTCAGGCCGCTGTGCCGGAGGACGAGGGCCACGGCCTGTTTTCGCGGCAGACGGGAGAGGGCGGCCCGCACGAGGCTGCGCTCCTCGAGCGTCACCACCGCCTCCGCCACATCGGAAACGACCGCCGTGTCGGCGGCCGCCGCCGTCTCCTCCCGCGATATCCGCCGGCGGCCCGATCGAAGCGCGTTGAGCGCGGTGTGGGCGGCGGCGACGGAGAGCCACCCGCGGGCCTCGTCTGCAGGCACCGAGGAGCGGCTGAACGACAGGAACACCTCTTGTGCGACGTCCTCGGCCTGCTCCCGCGAGCCCAGGACCCGGGCGGCCACGCCGACGACCAGGTGGTAGTCGCGGCGGAAGACCTCGTCCAGGTCGGCGCGCACGGCACCGCGAACCGAACCCGACACAAGCACGCGCTCCTTCGTCTCGGCCCGACCCTTCCCGGCAGGGACCGCCGCGGGGGTCGCCACGACTGCCTCGGCCCTCAGTCCCATATCTCTACAGCACCGCCGAGCACAGGAAAGTGACAAAGCCAGCCGTCGACGAGTCAGGGAGGTGCGGCATCGCCGGCGCCGGGGAAGGAAGGGCGCGTGGGAAAACTGAACGTACGGCTCTGCGGCGAGGTCTCCTTGGACCTCCCTGACTTCTTCTCGCCGGCGGTCGAGCGAACCGCCGGCGGGCTCACCACCCGCCTGCTGATCGGCGGTGAGTGGAAGCCGGCGACGGGCGACGAGGTGTTCGAAGACCGTTCCCCGATCGACGGCAGCGTCGTTCTCCGGGCGGCCAAGGCGTCGAAGGAGGACGTGGAGGCGGCCGTCGCCGCTGCTCGGCAGGCCCGGGAAGGCTTCAAGGGGTTGCCGGCGTCCGAGCGCCTCGAGATCTGCCAGCGCGGCGCCGATGTCCTCGGCGAGCACTTCGACAGCTTCGTGGCGGCCATCGTCGCCGACCTCGGCAAGACGCCGGAACAGGCCACGACGGAGGTGAAGACCACGGGTGAGCGTCTCGGACTGGTCCGCGAGGAGGTCCGCAAGATCTTCGGCGAGTACATCCCCGGGGACTGGATGGCCGAATCGGCGGGCAAGTCGGCCGTAGTCCTCCGTGAGCCGGTGGGGACGGTGGGGGCGTTCGGGCCCTTCAACTACCCGCTGTTCCTGGTGGCCTCCAAGATCATCCCCGCCCTGGCCGCCGGGAACACCGTCGTCGCCAAGGCGCCCTCCGAGGCGCCGCTCGCCCTGGTCTTGTTCGCCCGGGTCCTCGAGGAGGCGGGACTGGCTCCGGGAGTCCTCAACGTCATCACCGGGCCCGGGGGCGTCATCGGCGAGACGCTCGCCTCCCACCCCGACGTGTCGATGATCTCCTTCACCGGGTCCAGCTCCGTCGGCCGCAGCATTGCCGCCGGCGCCGGCCCCAAGCCCATGCACCTGGAGCTGGGTGGCAATGCCGCGGCCATCATCCTGGCCGACGCCGATCTGGAGCTGGCGGTGGAGAAGTCGGTGCTGGGCGCGTTCAAGAACGCCGGCCAGCGCTGCGACGCAGTGAGCCGGGTGCTCGTCGAGGAGTCGGTCTACGAGACCTACCTGCAGCGGGCCCTCAAGGAGGTCGAGCAGTGGCCGGTCGGCGACCCCCGTGCCGAGGACACCAAGGTGGGGCCCATGGTCAACGACAAGGCCGCGGCCCGGGTCAACCAGCTGGTCGAGGACGCAGTCACCAAGGGAGCCCGGCTACTGGCCGGCGGCGACGTCTCCGACGCCTACCATCAGCCCACCGTGCTGGCCGACGTCCCCCTCGACGCCGACATCTTCTGGGAGGAGACGTTCGGGCCCGTCCTCACCGTCGTCCCCGTGGCCGACCTGGACACCGCCCTCGAGCTGGCCAACCGGTCGCGCTACGGCTTGGACTCGGCGGTGTTCACCTCCGACCTCGAGGCCGCGTGGCGGGCGGCGCGTGCGTTGGAGTGTGGCCAGGTGACGATCAACGACGCCCCCGCTCACGGGGTCGGCCACTTCCCCTTCGGCGGCCGCAAGCCCGACTCGGGCATCGGCCGGGAGGGCCTGGGCTACTCCATCGACGAGTGCACGGTGCTCAAGACCGTCGTCGTCCCCGGCTGAGACACGCTCGCCCGCGGCCAGGTGCTTCGTGAAGCGCGATCGCACGCGGCAGTGGATCGCACTCGGCCAGGCCGCGCCCGACGAGGTCGTCGGCCCTCCGGGAGACTGGCAGGATGCCTCGGTCGTGCGCTCTGCGTGCGTAGCGCCGGTGGTCCAGCTCGTCGCCGCCTCCCGCCCTCGGGTGTTCGCCATCTCGGGGCCGATCGGCGCCGGCAAGTCGACGATCGCCGGCGCCGTGTCGAGGTCGCTGGCCAACGTGGGGATGCGCACCGTCGCCCTCTCGATGGACGACTTCTACCTTCCTCGGGCCGAACGACAGCGCCGCGGCTTTGCCTGGCGCGCCGCGCCCGGTTCTCACGATCTCGACCTCATGGTCCGGACCCTCGCCGCCGTCCATGAAGGATCGGCGCCCCTGGTCTTGCCGAGATTCGATCAGTCCCGGGACGATCGCCGCGCCGACGAGCGCCTCGAACAGGCCCTCGATGTGGTGGTGTTCGACGGGTGGATCATCGGGTACGCCGGCGACGGCTACGACCGCATCCTCCCTTACCTGGACTGGCACCTGCATCTCGACGTCCCGAAGGACGTCGCCCGCCGGCGCCGGTTCGACCGGGAGGCGAAGCTGCGGGAGCAGACGGGAGGGGCGTTCACCCCCGAGCAGATGGAGCAGTTCTGGGACGAGGTGCTGGGGCCCGGCATCGATGCGTGGGTGCCGGCCTCCGTCGAGCACGCCGACGTCGTCGTCGGGTTCACCGACAGCGGCCCGTGGTGCCTGGCCGAGCCTCGGCTGGACGAGTTCCTGCCCGAGTAGGCGAGAAGCAGTGCAGCCCGTCGGCCTGGTGAGCGACCCCCACGGTCGATGGCCATTCACCTTGACGTACCCGTAATCTGACCGGCGTGCCGCATCGTGCTTCCCTGCGAGCCTTGGCGTGCCCGGGCACGTGAGGCCCGCAATCGGCCGGGGCCGCCGTCACGGACCGCAAGGGCGGCCCGAGATGGAGGCGCCCCGCCAGCTCCGCACGGTGAGGACCCTGGCGACAGTCCGGTGGATTGCCATCGTGTGGGCGGCGATCCAGATCTCCACCTACTACCTGCCCTACCCACCGGGTGTCTTCCCCTGGGCCGTCGTCGCCGTCGGCGTCCTCCTCGTCGGCAACACCGGGATCTGGCTCGCCCTCCGGCGGGCCGAAGGGGCGGCGGCGAGCCGCCGGCTGGCCTTGGCCTCCGTGCTGGTGGACGGCATCGCCATCGTCCTGCTCGTCTTCGTGTACACCTTCGATCCCGATACGGCGATCTGGGCCGTCCTCTATATCGTCCCCCTCGGCAGCGCGGTCCTGTTCCTGCTACGCGGCGCCTTGTGGACGATGGCTGTCATCACCGTCCTCTACGCCGTCCGCGAGGTCTACGGGTACCTGGCCTTCGACAACGAGCTCCTCCCGGTGTCGATCTCGTTCCGGATGGGAGTCGGCTTCATCATCGCCGCCTTCGCCGGCGCCATGGCCTCGGGCCTGGAGTCGCGCCTGCGTGAGTTGCGGGGTCTGAACCGGATCACCCAGACCGTCGCCGACGAGCGGGAGCTGCACCGCGCCCTGGGGGCCGTGACGAGCGAGCTGCTCTCGGTGTTCGACGTGCGGTCGGCGGCCATCGGCCTGATCCCTCCCGGGAGCGAAGCCGTCTCGGTGATGGCCGAGAGCTCGGTCGACGCCCCCGACGTACCCGAGCTGCCGGGGCTCAGATTCACGGTCGAGGGCAGCCCTGCCCTCCAGGAACTGGTTCGTGACGCAGCGCCGGTCTTCCTGACGGGCGCGGACGACCCGAGAGCGGGCCAGGAGATGGCGGCGGTGATGCGACCAGGTGAAGGGCGGGGGCTCCTGATCGTCCCTCTCCAGGTCCGGAGCGAGACGATCGGGGCCATCCTCCTCCAGGCCGCCGACCCCGGGCGGGAATTCAAACCCAACGAGGTGTCGCTGGCCGAGACGGTCGCCGGCCAGATCGCCGGCGCCATCCAGAACGCCCGGCTCTTCGACGAGATGGTGGAGTACGTGGAGCAGGTGAGCAGGGTCACGGCGGCGGCCAGCGCGGTCGAGTCGGGGACCTTCACGGCGGACAGCCTGGACCAGGTCGGAAGGCGCTCCGACGCCCTCGGCCAGCTGGCCCGCGTGTTCCAGGCGATGGCCAAGGAGGTCGCAGCCAGGGAGCAGCGACTCCGCCGGGAGGTCCAGCAGCTGCGGATCGAGATCGACGAGACCCGAGCCGCCCGCCAAGTCGAGGAGATCACCGAGTCGGACTACTTCCAGCGGTTGCAGCAGAAGATCGACGAGCTTCGGATCGAGACCGGCAGATAGACTCGTCGGAACCCAGGAACCGGCCTTGATCATCTCCATCCACTCCTTCCGCGGCGGAACCGGAAAGTCCAACACCACCGCCAACGTGGCCGCTGTGCTCGCCGCCGAAGGACGTCACGTGGCGGTGGTCGACACCGATGTGCAGTCGCCGGGCATCCACGTGCTCTTCGGGGTCGACCAGGACGGGATCGACGGCACCCTCAACGACTACCTCTGGAACAAGCGGAGCATCAAGGACGCGGCCCACGACGTGACCCCGAAGGGCCTGCCGGGGCGAGTGTGGCTGATACCGGCGAGCATC